>NZ_CP128361.1:613020-919530 GCF_030345075.1 Solwaraspora sp. WMMA2065
CCTGCTGCCGCTGGCGAAGCTGCCGGTACTGGCCGACCGGATCCGCTACGGCACCCGGGTCACCGGGATCACCCGGCTCGGCATCGACCGGCTGCGCGGCGCCGGACGCGTCAACGCGCCGTTCGTGGCCCGCTTGGCCGACGGTACCGAACAGCTCGCCCGCGCCGTCGTCGACGCGTCGGGGACCTGGGACACCCCCAACCATCTGGGTGGTGAGGGCCTGCCGGCGATCGGCGAGCGGGCCGCCGCGGCACATCTCGACTTCGCCCTGCCCGATGTGCTCGGCGTCGACCGGCCGGCACACGCCGGCCGGCACACCGTCGTGGTCGGCGCCGGACACTCGGCCGCCACCACCCTGCTCGACCTGATCGAGCTGGCCGACCAGCAGCCCGGCACCCGGATTACCTGGGCGGTCCGCCGGGTGACCGTCGATCCGGTCTTCGCGCCGGGCGCCGCCGACGCGTTGCCGGCGCGCGGGGCGAATGGCACCCGGCTACGGCAACTCGTCGACGCCGGCCGGATCACCCTGGAGACCGGATTCGTCACCCACCGGGTGGAGCAACTGTCCGATCTCGGTCCGGTCCGGCTGTTCAGCCGCGACGGACGGATGATCGTCGCCGACCGGGTGGTCGTCGCCACCGGCTTCCGTGCCGACCACCGGATCGCCGCCGAGCTGCGCCTCGACCTTGACCCGGTGCTCGGCACCAGCCGTGGCCTGGCCACGGTGCTCGACCCTGGGCCGGCCTGCGGCTGGTCGGCGCCGGTACCCGGGGTCGACGAACTGCGTCATCCCGAGTCCGGCTACTTCGTCGTCGGCATCAAGAGCTACGGGCGGGCGTCGGCCTTCCTGATGGCCACCGGCTACCGCCAGGTCCGGCAGATCGCGGCCGAACTGGCCGGCGCGACAGCCGGCGGGGGCTGGCGTGGCGTCACCCACCGGTTCCGCTGGCCACCGGCGTGGCGGGCCGACCGCCCGGTGACCGTGGCCAACGGCGACCAGGTCGGTAGCCGGGGGTCGCGGTAGCCGGTGAGTTCCAGCAGCCGGTAGGCCCGCTCAGTAGACGGTAAGTCCACGGGCGCGGAACTGGCCCCGCACCCGGTCCAGCCGCGCGTCGTCCGGCGGTGCCGTCGCCGCCAGCGGATAGTCCAGGCCCAGCTCGGTGTACTTGTGCGCGCCGAGCCGGTGGAACGGCAGCACGTCGACCCGCTGCACCGTCGGCAGGCCGGCCGCCACCTCGGCAACCCCGGCCACGTTCGCCTCGGCGTCGGTGAGCCCCGGCACCAGCACGAACCGGACCCAGATCGGGGTGCCCCGGTCGGCCAACCGGCGGGCGAACCGCAGGGTCGGATCGAGCCGCCCGGTGCGGGTCACCCGACGGTAGGTCAGCGGATCGGACGACTTGATGTCGAGCAGCACCAAGTCGGTGGCGTCCAGCAGGTCGTCGTCCGCCCGGGCGCCGAGGAACCCGGAGGTGTCCAGCGCGGTGTGCAGGCCGGCGTCGTGGCACCGGCGCAGCACCGCGCGGACGAAGTCCGGCTGCATCAGTGGCTCACCGCCGCTGAGCGTCACCCCGCCACCGGCGACCGAGATGAACCGCTGGTAGCGCAGTACCTGCGCGACCAGCGCGTCGTCGGTGGTCGGGGTGCCGGCGCGCCGGAACCAGGTGTCCGGGCTGTGGCAGAACTGGCAGCGCAGCGGACAGCCGGCGAGGAACGCGACGAACCGGGTACCGGGGCCGTCCACCCCGATCGACACGTCATACGAGTGGACCGCCCCGGTGGTCACCTCACAGCCCTCCGTGGAACGTCCGGGAGATGACATCGCGCTGCTGCTCGGCGGTGAGCCGCACGAAGTTCACCGCGTACCCGCTGACCCGGATGGTCAGCTGCGGGTAACGCTCCGGGTGCGCCATCGCGTCCTCCAGGGTGGCCCGGTCCAGCACGTTGACGTTGAGGTGGAAGCCGCCGGCGTCGGTGTAGCCGTCCAGCACACCGACCAGGTTGGCCACCCGTTCCGCCGGGGTGCGCCCCAGGCCCGCCGGGGTCACCGTGGTGGTCAGCGAGATGCCGTCGCGGGCGCAGTCGTACGGCAGCTTCGCCACGGACATCGCCGCGGCCACCAGCCCGTGCCGGTCCCGGCCGTTCATCGGGTTGGCACCGGGGGCGAAGGGTTCGCCGGCCCGCCGGCCGTCCGGGGTGTGCCCGGTGTGCTTGCCGTACACCACGTTCGAGGTGATGGTCAGCACCGACAGGCTGTGCTCGGCTTCGCGGTAGGCCGGCTGCCGGCGCAGCTTGGCCATGAACGTCTCGACCAGCCAGACCGCGATCTCGTCCACCCGGTCGTCGTTGTTGCCGAAGGCCGGGTACTCACCGTCGACCACGTAGTCGACCACCAGTCCGGTCTCGTCGCGCAGCACCTTGACCCGGGCGTACCGGATCGCCGACAGGCTGTCGGCGGCCACCGACAGGCCGGCGATCCCGCAGGCCAGGAACCGGTGCACCGGGTAGTCGTGCAGCGCCATCTGCAACCGTTCGTACGCGTACCGGTCGTGCATGTGGTGGATGACGTTGAGCGCGGTGACGTAGGTGGTGGCCAGCCAGTCCAACGTCCGGTCGAAGGCCGCGAGGACCTCGTCGTAGTCGAGGATCTCCCCGCCGACCGGCTGACTCACCGGGGCGATCTGCTCGCCGGTGACCTCGTCGCGGCCGCCGTTGATGGCGTACAGCAGGGCCTTGGCCAGGTTGGCCCGGGCCCCGAAGAACTGCATGTCCCGGCCGAGGCGCATGGCCGACACGCAGCAGGCGATCGCGGTGTCGTCGTCGTACCAGGACCGCAGCGTGTCGTCGTTCTCGTACTGGATGGCGCTGGTGTCCAGCGACACCTGGGCGCAGAAGCTTTTGAACCCATCGGGCAGCGTGGGCGACCAGAGCACGGTCAGGTTCGGCTCCGGCGCCGGTCCCAGGTTGTAGAGCGTCTGCAGGTAGCGGAACGTGGTCCGGGTGACCAGGGTCCGCCCGTCGGTGCCGGTTCCGCCCAGGGACTCGGTCACCCAGGTGGGGTCGCCGGAGAAGAGCTCGTCGTACTCGGGGGTGCGCAGGAACCGGATGATCCGCAACTTGACCACGAAGTCGTCGACCAGTTCCTGCGCGGCCAGCTCGGTCAGCTGTCCGGCGTCGATGTCGCGCTGCAGGTAGACGTCGAGGAACGTGGCGGTCCGGCCGAGTGACATCGCTGCGCCGTTTTGTTCCTTGCAGGCGGCCAGGTAGGCGAAGTACAGCCACTGGACCGCCTCCCGGGCGTCGGCGGCGGGCCGGGTCACGTCGTAGCCGTACGCGGCTGCCATCTCGACCAGCTCACCGAGTGCCCGGATCTGCTCGGCCAGCTCCGCCCGGTCGCGGATGACGTCGTCGGTGGACGGGACCAGGTCCAGCGCCTCGCGGTGGGCCCGGCGTTCGGCGATCAACCGGTCCACCCCGTACAGGGCGACCCGCCGGTAGTCGCCGATGATCCGGCCCCGCCCGTAGGCGTCCGGCAGCCCGGTGACGATGTGCGAACGGCGGGCCCGCAGCACATCGGCCGGGTAGGCGTCGAAGACGGCGTCGTTGTGGGTCTTGCGGTACGCGGTGAAGATCCGATGCACCTGCGGGTCGGCCGGGTAGCCGTACGCCGCGAGGGCGCTCTCCACCATCCGTAGCCCGCCGTGCGGCATGATCGCCCGACGCAGCGGCGCGTCGGTCTGCAGGCCGACGATCAGCTCGCGGTCCTTGTCGATGTAGCCGGGGGCGTGCGCGGTGATGG
The DNA here is from genome assembly GCF_030345075.1 of Solwaraspora sp. WMMA2065. NCBI lineage: Bacteria > Bacillati > Actinomycetota > Actinomycetes > Micromonosporales > Micromonosporaceae > Solwaraspora > Solwaraspora sp. WMMA2065. The sequence goes on from NZ_CP128361.1 coordinate 616,820, forward strand.
TGGACGGCGTGGCGGCGTCGATGTCGTAGACGCCCCGGCGGCGTTCCTCGACGAACATGTCCCGCAGCCGGTCCCAGACCGCCCGGGTCCGGTCGGTCGCGCCGGTGACAAATCCGGCGTCGCCGGTGTACGGCGTGTAGTTGGCCTGAACGAAGGCGGCCACGTCGATCGTGTCCCGCCACCGTCGTCCCTGGAAGGTCCGCCACGGATCGCGGATCTGCTCGGCGAACACGTCAGCCTCCATTTGGGGTTTGTGCCCGGCGGGTCGGGGACGGCCCGCCGGGCGGGGTGGTCGTCGGCGCGGTGGGCGTCGGCGGGGGGTCGGCGCGCCCGCTCAGCGGGCGTCGGCCGGGACGGTGTCGCGGACGACCACGACCGGGCTGTGACTGTGGTGCAGCAGCTGCTGCGACACCGAGCCGAGCAGCAGGCCGGTGAAGCCGCCCCGGCCGCGCGAGCCGACCACCACCAGATTGGCGGTACGCGACGCGTCGACCAGGACCCGGCCTGGGTTGTCGACGACCGCCTCGGCGGTCATCGTGACCTCGGGGTACTTCTCCCGCCACCCGGTCAGCTCGTCGTCGAGCAGGGCGCGCTCGGCGGCGACGATCTCCCGGGGGTCGAAGGCCGGTGGCTGCCACTGCGGTGCCGGCAGGTGCCAGGCCCGCAGTACCCGCAGCGGCACCAGCCGGCTGGCCGCCTGCTCGGCGGCGAAGCACAGCGCGGCCAGCGACGGCTCGGAGCCGTCCACGCCGACCACCACCGGGGCGGTCGGGTGCGCCGCGCCGCGGACCACCACCACCGGGCAGTGCGCGTGCGCGGAGACGGCCACGCTGGTCGACCCGAGCAGCAGGTCCGCGAAGCCGCCGTGCCCCCGGTTGCCGACCACCAGCAACGCCGCGTCCCGGGACTTCTCCCGCAGCCGTAGGGCGGCGGGTCCGTCGAGGACGACGGTGCTGATGTCGGCGTCCGGGTGCGTCTCGGCGGCTTCGGCGGCCGCCACCCGCAGCATCGTCTCCGCGTCGCGTCGGGATGCCGCGTTCGGCCAGCTGGTCGGCACGGGGACCAGCGGCCCGGCCCCGGTCGGCCATTCGAACGCGTACGCGAGGACCACCGGGGTGGCGGTCCGGACGGCTTCGGCGACCGCCCAGCTGACTGCGGCGTCGGCGCTGGACGACCCGTCGTACCCGACGACGATCGGCCTGACCATGGCGATCACCTCCGGCTCAGTTGGTGGTGTCGGTGGCCGAGGAGACCAGCGCGGGGACGGGGATCACCACGACCGGGCAGGTGGCCTTGCGGATGCACTCCTCGCTGACCGAGCCGAGCACGGTGTGCTGCAGGCGGCCGTGGCCGTGGCTGCCCAGGACCAGCAGGTCAGCGCTGCGGGCGGCGGCACTCAGTACGTCGGCGGCGCGGCCTTCGACCACCTCGCCGACGACCGGCGTCGCCGACCCGAGCCGGGCGGTCAGCGCGGCGATCTCCTGGTCCAGCAGTTCGCTGGCGCGTTGCCGCTCCTCGATGGGGCTGACGGCGGTTCCACCGTCCCACCGCCAGGCGACGACGGCGCGCAGCGCGCCGCCCCGCTCGGCGGCTTCCCGGGCGGCCCAGTCGAGTGCCCGGCGGCTGCCCTCGGAGCCGTCGACACCGACGACGATCAGGTGACTGGCGCTCATGGTCCTCACTCCTTCAGTTGCACCTGACTACAGTCCACCTCCGTTGACGGGTGGGGGACAGGTGCGAAGGACCCGCCGTTGCGGGACTGGGGTCCCGTCGGTCGACCGGCCGGTGTCGGCGGCGGCCCGGCCGGCGTTGGATGTGGCCCGGGCGGCGGCGATACGGGCGGCGTCGGCGGCGGTCCGGCCGGTGCCGGCTGGCCGCCGGTGAACAGCGCGAGCAGTTCGCCGACCAGGTGGTCGCATTCGGCCGGATGTCGAAACGGTACGTGCGGATTGACGGTGTACTCGTTGCGTCGGCCGACCCGGTGCCGGGTGAGGTATCCGGCTTCCTCCAGGTCGGCGACGATGGTGTGCGCCGCGCGTTCGGTTATCCCGACCCGCGCCGCCACGTCCCGCAGCCGGGCCCGCGGGTCGCGGGCGATGGCGAGCAGGACGTGTCCGTGGTTGCTGAGCAGGGTCCAGGGCGGAAGGCGCCACGTGTCGGGGGTTGTCACAGGGTAATCATATGAGTACCAATACGTGAACTTCGTCCACATGGTTGCCGTCCCCGACCATGCCGGGCCCACCAGGGCCGACGGCCGTCGGCGACGACCCGTGGCGCTGGACCGGGCAACCCTCTGACGCTGACCCAGCCGCCCGGTCCGATGGTGACCGTACCGACGGCGGCGGGGCGGCGGCGAGCGACCGCCGCGACCGCTGCGGCGCTCACCGCGGCAACCGCCACCGTCACGGCTGCCGCTGCTCACTGGGATGAGCACGGCCGGATCTGTGCCGCCGCGCGGCCGGCCTCCAGGCGGGCCAACGGCACCCGGTACGGCGAGCAGGACACGTAGTCGAATCCGGCGTCGTGGAAGAACCGCACCGAGTCCGGGTCGCCGCCGTGCTCGCCGCTGACTCCGATCTCCAGGTCCGGCCGGGTGGCCCGGGCGTCGGCGACCGCGATCTGGATCAGCCGTCCGATACCGGCGGTGTCGATCGACTCGAACGGCGACACCGGGAAGATGCCGAGCTCCAGGTAGCGGCCGAAGAAACACCCCTTCCACGTCGTCGCGGGAGAAGCCCCAACCCAGCTGGGTGAGGTCGTTGGTACCGAACGAGAAGAAGTCCGCCACCTCGGCGATCGCGCTGGCCGTCAGGGCCGCTCGTGGCACCTCGATCATGGTGCCGACCGGGACCGGCGGCAGACCGTCGAAGCCGGCGAGCAGCGCCTCGGCCTGGTCCCGTACCGCCTCCAGTTCCTGCACCGCGCCGACCAGCGGCACCATGATCTGCGGACGGGGGTCGCCGCCGGCCCGCAGCCGGGCCACGGTCGCCTCCGCGATCGCCTGCACCTGGGTGGCGAACAGGCCCGGCACCATCAGTCCGAGCCGGACACCGCGCAGGCCGAGCATCGGGTTGGCCTCGTGCATCCGGCGGACCGCCGCGAGCAGCCGCTCGTCGTGCCCCGGGTCCTCGCCGAGTGTCTCGGCCCGGGCCCGGCGGGCGTCGGCGGCGGTGTCCGCGTTGGCCCGCACCGCGAGCCGGCGCACCACGTCCGCGTGGCCCAGCAGCCGGTGCACCGCCGACACCAATGGATCCGCCTCCGGTGCCAGCTCGCCCTCGATGTAGCGCAACACCGGTGACGGGTGTACCGGGACGGCGCCGGCGAACACGGCGCCGGTCGCCCCGTCGATCGAGATCAGGTCCCCGGCGTGCAGCACGGTCGGTGCCGCCCCGGTGCCGTCGGCGACGGTAATCTGGCCGGCCGCCGTGTCGACGGTCAACGCCTCGGCGCCGCAGACGCAGGTACGGCCCATGCCCCGCGCCACCACGGCGGCGTGCGAGGTCTTGCCACCCCGGCTGGTCAGGATGCCGGCGGCGGCGATCATTCCGGGCAGGTCGTCCGGGTTGGTCTCCCGACGCACCAGGATGACCTGCTCGCCCCGACCGGCGGCGGCGACCGCCGCCTCGGAGTCGAACACCACCCGGCCGACGGCCGCGCCCGGAGCGGCCGGTACGCCGACCGCCAGCGGCGTGGGCGCGGTTGCCGGGTCGAACCGGGGGAACATCAGCTGACCGAGCTGGGCCCCGGTGACCCGGTCGAGTGCCTCATCGAGGTCGATGACGCCCTCGTCGACCAGTTGCGCGGCGATCACGAAGGCGGCCTCGGCGGTCCGCTTGCCGACCCGTGTCTGCAGCATCCACAGGGTGCCGCGTTCGATGGTGAACTCGACGTCACACAGGTCGCGGTAGTGGTGCTCCAGGGTGTCCATGATCGTCATCAGCCGGTGGAAGCTGCGCGGGTCGATCCGCTCCAGATCCTGCAACGGGACCGTGTTGCGGACCCCGGACACCACGTCCTCGCCCTGAGCGTTGGCCAGGTAGTCGCCGTACACGCCGCGTGCCCCGGTCGCCGGGTCGCGGGTGAACGCCACCCCGGTGCCGGAGTCCGGGCCCCGGTTGCCGAACACCATCGCCATCACGTTCACTGCGGTGCCCAGCTCGGCCGGGATCCGTTCCTGCCGGCGGTACAGCACCGCGCGTTCGGCGTTCCACGACTCGAAGACCGCCCGGATCGCCAGGTCGAGCTGTTCGTGCGGCGACTGCGGGAAGTCCCGGCCGGTGTGCTGGTGGAAGACCTTCTGGTACGCCTCGACCAGGGCGCGCAGGTCCTCGGCGCCGAGCGCCGAGTCCACGGTGACCCCGGCGGTCCGTTTGACCGTCTCCAACTCGGCGGTGAACAGCTCGTCGGGCACGCCGAACACGGTCCGGCCGAACATCTGCACCAACCGGCGGTAGGAGTCCCAGGCGAAGCGATCGTCGCCGCTCTGCGCGGCGAGGCCGTGCACGGTGGTGTCGGTCAACCCGATGTCCAGGACGGTCTCCATCATGCCGGGCATCGAGAACCGGGCACCGGACCGTACGGCGAGCAGCAGCGGGTCGTGCCGGTCGCCGAGCCGCTTGCCCAGCCGCGCCTCCATGCCCCGGAGGTGGCGGTTGACCTCGTCGAACATCCCGGCCGGCGGTGTGCCGTCGGCGAGGTAGGCGCGGCAGGCGACGGTGGTGACGGTGAAACCGGGCGGCACCGGCAGACCGAGCCGGGTCATCTCCGCCAGGTTGGCGCCCTTGCCGCCGAGCAGGTCGGTGAGTTCGCGGTTACCTTCGATGAAGTCGTAGACGAATTTCGGCATGGCGCCCGCCTCCTGCACTGGTCGGCGAATCTCTCTCCTTCCGTGGTAGCAGTGGGCGGTGCGGGCGGGGCAGGGCCGGTCGGGCCACCCCCCAGGGCATAGGTCCCGGTCAGTCGCCGGCGGGCGGCCGGGGGCCGCCTTCGCGGACGATCGCCGTCGCGCACCCGGCGTGGTGCAGCACCGCCTGGCTGACCGCGCCGAGCGGTACCCGCAGCGGATGATCGCCACGGGCGCCGACGACCACCAGCCCGGCCTGGGCGGAACGCTCGATCAGCACCCGGGCCGGCGGTCCGTTCACCACCTGCTGGTGGACCGCGACGTCGGGATGCTTCTCCTGCCACGGGGTGACCGCCGCGGCGAGTTCGTCGGCGGTCGACGCCGAGGCGTCGGCCCAGCTCGACTCGCTCTCCCAGCTGCGTACGACGATCAGGTCGCTGCCCCGCTGCGCGGCGGCGTCGAAAGCGAAGCCGAGCGCGCGCTCCGAGCCGGCCGAGCCGTCCACACCGACCAGCACCGGCGCGGCCGGATCGGGGGCCGGCTCGGAACCGGCCCGGGCGACCAGCACCGAGCAGTCCGCGCGGGCGGCGATCTGTACGGCGAGTGCGTCCAGCGGCAGGCAGGTCCACCGGGCCAGGTCCCCGTCGCCGATCACGACCAACGACGCCATCCGGGACTCCCGCAGCAGCGCGGTGGCTGGGGCGTTCTCGGACACTTCGGTGGTGACGTCGATTCCGGGGGCCGTCCGGGTGGCGGTCTCCACAGCACGTTCGACGAGCTGGTAGGCGTCCGGCTGGGGTTCGTCGCCGCCGGACAGGTCGTCCGGGATCCAGTTGAGAGCGTGCACCAGTCGCAGCGGCCGGTGCGCTGTGGCGGCTTCCCGGGCGGCCAGGGCGACGGCGGCCCAGCTGGATGCCGAGTCGTGGAGGCCGGCCACGATCCGATCGCGGGCCGGTGCGGCGTGCTCCGACATCGCAACTCCTTTCACCGCTTCTGTCCGGTGCGTGGGCCGCTGCAGCGACCCGGCTCGGATCGAGAAAGGGGAGCTCACCTGCGAGGATAGCGCTCAGTGACCCCGCTCCGGGTCGATTCCGGTCGACCGGGCAGGATGGGGTCATGATCTCGGCAGTGGTGTTCGACATGGACGGCGTACTCATCGACACCGAACCGGTCTGGGAGCAGGTCCGGCGCGACTACGTGGCCGGGGCCGGTGGTCGGTGGCTGCCGGACGCCCAGCAGCGGTTGATGGGGATGAGCACCCCGGAGTGGGCCGGCTACCTGGACGCGGACCTCGGCGTCGGGCGTGGTGCCGACCGGGTCGCCGACGAGGTGATCGACGCCATGGCGGCGCGGTACCGGGTCGAGCTGCCGCTGATCCCGGGCGCGATCGAGGTGGTCCGTGACCTCGCCGGGCGGTTCCCGCTCGCGCTGGCCAGTTCCTCACCCCGCCGCCTGATCGAACAGGTGCTGGCCACGGCGGGGCTCACCGAGGCGTTCCGAGCGACCGTGTCGACCGAGGAGTGCGCGGCCGGCAAGCCGGACCCCGAGGTCTACCAGGTGGCGGCACGGCTGCTCGGTGTACCGCCGCGGCGGTGCCTGGCGGTTGAGGATTCGAGCAACGGGCTGCGGTCCGCCGTGGCCGCCGGTCTGGTAGTGGTCGCGGTGCCGCACTCCGGGTACCCGCCGGCGGCCGATGCCCTGGCCGGCGTGGCGCTCGTCGTCGACCGCCTCGACGAGCTGACGGTCGACCGCGTGCTCGCCCTCGCCAACGAGGTGCGTTAGGCCGCACGGCGTTTACGGGTGGTGACGAGCAGGCCTGTCGACGGTTAGCCGGCCGGCTGTGGGTTCTCAGCAAAGGTGATCCGTGGCGGGCCAGCCGACCAGCAGCGGATCAGTGTCGGTGAGAAGCCCCAGGCCGTCGTCTTCTCACCGGATCTGATCTCTTCTTGGCCTGAGGGTGGAGTCGGGTTGAGCCCCGAGCCAGGGTTCGGTAGATCGTCCGGTCTGGCTCCTCGATATTGCGCCAGAACCAGGCGGGCATGCCCCAGCCGCCGGCCCAGCGGAACAGCGGATGGGCGCGCGCGTAGCGTGACGCTTAACCGGTTAAGAGATCGGGGTGACACCTCTCTGTGGTGGGGAGTACGCCCGTGACGCCCCGACGCCGCATCCGTCGGACCGTCACGGGCGCCGCCCCACAACTGCTAACGTCGGGTCCGCGGCCCCCCACGAGCGGGGGGTGCTGTGCTGAGCGACTGGCTGCAGCGGTTGCTGTCGATGGATGGTGCGCTGATCTACCTGCTGGTCGGGCTGTTGGTGTTCGCCGAGGACGCGCTGTTCGTCGGCTTCGTGTTCCCCGGCGAGACCGCTGCGGTGCTCGGCGGCGTCGCCGCCAGCCTCGGCACCATCTCGCTGGCCGGCATCACCGTGGTGGTGGTCAGCGCGGCCGTGGCCGGTGACACCACCAGCTACCTGATCGGCCGGGCCCTGGGGCCCCGGCTGCTGCGGATGCGCTTCCTGCGCAAGCGGCAGGCCTGGGTGCGGCGGGCGCAACACCAGTTGGCGGTACGGGGCGGCACCGCGGTCTTCGTCGGCCGGTTCGTGACCTTCTTCCACGCGGTGATGCCCGCCCTGGCCGGTGCGGCACACATGCCGTACCGGCGGTTCTTTGCCTACAACGTCGCGGGTGCGTTGGTCTGGGGGATCGGCACGGTGCTGATCGGCTACCTGGCCGGCAGCTCGTACGCCGCGATCGAGGAGGTCGCCGGCCGGGCGGCCGCCGTCGTGGTCGCGGTGCTGGCGCTCGGGGCGCTCGTCGTCTGGCGGCTACGGGCCGCCCGCCGCGAATGTGCACCCGACGCGGCGACCGGTCAGCCGACATCCGGTCGTCACCGGCCCGGCCGAGGCCGAGGCGGCTGCGACCGGTCCGGTGACCATGCCTGACGACCAACCAGCCACGCCCGGCGACGAACTCCTACGCCGGCACCGGCAGCAGCTCCGCCATCCGCAGCCCGTCCGCGGTGGGCGGCGACAGCGGCAACCGGTCGATCTCGTCGATCGGCACCCACCGGATGGCGTCCGCACTGCCGCCGACCTCGGTGACCACCGGCTCGCCCGGCCCCACCCGTGCGCTGTGCAGCAGCCCGACCACGTGCCAGTCGGTGCCGTTGCGGTGCGCCAGGTACGACCGCACGTCCAGCAACCGCGACGACATCACCTCCAGGCCGGCCTCCTCCTGCAACTCTCGGGTGAGCGCCTCGCCGGGCTGCTCGCCCGGATCGAGACCACCTCCCGGCAGATGCCAGGCACCCGGCTCGAACACCGGGGACGCCTCGGACAACCGGCTCAGCAGCACCGCCGAGTCCCGGACGATCACCGCGTACGCGCCCACCCGTATACGAGGACCTTCGCTCACCGTAAACCTCCAGCTCGTAGCGACTTGCCAGTGCCACACCAGCCGCCGGCCGTCTGAGGTGAACGACGCCGGGTGTGCCGGTGGCCGGACGGATACCCGCCCGGCCACCGGTCACACCTGTGGTGGCGGCTGCGGCTACCGCGCGGCGCAGGACAGCGTCGGCACCGGGTTGCTGCCGGTCCAACTGCCGATGAAGCCGAAGGTCGTGCTCTGCCCGGCGCCGAGGTTGCCGTTGTAGCTGACGTTGGTCGCCGAGACACTCGCCCCGGTGCTGGTGACGGTGGCGTTCCACGCCTGGTTGACCGACTGACCGCTGGCGAACGTCCAGCTCACCCGCCAGCCGGTGAGCGCCGAACCGCCGGCGGTCACCCGTACCTCACCCTGGAAACCGCCCTGCCACTGACCGATCACCGCGTACGTCGCAGTGCACGCCCCTGCCGGCGGCGGGGTGGTCGGGGGCGCGGTGGTGGGCGGCGCGGTGGTCGGGGGCGCGGTGGTCGGCGGTGGCGTCCCGCCGCTGTAGACGGTCGCCTCCCGTGCGGTCTCCCGAATCCCGTTGGTGCCGTTGAACAGCCGTTGGCCCCACGGGGTGAGGCTGTTGACGTTGAAGTTGTTCACCATGTCGAGGTATTCGACGCCGCCGCTGTTGCCGCTCCACGACCATCCGAGCCAGCCGATGCCGTGCTGCCGGGTGTAGGACAGGATCGAATCCTCGTCCGGGTTGCCGTCGGAATGGTCGTGCCCGAACTCGCCGACCGCGATCGGCAGACCGGCCGAGCGGAACCGCCCGAGGTAGTCGCTGATCTCGGCGGCGGTGTCGAACACGCCGTACATGTGGATCGAGAAGATCAGGTTGCGGGCCGGGTCGGCGTTCCACACCGACTGCGCGTTGTCACGCATCGTGAAGGTCCAGTCCTGTCCCCAGTTCGGTGCGTCGACCATGATCGCGTGCTCGAAACCGGCGGCGCGCAGCCGCTGTACGGCGCTCGTGGTGTGACTGGCCCAGTTCTGGTAGCCGCTGTTGCCGAACGGCTCGTTGCCGATGTTGATGATGACGTAGTTCTCCTGGCCGCGCAGCACGCTGGCCAGGCCGATCCAGTAGTCGGCGGCGGACGCCAGGCTGGATGCGGCCCCCTCCTCGCCGTACCCGGTGGTGTCGTGCACCTCCAGGACGCAGATCAGCCGGTTGGCCTTGCACAGCGAGATGACGTTGGCGACGTCGCTGGCATCGTTGCGATTCCACCGGTGGCCGTTGCTGAGCACCACCCGGACGGCGTTCGCGCCCAGGGACTTGATGTTGACGAAGGAACTGGTCTGGCCGGTGTACCAGGTGTGTGCGTGGTTGACCCCGCGCAGGACGAACGGAGTGCCGTTTGCCTCCACCAACTGGCCGCCGCTGACGTGCAGGCCGACGGCGGCGTGCGCGGGCTGGGCCAGCACCACGACGGAGGTGACCAGGGCGAGCAGCGCCGCGGCCGCGACGCTCAGACGTGTCTTCATGACCTACCTCGGGTAGCGACCCGTGGGTGACCCACGGGGACGAAAGACACCGGCTGACCTGGCCAGCACGGTGTCGGCGACTACCCGGCCCTTCGCGCAAGCATCAGAGTAGACCGGCGTGATCCCGCTACGCAACCGGTTAAGTTGGTCCGCCCCTGGTGTCGGTCTGCACCGCTGGCTGATCGGGCCCTGCAAACGCCGCTACCGGCGTCGACGCTCGGTGATCCGGGGTCGACGCCGGTAGTGGACCGGTCAAGTCAGCGGGTCTCGGTAGCCACCTCGTACAGCCGCTCCGGCGTCACCGCGCCGGCGTACAGCCGGCCGTCGTCGGCGATCAGCGCGGTGAACAACGAACTGGAGAACAGCCGGCCGCTGCCCCACGGCCCGTCGACCGCCGGCAGATCACCCAGCATCTGCATGACCTGAGCGCCCTCGGCGGACTCACCGGCGTGCTCCTCGGCCGCAGTCGCCGCCTCGGCCGGCGGCGTGACCACCAGGACGGTGCCCCAGCCGGTGCCGACCGTACGGACCGCGTCCTCGCTGTCCGCCCAGCCCCGCGCCAGCTCCTCCAGCATGCCGTCGGTCTCGGCGTCGCCCGGCAACTGGTCCGGACCCCGGGAACCGGCACCCGGCGTCGCGACACCGTCCTCGCCCGCCTCGACGACCTCGGTGCCCGGCGGTGGGTTGAAGACGAACTGCTCCTCATCCGGTGTGTCGAAGCTGACCTGGGTGAACGCGGTCTCGATGGCGGCCCGGTCGGCGCCGACCGGATAGACCGCGAACCGCAGTGGCACGTACTCGACCGAGTCGATCGCGATCCGGATCTCCTCGACCAGCGAGTCCTCGTCGCGGGGGGTGAGCACCAGCTCGTACGCGGTCCGCCCAGCGAGCTCCGCCGAGCGGCCCACCGACACCTCGGTGCTCGGGTCAATTGCCTCCAGCACCTCGTCGGCTGCCGCCTGCGGGGTGACGGGCAGCTCCGACGCCGGATCGGTGCCGGCCCGCTCGCCCGCCGCGTCGGCGTGATCGCCCTCGGCCGGCAACTCGAAGTGGGTGGCCTGCTGCTGCTGGCTGGACCAGATCCAGACGTCCTGTCCGTTGCGGATGACGTCGGTCTCGCCCAGCGTGCGGACCATCGCCAACCGGGCCTGGTCCGGACCGGCGTACCAGACGCGCAAGGTCTGCGTACCGTTGATCAGCGAGCCGAGCCCGTTGCCGGCACCGATCTGACCGGCCAGGTTGAGCGCCGCCGGCAGGCCCAGATCGGCGCGGTGCACGACCGTTCCGGACATGCCGTCGACCTCGGCGGTCTGCAGGTCGACCAGCAACTGCTCGGCGCTACGCGGCGGCAGGACCGGGTCTGCGGACGCGGCGAGCGCCCCCACGGCAACGCCGCCGCCGACGAGCACCGCCGCCGATGCGGCGGGGACCAGCCAGCGCATCGCCGGCCGGGATGTGAATACCGACATCTTCGTACCTCCTGCCACCCATCGTGCGTCGGGTGTACTGAGACGTTGCTGAGAGCCGGTGGCCAAGCTGAGAACACGCTCAGCGACGACGGTCACGGGTAGCCCGGTCGCACCCTCATGATGGCACCCTTGACCGGTGCGGGTGCTGGTGGTGGAGGACGAGGTCCGGTTGGCCGACGCCCTGCGGCGCGGCCTGCAGGAGGAAGGCTTCGTGGTGGACGTCGCCGCGAGCGGGCCGGCCGGGCTGGAACTGGCCCGGCACGGCGGGTACGACGCGATGATCCTCGACGTGATGCTGCCCGGCCTGTCCGGCTACCGGGTGGTGCGCCAGCTGCGGGCCGAGCAGAACTGGCTGCCGGTGCTGATCCTGTCCGCGAAGGACGGCGAGTACGACCAGGCGGACGGCCTCGACTGCGGTGCCGACGACTACCTGACCAAGCCCTTCTCGTACGTGGTGCTGCTGGCCCGGCTGCGCGCTCTGCTACGGCGCGGCGCGCCGCAGCGGCCCGCCGTGCTCACCGCCGGTGATCTGAGCCTCGACCCGGCCCGGCGGAGGGTCACCCGGGCCGATGCCGAGGTGGGGCTCACCGCCCGTGAGTACGCCCTGCTGGAGTACCTGATGCGGCGCGCCGGCGAGGTCGTCTCCAAGATCGAACTGCTCGACCACGTCTGGGACGCCAGCGTCGACACCGCGCCGAACGCCGTCGAGGTGTACATCGGGTACCTGCGCCGCAAGGTCGGCCGGGACCGGCTGGAGACCGTCCGGGGTGCCGGCTACCGGCTGGTCCCGTGACAGGTCGACGGCTTTCGGCGGCGCATCCCGGTCGGTGGCGGGCGCACCTGCGGGTCCGGCTCAGCCTGCGCACCCGGCTGACCGCGATCAGCGTGCTGGGTCTCACCGCCGGCCTGGCCGCTGGGGCGATCGGGCTCACCGTCGTCCTCGCGCTGGCGTTGGAACGCAGCGCCGACGCCGACGCCCGGACCACCGCCGACGCGATCGCCCAGCTGGTGGCCGCCGACGCGGTGCCCGACCCGTTGCCAGTGGCCGGCAACGACGTACGGGTGCAGATCGTCGACGAGCGGGGACGGATACGCGCCGCGTCCATTGGCGCCGATCGACTCGTCCCGATGCTCTACGCGGGCGAGCGGGAACAGCTCGCCGCCGAACCGACCGGGGCGGTCACCGTGCCGGGTGCCCGGCTCGGTCTGCGCGGCCCGGTTCGGGTGATCGCCCAACCGGCCGGCGGGCCAGCGCAGCCGCGTACCGTGCTGGTCGCCCGGTCGATGGCCGACATCAACCGCAGCCTCGCCCTGGTCCGGGTGATTCTGCTGATGACGTTCCCACTGTTGGTGGCGGCGGTCACGGTCATCGTCTGGCGGGCCGTCGGGGCGACGCTGCGGCCGGTGGAGAAACTGCGGGCCGGCGCGGCCGAGATCACTGGTGGCGACCAGGCCGGTCACCTGCCGGTGCCGGGTGGTGGCGACGAGATTCAGCGGCTGGCGGTCACCCTCAACGACATGCTCGACCGGTTGGAGGCCGCGCGGGCCCGGCAACGCGCGTTCGTCGCCGACGCCGCCCACGAGCTGCGCAGTCCGCTGACCAATCTGCGTACGCAGCTTGAGGTGGCGCAGCGACTCGGTAGCCGCACGGACTGGTTGGCGGTCGCCGACGACCTGCTGGCGGACAGTCAACGACTCAGCCGACTGGTCGACGACCTGCTGCTGCTGGCCCGCGCCGACCAGCAGGCCGACCAGTCCGGTGTGGTGCTCGGCCCGGTCGGTCCGGTGGAACTGGGCGAGCTGGCCGCCACGGTGGCCGCCCGGTATCCACGGCCGCCGGTGCGGGTGGTGCCGCCGGACCAGCCGCTGTGGATTGCCGGCGACCCGGACGCGCTGGTCCGGGTGTTGGCCAACCTGCTGGACAACGCGGTCCGACACGCCCGCTCCGAGGTGCTGGTGACCGCCCGACCGGACGGGCCGGACTGGCATGAGCTCCTGGTCACCGATGACGGTCCGGGTGTCCCACCGGCCGACCGGCAACGGGTCTTCGACCGGTTCACCCGGCTCGACGACGCGCGGGCCCACGACGCCGGCGGCGCCGGGCTCGGACTGGCCATCGTCGCGCAGTTGGTCCGCCGACACGGCGGCACTGTCGAACTGGCCGATGCGGGGCGGACGGACGATGCGGCAGGACACGACGGTGATGCGGCAGAGCCTCACGGTGCTTGTCCCGGACTTCAGGTTCGGGTCCGGCTTCCGGCAGACCCGGTGGACGACGAGCCCGGCCCGGCATAGACCGGACAGGTTACCGGGCGTTCGCTGCCCGGTCCGTGCAGACCGGGTCGGCCTGCCCGATCACGTCGGCCGAGTAGACCACGGCGACCGTGAAGCAGTAGTCGATCGACTCGTTCAGCCCGTACGCGACGAAGCTGTCCGCACCCGCCGGCAACGTCATGAAGGCTCGGGGCTGCTGATCGTTGCTCCCCCCGGAGATCAACACCTGTCCCTCGGCACCCGCCGGATAGGTCCAGGTCAACGTCACGCTGTCCCGGTTGTCGCGCAGGCCCACGCCGCCCGGGGCGGTACCCGGTGTGGCCGGCGGCGCAGCGCTGGTCGGCGTACCGGTCGGGGAGGTGACCTCGGCTGGTGCCGCGGTCGGCCCGGAGGACGTCTCGTCGACCAGGCTGACGCCGGCCACCACCGCCGCAGCGCCGAGCAGAACCACCACCACGCCGGTGAACACCAGCATCGGCCCGCGTGGGCGGGCAGCGGTCGCCACCGGCTTGGGTACCGGCACCAGCTGTCCTCGCTGCCGCCGGACCGGAAGGTTCCTGCGGCGGTCGGGTATCCGGCTGAGTTCACGCCGTGGCAGTCGGGACAGCGTCCCGGTGCTGCGGCCCGTGCCGGTGGCGCCGGTTCCGATGGTCGCGCCGGCTCCACCGGCTGCGACGCTCGTGGCCGGTCCGTCCGTGGCTCCGGTGCCCGGTCCGTCCGTGACCTCGGCGTGGCGGGCTGCGGAGTCGGCATCGACCGAGGCGTCCGGGCCCGCGAAGGCTTCGTCGGTCACCGGTGGTGCCGGCTCCGGTCGAGCGCCTGCCCTGTCGGGCACCCGTGGGTTGGGTACGAAGGCAGGGGTCTCCGGCGGCACCGGCTCGCCGGGCACGGCCGCCGGGTCGCTCACGGAACTGCCGGCCGTGGGAGTGTCGGGCGCTGACGGGCCGGTCGCCTGCCGGAACCGGACCGGCCCGAACGGGCTGACCGGGCCGGCGGCGTCCGAGGCGTCCGGGCGTTCTGGTGCGTCCGGGCGATCCGGTCCGTCCGGGCGATCCGCAGCGGCCGGATCGGAGCCATCGCCGGCACCGGACTGCTCGGGCGGCCACCACGGTTCGTCGAAGAGCCAGATGCCGGGTGCCCCGTCATGGTTGGTGGAGCCGGACGGTGGCAGATCGACCGGCACCCGGGGCGGTGGGATGCTCGCTGGCCGGCCGTCGGTCGTGTCGGGTTCGTCCGGTTGGTGCTGGTCGCCTCGCTGCTCCTGCCCGGTCGTGTTCCGCCGGGCAGGGGAGGGGTCGTCGGTCAGCCAACCACTGGGCGACCAGAGCGGGTCATCGGCGTCGCCGCCCGCCGGTTCCCGTTCAATCCAGCCGTGCTGGCTCCACGGTCGGCCGCTGTCCAGCTCAGCCGCCGGGTCGGGCACTGATTGGTCCACCGGCTGGTCCAGCGGGTCGAGCCAGGGCGGGTCGGCCCGGTGCCGTCCGTCCCGATGGCCGTCCGTCTCGTCGTCGCTTGACCGGTCGGTGGTCGGCGTCGCTGACGACGCGCTCGGTTCCGTCCAGAACGCCGCCGACCAGCGGGGGTCGGCTACCTCAGTGACCGGCGGTTCCGGCTCGATCCAGCTGGGCTCGGCCCAGGCCGGACCGGTGAGCCGGTCGCGCCCGGCGGGATCGGCCGCCGGAGCAGCCGGAGCCGCTGGCCCACTGGCCGGCCTGGTGCCGGGCGGCCAGCCGCCCTGGTCCAAGCCGCCGTCGTGGCCTGGGCCGCCGTTGTCGTCCGGCCGGAGGATCGGGCCCGGGCCGCCGGTGTCGTCCGGACTGCGGTCGGGATCCGGGCCGCCGGTGTCGTCCGGCCCGTCGTCGACCGGCCCCTGCCCGCCACAGCGGTGCGCCGGATCCGCTGACGCCTCGGCCAGCGCGGCGACCTGCCCGATTAGCGGATGGTCGGCCGGCAGGCGGGTGCGGCACAGGTCGATGGCGAGCGACAGGCTGACGTCGGACTCGGCGAGCCGGCCGCAGTCGCGCTGCATCGCGCCGAGCCGGGCCAGCATCTTGATCCCGGCCGGATGCCCCTCGCCGTACACCTCGCGGTGCAGTTCCCAGGCATCCTCCAGACGGTCCCGGGCGATGTCGCACTCGCCGCGAGCGAATTCGACGGTGGCGAGGTCCGCGTGGGCGGCCAGGACCCGGAGCGACTCGGGGCCGTCGATGGCGCAGAGTTCGTCGATCACCTCGCGGTACAGGTGCGCGGCGCGGGCGTCGCTGCCCACCCGGTGCAGGACGGCGGCGAGGGTGGCGGCGGCCCCGATGGTCCGCTCGTCCGCCGTGCCGTGCAGTCGCTGGTTCGCCGAGTACGCGTACGCCGCCCACGCCCGCGCCGCCGGCGCCTCGCCGAGCGCGACCGTCACCCGGGCCAGCAGTCCGGCGGCCTCCGCCTGTTCAGCGCTGGCGTGTGCGGGACGCGAGTCAGTGTCGGCCAACGCCGTGGCCAGCAGATTACGCGCGCCCGGCAGGTCGCCGACGCTGATCAGGCCGTGCGCCTGCGTGGTGATTTCGCCCAGGCCGAGAGACACGTCCCATCGTGCGTGTCCGACGACGGTCTGTACAAGGGTCTGATGTGGGACAGTTCGCTCATGATGGCGGATTGTTACCGGCCAGATGCTTGACTAACGCTTCGCTGATGATCCGCAGTTGATCGACCTGTTCCGGGGTCAACTGGTCGAACAGGTGTTGCCGGACCGCGTCGACGTGGCCGGGCGCGGCGGCGCTGAGGGCGGTGAAGCCGGGCTCGGTGAGCACCGCGAACTGCCCGCGCCGGTCGGTCGGGCACTCCTCACGGCGGACCCAGCCGAGCTGCTCCAGCCGGGACACGGCGTGCGACAGCCGACTGCGGGAGGAGTCGGTTGCGTCGGCGAGCTCGCTCATCCGCAGGGTGCGCCGGGGTGCCTCGGAGAGTCGGACCAGGATCTCGTAGTACGCGTGCGGTATCCCCGCGCTCGCCTGCAGTTCGCGGTCCAGGGTCGCGGCCAACGTCCTGGTGGCGTAGAGGTACGCGCGCCAGGTGCGCTGTTCGTCGTCGTCGAGCCAGCGGGTCATGACCACCATCATACCCGTAGTGGTTGAGCGTTGAACTAACTCGCGCTAGCCTTCACGACATGGGAATCCACCGTCTCAACCACGCCGTGCTGTACATCTCGAACCTCGACCGGAGCCTGGCGTTCTACCGGGACGTGCTCGGGTTCTCCGTCGTGCCGATGACCCCCGACGGCTTCTCCGGCGTGGTCTTCCTGCAGGCCCCCGGCTCCACCAACGACCACGATCTCGGCCTGTTCGAGATCGGTGGCCACGCCGCGCGGTCCGGCGCGGGTCGCGGCATGGTCGGCCTCTACCACCTGGCCTGGGAGGTGGACACGCTCGACGAACTCGAGGCGCTCGCCACCCGGCTCGCCGCCGCCGGCGCCCTGGTCGGCACCTCCGACCACGGGACCACCAAGAGCTTGTACGGCCGGGATCCGGACGGGCTGGAGTTCGAGGTCGTCTGGTTGGTCCCCGCCGACCGCCTCGACGAGCAGGCGATTGCCGCCCGCAAGCGGATCCGGCCGCTCGACCTGGCCCGGGAGAAGCAGCGGTACGGCGCCCGGACCCGCGGTGGCGTCGGCGTCTCGGTGCCGGGCTGACCGCGTAGCGAGCCGGAGCCGGCCCGCTGACTCCGGCTCCGACCGGCGACGGCGGCTCGGCCGGCCCCGCCCGCGCGGGCCGCGACCCGGGCCGGTAGAACGGACGCCATGACAGTCGAGCCGGCGGGGCGGGTCCCGCACGACCTGTTGCTCCGCCACCTGAGCACCTGGGTTCCCGCCGCGCTGCGCCAGGCCCGTCGCGCCACCTTCGTTCAGGCGTACCAGGGCCCGCCGGGCACCACCGCGGACGCTGCGCTGCGCGCCGTCGCCGACCACCCGGAACTGGTCACCGGCCGGCACCTGACGGTCGTCACCGTCACGTCCTCCGGTGCCCAGCCGGACCCGACCGGGCTGCCGGCGGCGGTGACGGCCCATCTGCTGCCCGGCGGTCCGGAGCTGCTCCCGGTGGCCGTGACCGCCGCTGCGGCCGCCAACGCGCCGCTGTTGTGCCACCTCGACCTGGCCGGTGGCCCGTTGCCCGGACCCGTCGTGTGGCGCGCGTCGACGGCCGGCCGCCCGGCCGAGCTGCTGGTGGTCGGAGCGGCTTCACCAGCTGAACTGCGCCGGGTGCTGACCGCAGCCGGCTTTCCGCTGGTCAGCGTCGTCGAGCTGGTGCCGGCCGGGGTGGCCGGGCAGGTCGACGGCGGCACGTCGTACCCGGTCGCCTTCGCCACCGGGTCCGGCAAACGCATCGAGGCGTTCAAGGAGGCGCTCTGGGAGGTCGGTCCGGCGGGGTGGGGGCTGCGTGCCGCCGACGATCCGCAGGCGACGGCCGTCGCCCGGCAGGAGCCGGACGCGGCCGTCGCCGGGCAGGAGCCGGACCACTGGCTCGCCTCGCTGCGCGACCGGCTGTACGCCCACCTCGTCGAGTGCGGCTCCCGGACCGTCGCCGAGCTGCGCAGCTTCACGGTGACCGGGACGGTCCACCGGGCCTCCGACGCCAACCGGGCGCTGGCCGGTCTGCTCGCCGCCGACCAGGTGCGGCGCTGGCCGGCGGACGGACGGTTGGCCGGCGACGTAAAGATCACCCCGACCGCCCCGGCTGCTGGCGGGCGTACTCCGTCCACCGCCTGACCAGCAGCGACGCGCCGGTGGCGAGCACTCCGACGCTGAACACCATCTGGACGCAGACCGCCGCGCGGGCGAGTTGGCCTTTGGCGTGTACGTCGCCGTACCCGATGGTGGTGAGCGTGCCGATCGCGAAGTAGAGCGCGTCGGTCTTCGTCGTCATGTCGATGAACTGAGCCGGGTCGCTGAACGAGATGACCAGGTCGGCCAGCGCGAACACGACCACTCCGCCGACCAGCGCGATCGCCAGCCGGGTGAGGCGTACGTCGGACGGATCGGCGGTGATCTGGTCGCGGATCTGCTGTAGCACCAGCGCGGCCACCAGTGTCACGCCGACGACGGTGATCACGGCGCGGACCGCGAGATGCATCCCCGTCACCCCCGGCTCCACCGGGACCAGGTAGTAGAGCAGGACCATCAGCAGGCAGATGGCGGTGGTACGCCGTACCTCGGCCCGGCGGGGATTCCGAGTACGGGACAGGGCATCATCTCCAGCTATATCGGACATAATATTATTATTCCTGCAGATCGAAGGCTCGGCGGGCGATCCCGCCGAGCCTTCGATTATTGTCCTGCGCCTGCGCCTGCGCGCTCAGCTACGCGACTTGTCCTGCCTCCATGAGAACGGGCCGGGCAGGTCGTACCGGTGCGCCTTGGCCCGCGAGTTCCACGACCATCGGCCGATCCGGATGGTCCAGGACGAGAACCCGTTCTCGGTGAAGTTCAACTGGAGCGGGCCGAACCGCTTCCGCTTGCGGAACATGACGCCCATCGCTCGCGCTCCCTCCGTCGACCGTCAGCAGGTGGGCTGCTCAGTTCCCCGTCGCGTCGATCGGCAAACCCGACCGTCCACATGCCTGGTTAGCGGGACTCCCAGGCGTCCGGCTTCAGCGTCAGCTTGCGGACGTGCGCCGGCATCCGGCCGGTGAGTACCTCGGCGAGGCTGACCTCGTCGACCACCTCGCGCAACGCGGCGCGTACCGCGATCCAGAGCCGGGGCAGGTTCTCCGCAGCACCGGCGTACCGGGTCTCCTCCGGACGTAGCCCGCGCACCCCGGCCAGCGGTCCGTCCACCGCCCGCAGGATCATGCCGATGGTGACGTCCCCGGGCGGTTGGCTCAGCGTGTAGCCACCCTCCGCGCCGCGCTGTGCCCGGACCACCCCGCCCCGGCGCAGGTCGGCCAGCACCGCCTCGAGGAATTTGCGCGGCATGTCCTGCTCGGCGGCGATCGCCTGGGTGGACATCAGCGTCGGGTACGCGGCAGCGAGGATCAGCGCTGCTCGTACCGCGTAGTCGCCGCGCGCGGAGATCTGCACGCCACCATCATGCCGGTTGCCGCGACCCGGTCGGTCACCGGTGGGCGTTCCAGCAGGTCGGCGCGGAAGCTCCCCGGACTGCACCCCACCTCGCGCTGAAAGAAACGGCCGAAGTTCGTCGGCTCGGGGAAGCCCAGCCGCGCACCGACCTGGGCCACCGGCAGGTTGGTCGCCGCGAGTAACCGCTTGGCCTGCAGCGCCACCCGGTCGTCGATCACCTGTTTGGCGGTCCGCCCGGTCACGGTCAGGCTGGCCCGGGTGAGGGTGCGGACCGCGCAGGACAGCCGTTCGGCGTACTCCTCGACCCGTCGGCTACGCGCGTGGTCCCGCTCCACCTCGGCCCGGAACCGCCGGAAGGTGTCCCACCTCGATGAACCCGCCCCGGTGGCTTCGTCCGCCCATGCGGGATAGTCACCGGGGCGATCATCTGTGGTCGGGGTATCGAGCGCTGGCGGGGAGTCGTACGGCAGCAGGGCGACCCGCAGCAGCAGGACCCGCAGTTCATGGCGGAGGAGTTCGTCAACGAGCGCCGTCCGCCGGGGCCGCTGGCTGTCCACGACGAGTTGGCTGACCTCGTTGATGATGGCGTCGGCGTCCTCACCGGTGAGCTGCCAGTGGGCGCGGGAGGTGGGCCGGTCCGGCATGCCTGGTGCCGCGGTCCATCGCACCAGGATCGCGTCCAGACCGTGCTGTCCGCCGGCCCGAACCACCTGCCCGGCGTGGGCCCACAGCAGGGTGCCGGGTCGGCATGGGTGGGCGACAAAGTCGATCTCGTGGCTGCCGTGACCGGCGGTGACCAGTAGCAGTTCGTCGTGGGGGAGCAACCGTGGTCGGGGTGGCACGTCGGCAGTCAGACTGTTACCGAGAGTAGTTGCGCTGATCGCTGGCCTCAGGGGATCCGGGTCGGACATCCGGCGGGCGAGCTGATCGGGCTGAACCATCGGTTTCGACGGTAACCGCAGCGCGCCGCAACCGCATCCCGACCACCGGCGGATCGTCGCGTCGTCCCAGCGGAGGCGCCGGGGTGCGCCGGTGGCCGCACCAGCGGCGGGAGTACGGCGCATCGCCGTACTCCCGTCACGCGAAACAGCCGCAGTCCCCGCCGGGTCGGGCGGAGTCGGGCCGTTCCGATCAGCGCCCGGCCAGCAGCCGGTTCACCGCGGTGTCCACGTCCAGGTGGTCGGACTCGTGGCCGCGGGGCACCACCACGTAGGTGCGGCGCAGAAAGCGGACCAGCACGCTGCGCGGCACCTCGAACAGCGCGTTGCCATCCGGGGAGCTCAGCGCGAGCGCCACGAAGTCGCCCCGGGGAGTCGTCCAGGGCCAGACCCGGACATCACCGATCCCGGCCGGTTCGTCGAGACCGGTCACCAGAAGCTCTCGGGCGAACGACCAGCTGACCGCTTCACCGCCGGCCGACTCCGCGTGGAAGAGTACGTGGACCGCGTACGGATCACTCGGTTCGTAACGCAGGCTGGCTCGTACCGGCAGCGCGGTAGCGTCAGGCGCGATGAGCCGTAGTGACGTCTCGACCTCGACGGTCGTTGGTCGGATGACACTCATGGACGTTCTCCCCCCGGCACCGCTGCGGGACGCCCGCCCCGCTTTCCCCATACTCCGGCCTTGCATTTGACTACGCTCCGTCTATCGCTGATCTCACCCAGTAGAGGGAAGCGGTTCCGGGATGCACCAAAAATGTCCATCTTGGGTGTCTTGTCCGGTTCTGCTTGGGTACTGGGACGTGCCCGGCGTCGGGTGGTTCAGACGTCGACTCACTCCGGTAACGTCCAGTGGTGCCCTGTGGTGACGGGGCGGGCGACAATGAGGGGCAAAATGGCCATAAAACCCTCCTCCGCCAAGCGGATGACCGAGAATTCAACACCGGGTCATGCGTCGTACGACCCGGCGGATGAGACTGTCGGACACGCCGAGTCGGGGGGAGACCAGGTGGGCAGTGACCCGATCGGACGTCCGAGTGGGCGCGGCGCTCCGGTCGCTGTCACCGATCGTCCCGAGCCGGAGGCACCGCGAACGTTGTCCGGGCTGCGCCAACGGATTCGGGTGACCCTCGCCCTGATCCGCTCCAATCCCACTGGCCGGATCGCCTTGAAGGTCGGCGTCGGCCTGCTCGGTGCTCTGATCGTGGTCCTCGGCCTGGTGCTGATCCCGCTACCCGGGCCGGGCTGGCTGATCGTCTTCGGCGGACTGGCGGTCTGGGGCGTGGAGTTCCACTGGGCCAAGCGGCTGCTCGCCTTCGCCCGACGGCACGTCCAGGGATGGACCCGGTGGGTTACCCGGCAGAGCTGGCCGGTGCGGCTGGGCATCGCCGGGGTGGGCCTCGTCTTCGTCGCGGTCGTGGTGATCTTCTCGCTGAAGGTCGGCCTCGGCATCGACGTGATCGCCAGCTTCCTGCGCTACCTCGCCACCACCTGAGCCGACCGCCACCCGGATGTGCGCCCGGGCGGGACGATCGGGTACAGTCATCCACGCTGAGGGCGATTAGCTCAGCGGGAGAGCGCTTCGTTCACACCGAAGAGGTCACTGGTTCGATCCCAGTATCGCCCACCATTTTTTGCACGAGCGGGGCCGGCAGTGGCGGCCTTGTCACGAGGAATCCGCGCACGGGCGGTCCGATCGGTTCGGCGTATGGCGTGCCGATCCCCTGATCCGGCGGTGATCCGCCGCCGGACCGGTGTCCCGGTCCATCCGCACTGATTGACGGGCCGGCGGCACGGTGTCGTACGGGTGGCGACCACCCTGCCCGCCCGGCTGATCAGTCCACAGGCTGCTTCGAGGGTGCGCGTCGACGATTGACAGACCACGCTGGTGTTGGCGAGACTGGACAGTGTATCGATTTACTGCGCACGGCCTGGCTGATTCCGATGGTGCCGTCCCGGTCTGCGGGGACTCGTCCTGCTCCGAAGGGAATTGATGATGAAGCTCATGCGGGTCGGCCCAAAGGGCAGCGAGCGACCGGTACTCCTCGTCGGGGGCCGTCACTTCGATCTGACCAGCGTCACCGCCGACATCGACCAGGCCTTTCTCGGCGGTGACGGCATGAACCGGGTACGCGTTGCCCTGGCCGCCGGGGATCTTTCAGAGGTCGATGTCCGGGGTGCCCGCGTCGGTGCGCCGATCACCAGGCCGGGCACGGTGGCCTGCATCGGGCTGAACTACTCCCGGCATGCTGCGGAGTCCGGCACCGCTCCGCCGGCCGAGCCGGTCGTCTTCCTCAAGGCTTCGAACACCGTGGTCGGGCCCTACGATGACATCGTGATCCCGAAGGGTGCGGTGAAGACCGACTGGGAGGTGGAGTTGGCGGTCGTCATCGGCCGGCGGGCACGTTACCTCGCGTCACCCACCGAGGCGGGCGACGTCATAGCGGGGTACGCCGTGTCCAATGATCTGTCCGAGCGGGACTACCAGATGGGTGATGCCGGCGGCCAGTGGGTCAGGGGCAAGAGTTGCGAGTCGTTCAACCCGCTGGGACCATGGCTGGTCACTGCCGATGAACTTGATGATCCGCAACGCCTCACGCTGCGCAGTTTTGTGAACGACCAGCCTCGTCAGCATTCCACCACACAGGACATGATTTTTGATGTGCGTCACCTGATCTGGTATCTGAGCCAGTATCTGGTGCTTGAGCCAGGTGACGTCGTCAACACCGGTACGCCGGAGGGTGTCGCGTTGTCTGGCCAGTTTCCCTATCTGCGCGTGGGGGATGTGGTGCGGGTCGGCATCGAAGGGCTGGGCGAGCAGCGCCAAGTCTGTCGCGCCGCCGATTGACTCCGCCGTCCGCCGTCGGTGCCGGTTATCGGAGCCGATGCTGGGCGCTTCTGCAAATACGCCCGATCTGACCTGCGGCGCCGGGGTCGGAAGCGACGCGAGGACGCCGCGCCGCCCGGGGTGTGAGCCCCCGGGCGGCGGCCGGCTTCAGGAGTGGGTAACGGTGATATCGAAAGTTCGGGTTTGCCCGTAGTTGTCGCCGCTGCACGGCGAAGAGTTTGAGCAGTTGGCCTGGGTGTAGGCGCCGGCTTTGAAGTAGGCGCCGGAGAAGTTTCTGGCGATGGTGGTCTGCAGGACGCCGTTGTAGTACGCCCTCACCTGCCCGCCACTGACCACGAACTTGGCCTCGAAGCGGGTGCCCAGCTGGTAGTTGCTGGTAACCAGCTTGTGATGGGTGTCATTGTCGTTGGTGACGTAAAGGCTGGTGCCCTCCAATCGGAAGACCGTGACGTCGTCGTCCGAATCGTGGATCTGGGCCACGACCACATGTGGCTTCGTCGATGGAAGCCTGTCGAACGCGGCGTCCACGACCATCGTGTGTGTGCCGGAGGTCGACGACCAGCTCGCGTGGGCGGCTCCGTTGTTCGCCATCTCACGCAGCTCCGACCGAGCGTAGCTGGAGCCGCCTGTGGTCACCCCGTTGACGGGGGAGCGGAACTGGACCGACTGGCACGAGTCCGCAGCGACGAAATAGGGGGAGATCTGAAAGTCGTTCAGGGCGGGTTGCTTGATTTCGGTCGGGCTGTCGGAGGAGCCGGTCGGCAGCGTGATCTTCCAATTGGTCAGGTCGAGTACGTCTGCCGGGACGGTGCAGTCGCCACCGCCCCCGTCGGCGCCGTAGACCTGCATCTCGGTGATGCTGTTCCAACTGTTGGCCGTGTTGCCGTAGCCAACGACGCGTACGTACCGGGCCGACCGGTCGGTGAAGTCGTGGTCCTCGACCTGTAAGGTGCTGCCGCTGCTCTGTCGCTGGGGGACGACAGTGATCCAGGAACTGGCGTCGGTTGAGGTCTGAACGGTGTAGGTGGCCCGGCGTTGGTCGCCTTTGTGCCAGGCGATGCCGACCGATCCGATCTGCTGGTTGGCACCGAGGTCGAGTCGGAGCCAGGAGCCGTCGCCCTGGGCGGACCAGCGAGTGGAGAGGCTTCCGTCAATGGCGTTGGCTGGCACGTTGCCGTCGTGGGAGCTGGCAGTCGCTGCCGTAACGGGCAGGCCGGTCGTGGCGTGCGCGGACAGTGCGGTCAGTGTGGAGCTGGCGACGACCACGGCTACGGGCAGCGCGAGGATTGCGATACGTCTCATTAGGGGTCCTCAGTAGTGAGAGTTCCTATATGTGAACTACGTCGCACTAGTGCCGAGTGACCATAGAAGAAGATGACTGGATGGTCAACGGCGTATTTCGAAGTTGTTAGATCCGACCCGTCAGGCCGGCGGTGGTCGCTGCCCGGATTGCGTCCGCGAGTTCACTGGCATGCGCCTCGGTCAGCTCGCCGTCGGTGACGCAGACGCCGATCGCGTCGTGCGGGCCGAGCTTGGCCGGGGCGGCGACCGCCACGCCGCGGCCGCCGTTCGGGCCGGCCGGCACCTGGTCGACAGCATGTCCACGCTCGACCACCCGCCGGAGCTCTTCGCGGAGCGCTGCGAGAGCGTCGGGAGGCAGGGTTGGTGAGGCGGACAGCATCCGTGCCAGTGACTCGTCGTCGTCGGCCACTCGGGCCAGTACGACGCGGCCGATCGCCGTGGCGTACGCCGGGGCCGGCCAGCCCGTCCGAAGCATCGGTGCCACGTCGACCTCTTCCCGCGTCAGCAGGGCGACCATGTGGCCACCGACCAGCCGGCCCAGTTGCACGGTGGTCTTGAGCCGGCGGTGCAACAGGTCCACGACCGGGGTGAGCCGGCGGACCGCGCGGTCGGTACGCAGGTAAGCTGCACCGGTCCGCAGTGCTTGGACGCCCAGCCCGTAGCGGGATCCTGCGGTGTCAGTCTCAACCCAGCCGCGCTGCACGAGGGTGTGGAGCAGTCCGTGCATGCTGCTCTTGGGGATACCCAGGGCGCGGGCGAGTTCCACGAGGGTGCGCCGGTCCGCGGTGGCGGCGAGTAGCTCCAGCAGCTCGACGGTGCGGTCTGCCGATTTGACCCGGGGGACGCCGCCTGTCGTCATCGTGGTACCCCTACTTCCTCACTTCCGGTACCGGGCCCGTCGAGGTGCGGACCACCAGCTCTGGGCGGAGCAGCAGCGACTGGCTCGGGCCGGATTCGGTGTTGTCGATCCGGTCCCGCAGGTGCCGGAACGCGGCTGCCGCCATCTCCGCGACCGGCTGACGTACGGTCGTCAGTGGTGGTGCGGCGAGGTCGGCGAGCACGATGTCGTCGAAGCCGACGACTGAGATGTCCTGGCCTACCCGGAGCCCGGCGTCCCGGATGCCGGCGCTGATTCCGAGGGCGCACATGTCGTTGATGGCGACGATGGCGGTGGGGCGGTCCGAGGTCCGCAGCAGCGCGTTCGCGGCGGTGCGACCGAGCCCGGCGGCGTCGAGATCTCCGTAGGGCTCCTGCTCTGCGCCACCGGACCAGACGATCGTTTCGGCCGGGTCCAGGCCGGCCTGCTCGAGTGCGTCGGTGAAACCCCGGAACCGTTCCCGGCGGTTCACGCTGCGCAGCGACCCCGAGACGAAGGCGATGCGTCGGTGGCCGAGCTGTAGCAGGTGGGCGGTGGCCAGGTGGGCGCCCACCACGTTGTCGACGCTGATGTTGACCAAGGTCCCCGGGTCACCGGCCTGAGCGGTGCGGTCGAACGCGACCAGGCTGAGCCCGGTCTCGACGAGTGGCAGTACGTGATCCAGCGAGGGCAGCGAGGAGCAGAGGACGACGCCCCGGATGCCGTCGGCCCAGAGCTCCTCGAGGTAGCGCCGTTCCCGGTCGGGTTCCCGTTCGCTGTTGCAGAGCAGGACGTGGTAGCCGTCGCTCAACGCGGCCCGTTCGAGGTAGCGGGCGAAGCTGCCCCAGAACGGATTGGCGACCGACGGTACGACGAGCCCGATCACCTGGATCCGGCCGGTGCGCAGTTGCCGGGCCGCCCGGTTTGGCCGGTAGCCGAGCCGGTCGATCGCGGCGGCCACCCGGATGCGGGTCTGGGGGAGCATGCGGCCGGGGCGTCCGTTGAGGAAGTTCGACACGGTGCTGGGCGAGACGCCCGCCTCGCGGGCTACCTGGTAGATCGTCACACCGCTCACGTCGCGTGCTCCCCCTTGTTGGCGATCTGAACCAGCCGAGTGTAGAGGTTTACCAGCTCGTGACCGCCCCTGGGCCTACCAGTAAAGCCGGTGTTTCGGTGCCGTGTCTAGCCATTGACATGTCTGTACCTCGCTCCTAGCCTTGCTGCAACGATCCACCAGTAAATCGATGCAAAGTCCTTCCTGCCACGAGCTAGATCGTGGTGTCGCAGCTACCCAGAAGCGGCGGAGCGCGCCGCGGGAGAGAAGGCCAGGATGACCAGAACCCGGGGGAGTCGGACCCGTGCGGTGACGATGGTGCTCGTCGCCGCGCTGCTCGCCACCGCGTGTGGCGGACCGGCGGGCACAACGGAGGGCGACGACCAGGCCAGCGGCACGATCCGGCTGTTGACGCCGATCTTTGAGGGCGCCGACGGCAAGACCGTGCTGGAGGAGCAGCTCGACGCGTTCAAGGAGGAGTACCCGGACATCACCGTCGAGGTCGACTACACCTCGTACGGCAAGCTGAACGAGAAGCTCACCACGTCGATCGCAGGCGGTCGGCCGTACGACGTGATGCTCATGGGGGTCGGTTGGATCCCGCCGTTCGCAGCCAAGGGCGCCCTGGCCGAGTTGGACGAGAACCAGCAGGAGCTCGCCGAGCGGTACAACGAGCGGGTCGTCGAGCCTGGCATCTACCAGGGCAAGGTGTACGGCCTGCCGATCATGTTGGACACCCGGTTCGGTCTGTACCGCAAGGACATCTTCGCCGAGGCGGGCATCGCCGCCCCGCCGAGCAACTTCGCCGAGCTGCGGGAGATCGGGCGCCAGCTGACCGTGCGAGACGCACGCGGCAAGCTTACCCGCGCCGGCGTGGACATCCTCTCCAACGATCTGCGCCAGACGTTCCTCCCGCTGATGTGGGCCAACGGCGGCGAGCTGTGGACCTCGGATGGGCAACCGGCCTTCAACAGCCCGGAGGCGGTCGGGGCGTTGCAACTGATGGCCGACATCATCCTCACCGACAAGAGCGAGGACTTCGGTTTCACTCAGCCCGGTGCCACCGGCCTGCCGCTGGCCCAGGGGCGGGCGGCGATGATGGTGGGGCACAACAACCACCTGCTGGCGATCGAGGAACAGGCACCGGAGCTGATCGAGGAAGACAAGATCGGCTTCTTCATGATCAGCAACGAGCGTCCCGCGATGTTCCAGGGTGGGACGCTGGCAACGGTCTCGGCCAAGTCGCAGCGTCCGGCGGCGGCCAAGGCGCTGGTCAGCTTCCTCACCGACGAACAGGCGTCGCTCGCCGCGAACGAGCAGCGGGGTAACGTGCCGGCCCTCAACAGCCTGTCCGACTCCGATTACGTACAGCGCAACCCGGCCGCGCAGTTCGCCATGGCGAACCTCGACGCCGCCTACTCCGAAGGCGGTGTGCCGGCCTGGTTGGAGATCCGGGGCGACTTCAAAGCGGCCATCGAGTCCGTCCTGCTGGGCCAGAAGGACCCGCAGCAGGCACTCGACGAGCTGGTGGCCAAGGCCCAGGCAGCGATCGCCAAGGGCTGACATGACCAGCACCCTCGAGACCGTGAGCGTGGCGTCCGCGAGTCGGGCGCCACGCCCGCCCCGCCGTCGCCGAAGGCTGGGTGCCGAACGTCGCCGCGCGGCGTACCTGATGCTGGCCCCGTCGGTCATCCACCTGATCTGGTGGATCGGCCTACCCGTGGTGGCCACGTTCGGCCTGGCCTTCACCGACTACGACATCATCGCCGGCACCGTCGAGTGGGCCGGCCTGGACAACTTCCGTCAGATCTTCGCCGACGACATCTGGAACCTGTCGATCTGGCACACCGTCGTCTTCACCTTCTTCACCGTTCCGGTGGCGATGGCGATCGCGGTGGTCATCGCGGTGCTGCTCAACCAGCGGATCAAGGCGCTGGCCTGGTACCGCGCGGCGTTCTTCATGCCGCACATCACCGCCACCGTCGCGATCGCACTGGTCTGGATGTGGATGTTCGAGCCCAACCTGGGACTGTTCAATCTGCTGCTGGGCTGGATCGGGGTCAACGGGCCGGCCTGGCTGTCGGACCCCGACTGGGCGATGCCGGCGGTCATCCTCGTCAGCATCTGGAAAGGCATCGGCCTGAAGATGCTCATCTACCTGGCAGCGCTGCAGAACATTCCGCACGACCTGTACGAGGCGGCGAATCTCGACGGTGCCTCCGGCCCCCGCAAGTTCTTCGCGATCACCCTGCCGTTGCTGAAACCCGCCACGTTCTTCGTCTTCATCGTCTCCATGATCGACGCGTTCCAGGTCTTCGACCAGGTGTACGTGCTGACTCCAGACGGCGGCCCGGCGAACTCGACGACCGTCATGACGTACGAGATCTACCGGACGGCGTTCGGCGAGTTCGACATCTCGGCGGCCTGTGCGCAGAGCGTGGTGCTCTTCGCCTTCCTGCTCGTCCTGACGGTGATCGGGCGCCGACTGACCGGGAAGGACGGCGATGAAGCGTAAGTTCGACGCCCGCTGGGTGCTGCACCTACTGCTTGGCCTCGGCGGACTCATCATGGTCGTTCCGTTCGTCTGGATGATCCTGACGTCGCTCAAGAGCCGCGCCGACATCGCCGCCTACCCGCCACAACTGCTGCCGACCGAATGGGTGTGGAGCAACTACCAGGCAGCACTGGACTACGCCCCGTTCGGGACGTACTTCCGCAACAGCCTGCTGATCGCCATCGGGCACACGGTGATCAACCTGATGCTGGCAACGATGGCTGGCTACGCGCTGGCCCGGGTTTCGTTCCGGGGTCGGACCGTGCTGTTCATGGCCATCCTCGCGATGATGATGATCCCGACCTACACGAAGATCGTCCCGCAGTATCTGATCGCCAAGGGGATGCCGTTCTTCGGCGGCAACGACCACCTCGGCCGGGGCGGCTACGGCTGGCTCGACTCGTGGTGGGTCCTGATCGTTCCGGGCGCGCTCACCCCGTTCGCGATCTTTCTGTTCCGGCAGTTCTACCTCTCTCTGCCCCGTGAGCTGGAGGAGGCCGCCCGAATAGATGGTATGGGGGAGTTCGGGATCTTCGCCCGGGTGATGACCCCGTTGGTGAAACCAGCCGTCGCGACGGTCGCCCTGGTTACCTTCGAGAACAGCTGGAACAACTTCCTCTGGCCGCTGCTGGTCACCACCCGCGACGACCTGCGGGTGATCCAGGTCGGTCTGGCGGCCTTTCAACAGGCCGAGCGGACCGAATGGTCCTACCTGATGGCCGGATCGACGCTGGCCACCGTACCGATGATCGTGCTGTTCCTGTTCGCCCAGCGGTACTTCGTGCAGGGCTTTGCCACCGCCGGAATCAAGTAAAGGGGTATCTCGATGAATATCGATCTAGCTGGGCGTCGGGCCCTGGTCACGGGTGCCGGCCACGGTATCGGAGCCGCTATCGCCGTAGCACTCGCCCGGGCCGGTGCGGACGTGGCCGTCCACCACGGACACTCCGCCGGTCCGGCCGCCGAAGTGGCCTCGGCCATCGAGACGCTGGGTCGCAAGACTGTCGTCCGGCAGGCCGACCTCACCCGGACCAGCGAGGTGGCCGATCTTGTCGGGGAGGCCACCAGCTTTCTCGGCGGTCTGGAGATCCTGGTCTGCAACGCGGGTGGAATGGTCGGCCGCAGCCCGGTGGCGGAGATGACCGACGAGCACTACGCCCAGGTCGTTGATCTCAACCTGGGTGCCACCTTCCGAACGGTGCGGGCCGCGATCCCGCACCTGCGGGCCGCCGGTACGGCGGGGCGGGTGATCACCATGTCGTCGTTGGCTGCGCACAACGGTGGCGGTGCCGGATCAGCGGTCTACGCGGCGGCGAAGGCGGGGGTGCGGGGCCTGACCAAGGGGCTCGCCAAGGAGTTGGCGACGACCGGGACCACGGTGAACGCGGTCGCCCCGGGATTCATCGGCGGCACCGCCTTCCACGAGACGTTCACCCCGGCACAGACTCAGGAAACGATCATCGCCGGGGTGCCGCTCGGTCGTGGCGGCCGGTCCGAGGACGTCGCCGGCGCAGTCGTGTGGCTCGCCTCCGAGTCGGCCTCCTACGTCACCGGGGCGACGATCGACATCGACGGTGGAGCCTGGTTCCGGTGACCGTGCCGACGCCGACCCTGCGTCCGCCGGTACTCCCGCCCGAGCGGGGCGGTTGGTGGCACGCGTACGTCTGCCCCGCGCACGGCGTGGAACTCGATCACGACCGGCTGCTCGACGGTGAGTTCCCGGATGCCGGCGCGCGGTGCCGCCACGGCTGCCGGATCGACGATCCGTCGGTGCGGGGTGGTTGGACCGTCCTGGCGCATCAGGCGAGTGCCCGGCGCATCCGGTTGCTCGCCCGGTCACCCCGGGACGACGACCGCCGCACGGCTGTCGACCTGCTGACCGCGTACGCCCGCCAGTACGCGGCACTCGGCGCGGCACCGCACGACGGAGCCGCCGGCTGGATGCTGCGTGGTCGGCTGTTCCATCAGGCGCTGACCGAGGCGATCTGGGCGGTGACCATCGGCCAGGCCGCCGCAGCGCTGCGGGCGGGCGGTGAACCACTGCCCATGGAGGTGAACGAGTTGCTCCAAGCCCTCGTCGAGGCGGCCGGGCAGGCCCGCCAAACGCTGGTCGACGCCGGCAAGTTCGAGTCCAACTACACCGCGTGGCTGATTGCCGCCGGCGCGGTCTGCTCGGGCCGCCCCGACTGGCTGACCGGTCGGCACGGGCTGTGTGACCACGTCTCGACGGCGATTCGTCCGGACGGGTGGGAGTGGGAGGCAGCCACCTACTACCACGGCTTCGTCCTGCGGGCGTACCTGTTGACGCTGCAGTCACTGCCGCAGACTCCGGTGCCACCGCAGACGCAGAGCCGACTCGCCGCCATGGCCACGGTGCTCGAGACCCTGGCCACCGACGGAGGTCTGCTACCAGCCCTGCACGACGGCCCGTACGACCGGCCACCGGCCCGGTACGAGCTGGACGAACTCCGGGAACTGCTGCCCCTGCTGGACCGGGGGCCGACGGAGCCGCAGCCGGTGACGATCTTTCCCGACGGGGGCTATGTGGTGCTGCGTGGATCGGGGCTGCACGCTGTCGCCGACTTCGGCCCGCACGGTGGCCCGCACGGGCACCGCGACAAGCTGGCCCTGTACCTGTACGGTGCCGACACTCCCTGGCAGCCCGACCCGGGTCAGGTGCCGTACGGCCACCGTGGCTGGCGGCACCACTACGCCTCGACCGCCGCCCATCCCACCTTCGCAGTCGACGGGCTCGAGCAGGCGGAGTGCACCGGGCATCTGATCGGGTACGACAGCAGCTCGGTCGCCATCGGCTGTGACACCGCGTATCCCGGGGTGACCGCCCGGCGCCACCTGACCCTGCGCGGCGGTGTGCTGGTCGACGAGCTGCGGGTGGAGACCGACCGGCCCCGCCGGATCAGCGCGCAGCTCAGACCGGATGTCGACCTGGCAATTCGGGCTACCGCCGACCGCACCCTGGAAACGGTCTGGCCCGGCCGGCAGACCCTGCGCGGCCGGCACACCGTCTCGGTCGACGCCGATGTCGTCTGCCGCCCCGGACCCGGACCGGCGGACGACCCGCAGCGTGTCCGCCGCTGGGTCGACTGGACCGCGAACGACGCGACCACGGTGACGTTCCGATCGATCTACCGGATGGAGAGCTGATGCAACCCCTGCTCATCGGTGACCGCCTCGGGCAACTGCGCGCGGCGCTCACCACCACCCACGCCGCCCAGTGGCGGCGGCTGTACGAGCAATGCGCCTGGTACCGCGGACAGAGTCCGCCCGCCGAGCATCCGACCGCGAGCATCACCTACCTCGGCCCGGCCGCGATGAACCTGGCCCTCGCCTACCGCCTCACCGGCCAGCCCGGCTACCTGCTCGAAGCCCGCCGCTGGATCGGTACCGCCGTGTCCTACCCGCACTGGGGCAAGGCGAAGATGCCCGACCACGACCTCGACGCGGGTTGGCTGCTGCACGGGCTGTCCCTGGCGTACTCCTGGCTGCGCGACGACCTGCCCGACGACGAGGCGGCGGCGCTGCGGGCGAAGCTCGCTCTGCAGGGTGAGCGCCTGTACGCCTTCGCCGTCGAGACCGAAGGCTCCTGGTGGTCGTCGAGCTACTGGCAGAACCACAACTGGATCTGCTACGCCGGTCTGGCCGCCGCCGGATACGTCCTCGACGAACCACGATGGAGCGACCGGGCACGGGAGAACCTCGCGACGGTGCTGGACCTGATGCCGGGCGACGGATCGGACTCCGAGGGTGTCGTCTACTGGCGGTACGGCGTGCCCTGGCTGGCCATCCACGTCGACCTGCTGCAACACGCTGAAGGCATCGACTGGTGGCGGCGCGGCGACTTTCTGAGTCGCACCTTCGAATGGCGGCTGCACCAGTGCGCCCCCGGCTTCGAGGAGAACATCGACCACGGGGACTGCCACGACCGCCGGTCCGGGCACAGCGTCGCGCTCTACTACAAGCTCGCCGCCGCGTACCGCGACGGCCGCGCCCGCTGGCTCGCCGACCACGTCGCCGATCGGCACTTCTGGCGGGAGGCGTACGCCTCCGGCGTCAGACCGGGCGTGATGCCGGAGGCCGGCTACGAACTGCTCTGGTACGACCCGCAGGTGCCGGCCGTGGAACCCGCCGACACGGTGCCGACCTCCGCTCATTTTCCCGACCTCGGACAGGTGACCGCCCGTACCAGCTGGCAGTCGGGCGCGGCCTTCGTCAGCTTCAAGGCGGCCCCCGGCGGGGGACACACCGCATGGGACACCGCCGAGCGGTTCCGCCGGGACAAGGGCTGGCAGACCCTCAACGCCGGTCACCACCACCCCGACGCCGGGGCGTTCGTGTTCGGCGCGCACGGCGAGTTCCTCGCCGTCGACGACGGGTACTGCAACCGTAAGCGGGCCGCCTACCACAACCTCGTCCTGGTCGACGGGCAGGGTTGGGCCGGCGAGGACCGCTACCAGGTCTACCAGGACCTGCCCCACGAGCGCCAGGCCCGCCTGCGGGACGTGCTCACCGGGGACGGGCTGGTGCACGCGACGGCCGAGTCTGCCGCGATGTTCGATCCGGCGCTCGGCGTCCGGCGCGTCGACCGGACACTTGTCTTCACCCCGGCCGGCCGGCTGGTCGTGCTCGACCTCCTCGCCGCCGACCAGCCACGCGAGTGGACCTTTCTGCTGCATTCGGACTGGCCGGCCGAGCTCGTCGGCGGCGACATCGTGCTCCGGTCCGGACCGGCGCAGGCGTACGTCCGCCAGGTCGTCCCGGACGCCGCCACCGTCAGTCAGGCGACGACGGAGATCGAGGCCAACCCCACCGGCAGTACGCCGAGTCTGCGGATCGTCCGCACCCTGCACACCGTTCGGGTCCAGGTGGCGCCGGTCGTCCGTACCCGGATCCTCACCAGCGTCGAACCGACCTGCGCGCTGGCCCCGCGCGCGGCCGTCGCCGAGCCGGTGGGCTGTGTCGAAGGAGTCGGGGTGCGGTTCGGGACCGACGGCGAGACGGTGCTGCTGGCGCCGGCCGACCGTCGGATCGACGGCGCCGACGTGCGGGCCGCCGCCGCCGCGGTGATCCTGTTGCCTGGCTCCGCCGACCGCCCGGCACAGGTGGGGGTGGTCGCGGCGACCCACGTGGACGTCGCTGGTCGCGATCTGGTACGCAGCGACGAACCGGTGACCGGGGTGCTGCCGTGGCCGGCCTGAGCGCCGCGCCGTCCGCCACCGGACGGGGGACGGCCCGGCGCCGAAGCGAGGTGGCGGCCGTCCAAGGTGGCTGGGCGGCCACCACGTTGCGGGTGCTGGAGTTCGGCGCCTACCCGGCGCTGGCGGGCTGTGCCCTGCTCCTGTTGAGTCTGGGCGTCGTCACCTGGCTTGCGGCGCTGGCCGCCACGGCACACGCGCTGCAGCAGTGGCGTACGGATGGACGGGCCCGGCCGTTCGTCGGTGCGCTGGCCATGTTCGGGCACTACTGGCGGCGGCTGTGGCGGCACTCGATCCTGCCCACGGTTGCCGCTGCGCTGTTGGCGGCCAACATCGTCTTCCTGGCCACCCGTTCAGGTGCCTACGCCGCAGCCCTGCTGGCCCTGCAGATCGGGCTGATCCTGGCACTGGTGCCGTACCACCTGGCACTGGCCGTCACCGCCGCCGGTGACCCCGACGGGGAAGCCGGACGCTGGGGACGTGCCGCGCTGCTGTTCGCCTTCGCCGCTCCCCGACGTGGGTTGGCCCTGCTCGCGGCTGCTGTCGCGGTGCCGCTCGTCACCGCGCCGCTCGCCTTCGGGCCGTTGCTGCTCGGTGCCACTCTGCCGCTGCTACTCGGCCTGCGGCTCGCGGACAGCACACGACGACGAGGCACCGTCACGGCGTGGGTCGGTACGACCGGCGACCGGTCCGATGCGGCTGTCGCGCGGGCGACGGAGCGTAACGGCAGACCCAGGGAGCGGGTTCGATGACCCTGACGATCCGTCCCGCCGCCGAGTGTCAGTTCGATCTGGTCTCTCTCGGTGAGGTGATGCTTCGTCTCGATCCCGGTGCGGGCCGGGTGACCGCACGCACCTTCGCCGTCTCGGAGGGCGGTGGCGAGTACAACGTCGCACGTGGGCTACGCCGGGCCTTCGGCCTGCGGACTGCCGTCGTCACTGCTCTGGCCGACAACGAGATCGGCCGGCTCGTCGAGGACCTGGTACGTCAAGGGGGAGTGGACACCTCGTTGATCCGGTGGGTGCCCTACGACGGAGTCGGCCGTACCGTCCGTAACGGGCTCAACTTCACCGAACGTGGCGAGGGTGTGCGCGCCGCGGTTGGCACCTCGGACCGCGGCCACACTGCGGTCAGTCAACTCGGCTCCGACCAGATCGACTGGGACCACCTGTTCGGCACCCTCGGGGTCCGTTGGCTGCACACCGGTGGCATTTACGCGGGCCTGTCCGGTGCCGCCGCTGAGACCGCATCCACCGCCACCGCCGCCGCCCGCCGGCACGGCACAGTTGTCTCGTACGACCTGAACTACCGGTCGAGCCTGTGGCGCGACATCGGCGGCCAGGACCGGGCCCGACTCGTCAACCACCGCATCGCCCGGACGGTCGACGTGCTGATCGGCAACGATGAACACTTCCGTACCGTTCTCGGCGCCGGCCGATCGGACTCCGGCGTGGACCATTGCGAAGGCCGGTGGGAGGTGCCCGGCGACCGGGTCCGTCCCGACCTGGGCGATGTCCAGACGTCGCTGGAGCAGGTAGCCCGGAGCTACCCCGATCTGTCGATCGTGGCGGCGACGTTGCGCACCGTGCGGTCCGCCTCGGTCAACGACTGGGGGGCCGTCGCCTGGTCCGCTGACGCCGGCCCCGTCGCAGCCCGGTACCGACCGGGTCTGGAGCTTCTGGACCGGGTCGGCGGCGGCGACGGCTTCGCCGCTGGCCTTGTCTACGGCCTGCTGCGGCTCGGCGACCTGCGCATCGGTGTCGAGCTCGGTGCGGCGTACGGCGCGTTGGCGATGACCACGCCGGGGGACGCATCGATGGCCGCTCTGGCGGAGGTCGAGGCATTGGCCGCCGGATCCAACGCCCGGGCACTCCGCTGAGTACCACCCGTCGTACGAGTGTCGTCCCAGGGCGAGGGCAGCCGGTGTCCTCCTCGGGGGACGCGCCGGCCGGCCGCCGGCGCATGCGGTGGTCGTCCGGCCTGCGGATCATGGTCGCCGACACGTTCCTCATGGGGCTCGGCTTCTACGCCCTGGTCCCGCTGCTGGCGTACCACCTCCTGAACGACCTGGGGCTCAGCATCGCGCTCACCGGGTTGCTCGCCGGGGTACGGTCGGCCAGTCAGCAGGGCATGATGCTCTGGTCGGGGATGCTGGCCGACCGGTTCGGTCACCGTCGGGCGATCTGCGTGGGTGTGCTGCTGCGTGCCGCCGGCTTCGCCGCGTTCGGTGTCGTGGACGCCGTACCCGGACTTGCGGTCGCCTCGGTCCTGGCCGGCCTGGGCGGATCCCTCTTTCACCCGGCCAGCTATGCCCTGTACGCCGAGCTGACACCGGCGCCGTTGCGTACCCGTGCCTACGCCGTGCGGGAGATGGCCAGTAACGCGTCCTTCGTCCTCGGGCCCGCACTCGGTGGCCTCCTCGCGGCCACCAACTTCCCGGCACTGTGCATCGTCGCGTCCAGCCTGTTTCTGCTCGCCGGTGCGATCACCTGGATCGGACTGCGACCCGACCCTCCTACCGCCGAAACGTCGGTACGGATGTCCTCCCTGCACCGGTTGCGGACCGTTGCCCGAGATCGCGGGTTTCGACGGTTCGTTGTGGTCAGTGCCTTCGCATGGGCGCTGTTCAGTCAGCTCTACCTCGCCGTGCCGGTGCGGGTCGGGCAGGTTCTGCCGGGAGCGACGTCGCTGGGCCTGGTCTACACCGTCGCGGCGGTCGTCATGGTCGTGGCGACCGTCCCGTCGACCCGCCTTGCCGAGCGGTATCTGACGACGGGCCGGACGCTCGCCGTGGCCACGGTCATGCTCTCTGCCGGTCTGTTGCTGCTGGGTGTGCTGCCGGGACCGGCTGGAGTGGTCACCGGTGTCGTCGTCTTCACGCTCGGGCAGGTCCTGCTGCTACCGACGGTCAACGGCACCGTTTCGCGGCTGGCCCCGCCGGGCGCGGTCGCGTCGTACTTCGGTGCGAACGGACTGGTGCTCTCCCTCGGTGGACTGATCGGCAACCTGGGCGGCGGGTGGCTGCTCGACCTCGGCGACGACACCGTGAACTGGCTACCGTGGACGGTGTTCGGCGGCTGGGGCGCGGCGGCTGCGGTCGCTTACCTGTTGGTGCTCCGACCGTCGACACCAGTCAGGAGCGATTGAGCGTCGATGCGGCGGCCCACCTGGCCGGCCGCACCGGCGCTCCTGCACCCCGACGGTCCGGACCGGGTGCAGCCGTACGCTGACTAGTACTTCGGGCTGGGACCGAAGCGGTTCGGGCCGGGGGTGCCGTCCTGCACGGTGAAGATCAGCATCACGAGGGGGCCGATAAGCGGGATCGGCGAGATCAGCACCCACCAGCCGGATCGTTCGGTGTCGTGCAGGCGGCGGACGGCGACCGCCAGCGAGGGCAGTGCGAGCGCGAGGAGGGCAACCACATAGAGAATGCCGAGGTTGCCTCCGTCCAAACCGGTCCCCAGCAGGAGGTCGAGGATCGACCCCACGATGGCGACGGCGGTCGAGAACAGGACGAACCACCAGTACTCGGCGCGGCGAGCCCGGCCGCTGAACCCTACGTACCGGGTCAGGGCCGAACGGACAGCTTCGGTGAACGACATGACGTTACTCCAGCATTGTGGACATACGAGCAGCGGTGCGGCATCAGGGTACGCGAGCGTCCGCCGCGCTCTGGCGTCTGATCCGTCAAACCCTGTCCGGGATGATCTCCCCGCACATCGAGCCCTCGGTCCCTTCGGTCGCAGCGTCGATCTCGAAGGTGTTCACCTGGATGCTGGGAACACCGCCTCGCCGTCTGCTGGTGCTGATAGCTTGTCCACCTTCTCCGTACTCCGCTGTACCAAACGTTCTTGCACGGCGGGCCGTTTGCTGGTCGACACCGCCCGGGTCGCGTCCGCCGAGGTCGCCCGGTGCGCACCGCCGGCTGCCGGGGTGGCCGCGACGCTCAGGCCGACCCGGTGAGGTTGTTGCACTCCGGGGCAAACCCGAGGTGCTTCCGAGGACGTGATGCCACAGGTGCATCTCGATGCATCTCTGGCATCAAGCTTAGCTGGTACCCCGACCCGGTGAGGTGACACTGCATCCACCGGCTGATGACCGGCAAGAGGAACGACGTCGACCCGGTCGAGGTCGAGCGGTGGATCACCGCCCGCATCGCCAAGCACAAGGGCAACCCGTCTTCGTCGAGCTCGGCAAGCGGCTCGCCGCCCGGCGCGAGAAGTACGCTCACGCGCAGCAGGCCAGTCTTGAATTCCTCAAGAAACTCTTCGCCCTCGCCCGTGACACCGTGGCTGCGGAAAAGGCCGCCGCCGAGGTTCCGCCCGAGGAGCAGGGGAAAGCGGCGCTCACCGAACTCTTCGAATCCCTCAAGGGCGAAGACACCCCCGATCATCGTCGATAACGAGGTCGACGAGGTCGACGAGGTGGTCCGCGCGGTCCGTTTCAGCGGATGGCAGGACACCTACGAGGGTGACCGTCTGGTCCAACAGGCACTGCGGAAGACCCTCTACATCAAGTTCAGGATCCGCGACAACGCCGTCTTCACCCGCGCACTCGACTACATCCGCGAGTACTATCAAGGCACGCCTTCAATAGAAGACTTGGTAACTACTCGTCTTGTCGTAGCTGGGGTTATCTGGCGCGGCGACAACCAGTAGCGTGGCAGGAGGTGCGATCCGGGGTGTGATCGCGTTTCCGTGCGACGAGGAGGTTCGGGATGGACCCCATGCCTGGGTTGACCTTCGGGCAGCGTCTGAAGGTCTACCGTGAACGATCCGGCAAGACCCGGGCCGTGCTTGGTGGCCTCGTCGGTCGCAGCGCCGAGTGGGTCAAGGCAGTGGAATCCGATCGAATCCTGCCGCCGCGCGTACACATGCTGGACCGCATCGCCCGCGTGCTGAAGGTGGATGTATCCGTGCTGGTCGGTGAGCTGGGCGGCCGCTCGGCCGTGGTGAACGGACCAGAGCATCCCGCACTGGCGTCGGTCCGTGACGCCGTGAATCGCACGGCACTGTTCAATGACGTCGCGCCACCGCCGCTGAACGAGATCCGCGAACGCCTCGCGGCGGCGTGGCGAGCACGCCATCAGGCGGCTGATCACCGTACGGTGCTGGGTGCACTGCTGCCCGAGCTGTTGCGGGATTTACAGCGTGCGGCGCTGACGTACCAGGGCGACGAGCGACGGCAGGCGCAGGCGCTGCTGTCGCAGGTGCTGGGGCTGGCGCAGATGTTCCTGGCTTACCAGCCGGCGGCGGAACTCCTGTGGCGCGTCGCGGACCGTGCGATGGTCGCGGCTCAGGAGTCGGGGGATACCGAAGCATTGGCGTGCGCCGGTTGGTTTCTATGTCAGGTGCACCGGGATGCAGGAGACTGGGACACCGCTATGGCAGTGACGCTGGATGTCGTTTCGACATTGAAACCCCAGATGGCCGAGTCGAGCGCGAACTTGCTCGCGTTGTGGGGAGCGCTGAACTTCGAGGCCGCCTACACCGCCGCCCGTGCCGGCGAGGAGGGCCGTGCCTGGCGGTACTGGGACCGCGCCGACCAGGTTGCTCAGCGACTTCCACAAGGCTTCTACCAGCAGCAGACGTCGTTTTCCCGGATCATCATGGGCGTGCATGCGGTGACGGTGGCCGTGGAGCTGCAGAAGTCCGGCGAGGCGGTGCGGCAGTCACGACGAATCGATCCTGCGGCAATCCCGTCGCGGCCCCGTCGAGCCCGACATCTGATCGAGGTAGCCCGTGGCCATCACGGCAAGGGCCACACCGAGGCGGCTGTGGCAACTCTGCGGCAGGCGTACGAGTCGGCGCCGGAGACGATTCGCTTCAACGGCTACGCCCGGCAGATCACCCTCGACCTGCTCGACGGGCCACGGGCGATGCGGGATGAGGCCCGTGACCTTGCGCTGAAGGTTGGCTTGCTCGCGTAGCTCGCCGTGAGCGCCGGCAATCACGACGAGCGGTGTTGACTGCGGCGACGCGGTACCAGGTACCGTCTGGCATGGCGGCGCGCCGGGAGGTAGAGGCCCCGACCGCGCCGCCGCCCAGCCTCTACCTGGGGAGACATCATGGATACGTTCGGATCACGGCTGCGGACATTTCGCGAACGCAGCGGTAAGACCCGGGCCGTGCTCGGCGGCCTCGTCGGCCGTAGTGCCGAGTGGGTCAAGGCCCTCGAATCCGGTCGGTTGCTTACCCCCCGGCTGCCGATGCTGCTGCGGCTCGCGGAAGTCCTGGACATCGACGACCTGTCCGTGCTGACGGGAGATCAGTCTCTTCCTGTAGCCTCAGTCACCCGTGCCGGCCACCCCGCCATCGACAGCATTGCTGCGGCAATGCACCGAACCACCCTTCCGGTCGGTGATCCGTTGGCGGCCGCTGCCCTTCGTGCTCGGGTGGACCAGGCGTGGATCGCCTGGCATCACGCCAGTGCTGAGCGGACTGCGGTTGCCGCGCTGCTGCCCAGGCTCCTTGTCGATGCCCGGCTCGCGGCACGTCTTCTCGACGGCGCCGATCGTCGACAGGCTGCGACCGAACTGGCTCGGGTCTACCATCTGGTGCAGTTGTACGCGGCGCACCAGCCACAGCCACAGCTGGTCTGGTTGGCGGCCGACCGGGCGATGCTGGCTGCCCAGGATGCG
This sequence comes from Solwaraspora sp. WMMA2065, assembly GCF_030345075.1. Taxonomy (NCBI): domain Bacteria; kingdom Bacillati; phylum Actinomycetota; class Actinomycetes; order Micromonosporales; family Micromonosporaceae; genus Solwaraspora; species Solwaraspora sp. WMMA2065. Next base: position 657,784 of record NZ_CP128361.1, read on the forward strand.
GACGACCCTGGCGCGATAGCTGCTGCCGCCTGGTATTACGCCCACGTGTATCGCTCCGATGGGCAGCCCGACGCCGCCGAGCAGGTGCTCGTGGACGCTCTCGATCTGTTGGACGGCAGCGGTGGTGACGATCAACTAGCCAGGTGGGGACAGTTGCAGCTGGGCTTGGCCCTGGGCCATGCGCGAGCCGGCCGGGCAGGGCAGGCCTGGCGCTACTGGGATTCGGCGGATTCCGTCGCACGTCGGCTGGGTACCGGGTACGTGCACCCGTGGTTGATGTTCGGTTCGGTGGTCGTCGACGCTTTCGGGGTGACTATCGGAATCGACCTTGCACGCCCGGGCGAGGCGGTGCGCCGGGCGACGGGGGTCGATTACTCGGCTTTACCGTCACGGACCCGGCGGTCCGGTGGACTGATCGACGCCGCTCGGGCGCATCTGATGCGACGGGACGAGGTAGCGGTGGTGCATCTTCTGGGCCGGGCCCTGCGCGAGTCGGTAGAAACTGTCCGCCACCAGCCGCACGCCCGGGGCATGGCCATGGAATTGGTAGGGCGAACCGGCGTGGTGGGCGAGGACGCCCGGGAACTCGCGCTGGCGATGGGAATCGATTGGTAGTTGTACCTGGGGTACAGATTGTCCCTCTTGGATGACCGGCCTGCTCATAGCGTGGTGTGTGGGCCCGACGCCGTACCCGCGATCGCCCTTTTCGCGCGTCGGGCCCGCCTAGCGGCGGCGGCCCAGGGCCGACACGGAGAGCCACCCCGGGTCGCCGCCCTCCACACGCCATGAGGGGGACATCGTGCTCGGAAAATGGTTTCAGCGGCCGGACGTCGTGATCGACGTGGTCTACCCGGTGCCGGGTCGTCGCCGGTACGCCGACCGGTGCGCGCCGCCGGACCGGCGGCCCGCCACCCGTACCGATCGGGCGGAGCGCCGTGGCGGTAACGCCGGCCGGCACTACCTGCCGTGACCGGGCCGGAGCCTTCCCGACCGCCGGAGCCGCTGCGGCCGCCCGGGTCGCATGAGCCGGCGCATGAGCCGTGTCGGCCTGCGTGGACGTGCGCGGTGTGCCCGGACGGCACGCCGTGGCCGTGTTCCCCGGCGCGGGTGCAGCTGACCGAGGCGTACGCCGTCGACCCGATCGGTCTGGCGGCGGACCTGGCGGCGATGATGCCGCGCGCCGCCGACGAGGCCGGCATCGTCGACCCGGCGGAGCTGCACGAACGGTTCGTCTCGTGGACGTTCGCCGGCGCGGCCGCGCCGGCACCCGAGGTGAAGCGGCGGTGACGGTCGACGGTGGCGCCGTACGGGTCCGTGACGACCTGCCGATCGGTCGCCGGGTGGCGCAGTGGCGGGCCCGGCGGCGGATGACCCAGCAGGTGTTCGCCGACCGGATCGGCAAGTCGAAAAGCTGGGTCGACAAGGTCGAACGCGGTGCCCGCCGGTTGGACAGGTTCTCGGTGATCCACCAGATCGCCGAGGTGCTGCGGGTCGACCCGGCCGAACTCGTCGGCGCGGCCGGGTCGACGACCCCGCCACCGGGAGTCGGTTCGGCGGCGCCCGGGGTGGAGGCGGTGCGCGCCGCCCTCGCCTGCTACGACATCTTCGGCGTTGCTGCCGTCGCCGACACCGGCACGGCACCGCCGGATGTCGGAGCGACCACCCGGCGGGTCGAGCATGCCTGGCTGGCGTACCGGCACGCCCACTACCCGCAGCTGCTGCGAATGCTGCCCGACCTGCTCACCGCCGCGCGGCGGCGGCACGCCGCCGACCCGGTCGGTGGCGCGCAACCGCTGGTGCAGGTGTACCGGATCGCCTCGTCGGTGCTGGTCAAGCTCGACGAAACCGACCTGGCCTGGTTGGCGGCCGACCGGGCGATGACGGTCGCGTCGACCGCCGGTGATCCGCTGCTGGCGGCGACGGCGGCGGTGCCGCTGGGGCAGACGCTGCGGGCGGTGGGCCACGGCAGGTTGGCGATGTCGGCGACGATCGCCGCCGCGCACCGACTCGACCCGGCCGGCCCGGCCGACGACGGTCCGCCGCCGCGGCTGTCGGTGTACGGCACGCTGCTGCTGCAGGCCGCGTTGGCCGCCGCCGAATGCGACGACGCCGCCGCCGTGCGGGAGCTGACCGGGCAGGCCGGAGACGTCGCTGACCAGATCGGCGACGGTCATGACCACCAGTGGAGCGGGTTCGGGCCGACGGCGGTCGAGCTGGCCCGGGTGGCGGCGGCCGCCGACCTCGGCGAGGCGGAAGAAGCGGTACGCCGGCATGCCGCGCTCGTGCGGCGTCCCGCCTGGCGCGGGTTGCCGGCCGAGCACCGGGCGGCGTACCTGGTCGACGTGGCGCGGGCGGCACTGCAGTCCGGTGACCTGGTCACGGCGGGCCGGTCGCTGGTCGACGCCGACCGGGTCGCGTCCGCCGAGGTCCGGCTGCGGCCGTCCGCCCGTACGGTGGTCGCCGAGGTCGCCCGGTGCGCGCCGTCGGCTGCCGGTGTGGCCGGGTTGGCCGCGACGCTCGGGCTGACCCGGTGAGGCTGTTGCACTCGTCCGGACCGCTGCTCTAGGGTCGCGCGGAAAGCGCTTGCCGACCCAGCGAGGAGGGCGCGTGCCGGCGACCAGTCCGAAGATCCACAGCGGCATGTGTTCCGTCACCCTGCGGCAGCAGCCGGCTTCGGCAGTGCTGGACGTCGCCGCACGGGCCGGCCTGCGTCGCGTCGAATGGGGCGCCGACGTGCACGTACCGCCGGGTGACACCCGCACCGCGACCTCGGTGCGCGACGCCGGCCTGGACCGGGGCGTCGGGGTCGCCTCCTACGGCTCCTACTTCCGGGCCGGCTCCGACCCGGACGAGGACTTTCCGGCCGTACTCGCCAGCGCGGTCGCGCTCGGCGCACCCCGGATCCGGATCTGGGCCGGCACGCTCGGCTCCGCGCAGGCCAGCGCCGACGAGCGCCGCGCGGTCGTGACCGCCACCCGGGCCGCCGCGCATCTGGCCGCCGACGCCGGCGTCACCCTCGCCTTCGAATACCACTCCGGCACGTTGACCGACACCGCCGAGTCGACGCTGCGGCTGCTCGCCGACGTCGACCATCCGGCGGTACGCACGTACTGGCAGCCGCCGCTCGACCTGCCCGACGCCGCCGCCGTCGACGACCTGCGGCAGGTGATGCCCTGGGTCGACGCGGTGCATGTCTTCTCCTGGTGGCCCGGCTACCAGCGGCTGCCGTTGACCGCCCGCGATCGACTCTGGCGCGACGTTCTCGCCGAGCTGCGCGGTACCGGCCGCGACTTTGACACCCTGCTGGAGTTCGTGATCGACGACGATCCCGACCGGGTCGCGATCGAAGCGGCGACGCTGACCCGACTGATCACAACGGACCGTCGTGCCGGCTGAGCCAGACCCGGCGGCAGCAGCGGCAACGGCCGGGCCCGGACCGCTCGCCCGTCGGTGGGCGGCGCTGGACCCGCAGCTGCGGACGGCAGCGCTCGGCCGGGCACGGCAGGTGTACGACATCGGCGGCACCGGCCGGGCGGCCTGGCCGCACGTCGACGACGTCACCGAGCGGGCCATCGTGGCCGCCGCCGAGGCCGACCGGGGCACCGCCTGGCCCCGACTGCTGCTGTCCGACTACGCCCGCTACTGGCGCGACGGGGTCCGGACAGCGTACGAGCAGCCCGCCGGTGGGCTGCGGCGGCGTACCGCCACAGCCGCGCTGGCCGCCGCGCTGCACGGCCAGCCCTACCTCGACGAGGCCGCCGACGGGCTGCTGCAGCTCTGCGAGCAGACCACCTGGTGCTGGGCCGCGCACGAGCAGTTTGCCGCCGACCGCCGGCACGTGGTGCCCGACGTCGACCGGCCGTACCTGGACCTCGGGGCCGCCGAGACGGTGGCCGTGCTTGCCTGGGCCGACCTGATCCTCGGCGCGACGCTCGACGAGCGCACCCCGGGGCTGCGCCAGCGGATCCGCCGGGAGACCCGCGCCCGGGTGATCGAGCCGTTCCTGGGCAGCCGTGACTGGCACTGGCTCGGCCTGGACGGGCACCTGCACAACTGGAACCCGTGGATCCACGGCCATCTGCTGGCCGCCGCGTTGTTCCTGGTCGACGACGCGGACATTCGGACCCAGGTGGTCGACCTTGTCGTCGACGGGCTCGACCGCTACCTCGGCTCGCTGCCCGCCGACGGCGGCTGCGACGAAGGGTACGCGTACTGGTGGAACGGCCCGGCCCGGCTGGCCGAAGCGCTCGACCTGCTCGACCGGGTCCTCGACGGGCGGTTGGATCCGTGGCGGTGGGCGCCGCTGCCGCAGCTGGCCCGCTACCCGCACCGGATGGCCCTCGGCGGCGGCTGGTACGTCAACGTCGGCGACGGCCCGGCCCGGCCGAGCGACGCGCAGCCGTGGCAGGTCCTGCACCGCTGGGGCCGGGCCACCGGCGACCGGCAGGTGATCGACTTCGCGGCCAGTCACCGTACCCTGGGCGAACCGGCCGTGACGGTCGCCGCCGGGCTGGGCCGGGCGGTACGCGGGCTGACGGATTCGCGGTGGTTCACCCAACCACCGACCGCTCCGCCGCTGCCGGTCACCACCTGGCTGCCCGACCTGCAACTACTGGTCAGCCGGGAACGGGCCGGCAGCTCGGCCGGGCTGACCGTCGCGGTCAAGGGTGGGCACAACGACGAGAACCACAACCACAACGACGTCGGCTCGTACCTCGTCGCCCTGGACGGGTGCCCGGTGCTGGTCGACCTCGGCCAGCCCACCTACACCGCGATCTCGTTCACCGACCGCCGGTACGAACAGTGGGTCACCCGCAGCCAGTGGCACAACCTGCCGGTCGTCGGCGGTCACGGTCAGGCCGCGGGCCGCGACTTCCGGGCGTCGGCGGTCGCCGTCGACACCGGTGCCGACGCCGACGCGCTGCGCCTCGACCTGGCTGGTGCCTACCCGCCGGAGGCCGGCTGTCGGTCCTGGCGGCGGCAGGTGCGGCTGGACCGACGCCGGTCGACGGTGACCGTCACCGAGCGGTGGCGCGTCGACGACCCGACCGGGCTGCGGCTGCACCACGTCCTCGCCGGCGAGCCGCTGGCCCACGTCGCCGGGCGGCTCGCCGTACGGGCCCTGGCCGGCGGGATCCTCATGCTGACCTGGGAACCGCAGCTCGGTGCCGGTCGGCTGGACCGGCAGCCGGTCGACGACCCGCTGCTGCGCGACGTCTGGGGCGACGCCGTGCACCGGCTGGTGCTCACCCTGCCGGCCCAGCGGACCGGCTCCGTCACCGTGACCGTCTCCGGAGGTCCCGAATGAACGCCGATGACCAGGCTGCCGAGGAGCAGATCGCCGACGACCGGCGGCTGTCCCCGTACACCGGTTACACCCGCGCGCACTGGGGGGCGGCCGCCGACCGGATGCTGCTGGCGCTGCGTCCGTACGCCTCGCCCGACCACGCCCGGATCGACCTGCCCGGCCGGCCGAGCGCCTACGGCCCGGACAGCGACTCGCTGGAGGCGTTCGCCCGGTCGTTCCTGCTGGCGGCGGTGCGGCTACGCGGCGAGGCCGGCGCCGACCCGCACGGGCTGGCCGACTGGTACGCCGCCGGGCTGCGCGCCGGCACCGACCCGACCTCGCCGACCGCCTGGCCCCGCCCCGACCGGCTGGACCAGGCCAAGGTCGAAGCCTGCTCGATCGCGCTCGGGCTGCACCTGACCCGCCCCTGGCTGTGGGACCGGCTCGACGAGGCGACCCGGCAGCGGACCGTCGACTGGCTCGGCAGCGTCGTCGGGCAGCGGTACCCGCCGATCAACTGGGTGTGGTTCCAGATCGTCGTGGAGACCTTCCTGCGCTCGGTCGGCGGCCCCTGGTCGACTGAGGACATCGAATCCGGGCTGCGGGTGCACGAGTCGCTGTACCGGGCCGACGGCTGGTACTCCGACGGACCGGAGCGGTCCTACGACCACTACGTCGGCTGGGCGTTGCACGTCTATCCGCTGCTCTGGGCCGACCAGGCCGGTGAGCTGTGCCCCGACGGGCTGCGTCAGGCGTGGCGTCAGCGGCTCGCGGCGTTCCTCGACGACGCGGTCCGGCTGATCGGGGCCGACGGGTCGCCGCTGATGCAGGGCCGCAGCCTGGCGTACCGGTTCGCGGCGGCCGCACCGCTGTGGGTCGGGGCGATGACCGGCGCGACCGAGGTGGCGCCGGGGGTGTTGCGCCGGGCGGCGAGCGGGATGCTGCGTCACTTTCACGACCACGGGGCACCGGACCGGCGTGGCCTGCTGCCCATCGGCTGGCACCATGAATGGCCGGCGATGGCCCAGTCGTACTCGGGGCCCGGGTCGCCGTACTGGGCGGCGAAGGGGATGCTGGGGCTGGCCCTGCCGGCCGATCATCCGGTGTGGACGGCGACCGAACAGCCGTTGCCGGTCGAGCGGGCGGACCTGCTGGTGGCGGTGCCGACGCCGGGCTGGCTGGTCACCGGCACCCGCCGTGACGGTGTGGTCCGGGTGGTCAACCACGGCACCGACCACTCGGTGCCCGGCGACGAGCGCGCCGACTCGCCGCTGTACGCCCGGCTCGGCTATTCGACGGCGACGATGCCGCCGCTGACCGGGGCCACCGTTGGCGACCCGTCGGACAATTCGGTCGCCGTCGTCGACGCGACGGGCCGGCGCAGTCACCGCAACGGGTTCGTGACGGTCGACTGCCGGCTGGTCGACGGGGTCGGTTGGGCGGTGTCGCGGGCCGACGCCCACTGGGTCGACACCGACGATGACGCCGGCCCGGACCACGGGTCCGGCCGGCGGGGCCGGCTGCGCCGGGGCCCGGTGGTGACGGTGGCCTCGGCGGTGCGCGGCCCGACCGAGGTGCGGCTGGCCCGGGTCGACTCCGCCGACGGTCTCGACGGCGGCACCGGGCTGGAGTTCAGCGGCTGGCCGGTCGCCGGTGACGTACCGCCGCCGGCGCGTACCGGCGACGACCCGCCGGTGTCCGTCGTGGCCGGTGCCGCGGTGACGTCCCGGCTGGTCGGCCTGACCGGCTTCGAGCATGCGCTGGTACGCCGCGAGCGGGGTACCTCGCCGCTGGGTGATCAGGTGGCGGTGCCGGTGTTGCGGACCGCCGCCGCGCCGACACCCGGCCGGGTGTACGTCGCCGCCGTGACCCTGACCGGCGCCGGGGGAGACCCGGCCGACGCGGCGGTGCCGGTGGTGACGGTGACGGCCGGCGGCGCGGGCGACTCGGTCGACATCCGCTGGCCGGACGGTCACGCCTCGACGCTGCTGCTGCCGGCCGCGCCGGGGTGAGCTCAGCGGGTCGGCCGGGGCGTGGACGAGTCACGGATCACCAGTTCGGGGGTGATCAGCACCCGTTGCACGGGGCGGCGTCGGCCCTCGACCAGCCGGGCCACCATCAGCTCGACCGCCACCCGGCCCACCTGGCTCTTCGGTGGGCGGACGGAACTGAGCGCCGGCTCGGCCAGGTGTGCCACCTCGTCGTCGTAGGAGACCAGGGCGAGCTGGTCGGGGATCGGCACGCCCTGCTCGGCGCAGTACTGCGCGACCGACATGGCGTCCGGGTCGCCGTGCACGATCAGCGCGGTGACGCCTTCGCGGCGGCACCGCCGCAGCACGTCGCCGATGATCCCCCGGTGCCCCGGGGAGTCCAACGCGACCGCCTCCCGGATGACCAGGTCGGCGGGCAGGCCGAGGTCCGCACAGGCCAGCGCCCAGCCCTGGGCGAGGTGGGCGGAGGTGGGGCTGCCCTTGGACAGCACCAGCCCGATCCGGCGGTGACCGTGTTCGTGCAGGTGCCGTACGGCCATCTCCAGGCCGAGGGCGTGGTCGCTGCGGACCCATTCGAGCTGGCGCAGGGTCGGGGTCCACCGGGGGGCCTGCCGTTCCACCAGGATCGTCGGCACCGGCAGGTTGCCGATCCAGGCGATCATGTCGGCGGTGCCGTCGGTGTCCAGGCTGGGTGCCAGCAGCAGACCCTGCACCTGCTGCGCGTCGATCAGCCGGGTGATCTGCCGGCGGTCCTCGGTCGGGTCGTAGCTCGACCCGCGCAGCTGGATGTGCACGCCGAGCGAGGCGGCGGCGCTGCGGGCGCCGGTGACGATCTGCGGCCAGTAGTAGTCCAGTGACGGCACGACCATGCCGATGGTGAACCGGGTCGGTGCCACCCGGGGCCGTCGCGGTGCGGGCCCGAGCTGGGTGGGCAGCGTGGCGCCACCGTGCACCCTGGTCAGCAGGTTGCTCTCGGCCAGGGCGGCGATGTCGCGCCGGACGGTCAGCTCGCTGACCCCGAGCAGCGGGGCGAGGTCGGCCACTCGTACCGAGCCGTGTCGGCGCAACTCCTCCAGCAGCCGCTCCCGGCGCTGCAGGTTGAACATCCGATCCGCCGGCATGGGCACTCCCGTCCATGTTCGTTCGCGAACGTTTCCGACCGAATGAGATCGGCTGGTAGCGAGCATGTTCACCGAAGGTTAACCATGTCACATCGGCGAATCCAGCAGGTCCCCACGACGTCGGACGTCGGCCGGAGATTCGCCACCCGAGGAGACACGTTGACGGTGCACACCCCGCCGCAGGCGCTCGTCGTGATGGACCGGGACTCCTACCGGGCCCACTTCGACGAGGCTCGGCTGGAGCGCCTCGGCCGCGTCGTCGTCCTGGCCGATCCGGTCTGGGCCGACGAACTCGACTCGCCTGCCGTGCGCGCCCGACTGGCCACGGTCGAGACGCTGGTGACGTCCTGGGGAGCACCCCCGCTGACCAGGCAGCGGCTGGACACCGCGCCGGCCCTGCGCGCCGTCTTCCACGCCGCCGGCAGCGTCCGCTCCCTGGTGACCGACGAGGTGTGGCGGCGCGGCATCCAGGTCAGCACCGCCGCCGACGCCAACGCCGTGCCGGTCGCCGAGTACACCCTGGCCGCGATCATCTTCGCCGGCAAGAAGGTGCCGTTCATCGCCGCCGACCCCGACCGGGCGTACCGGGGATGGAGCCACCACCACGGGCACGGCGACCTGTCCAACTACCGCCGGACCATCGGCGTCGTCGGCTTCTCCCGGATCGGCCGGCGGGTCGTCGACCTGATCGGCTGCCTCGACTCGGCCCGCTGCCTGGTCGCCGACCCGTACGCCGACCCGGCCGAGGTCGCCGCAGCCGGCGCGACCCTGGTCGAGCTGGCCGAGCTGCTGCCGCACAGCGACATCCTCACCCTGCACGCGCCCGAGCTGCCCAGCACGCACCGCATGATCGGCGCGGCCGAACTCGCGCTGCTGCCCGACCACGCGACCGTGATCAACACGGCCCGGGGCAGCCTGGTCGACCCGGCGGCGCTCGCCGCCGAGTGCCGCTCCGGCCGGCTGTACGCGATCCTCGACGTCACCGACCCCGAACCGCTACCCGTCGACGCCGCCCTGCGCGGCAGCCCGAACGTCATGGTAAGCCCGCACCTGGCCGGTTCCCTCGGCACCGAGATCCACCGGCTTACCGACCACACCCTCGACGAACTCGTCCGCTGGACCGTCGGGGAACCGCTGCATGCCGAAGTCACCCCGGACGCGTTCACGTTGCACGCCTGACCGGCCGGGCTCCGTACCCCCACGAAACCCCGCACCCTCCGCAAAAGGAGTCACCTGATGAACCGACACACCGGCAGGATGAACCGACACATCGGCAGGGCGGTGGCCGCCGCCACCGCACTGGTTCTCGTCACCGCCGGCTGCGGCGGTGGCGACGAGCCGGCCGTCGGCGACGACGGCCGCGAGATCCTCACCATCGCCCTGTGGAACTACGACAGCACCCCCGAGTTCGCGGCCCTGATCGACGGGTTCGAGGCCGCCCACCCGGACATCGATGTGCAGCCGGTCGACATCCTCGCCGACGACTACTCCGAGAAGGTCACCACCATGCTGGCCGGCGGTGACCAGACCGACGTGCTCACCATGAAGAACGTCACCGACTACTCCCGCTACGCGCTGCGTGGCCAGTTGGCGTCGGTCGCCGACGAGGCGGCCGACCTCGACCAGAGCAAGTATCTCGGCCTGGAGCCGTTCGACCTCGACGGGGACTACTTCGCGCTGCCGTACCGGCAGGACTTCTGGGTGCTGTACTACAACAAGGCCATGCTCGCCGACACCGGCGCCGACCTGACCAGCCTCACCTGGGCCGAGTACGCCGACCTGGCCAAGCAGCTGACCAGCGGCAGCGGCCAGGACACCGTCTACGGCACCTACCACCACACCTGGCGCTCCATCATCCACTCGACGGCGGCGGCGCAGAGCGGCGGCGACCTCGTCGGCGGCGAGTACGGCTTCCTCAAGGACCGCTACCAGATGGTGCTCGACCTGCAGGACGCCGGTGCCACCCTGCCGTGGGCGACCGCGTCGACGCAGAAGGTCCAGTACCACACGATGTTCTCCACCGGGCAGGCCGCGATGCTGCCGATGGGCACCTGGTACGCCGCCCGGTTGATCGAGGAGAAGAAGGCCGGCGACATCGACGTCGACTGGGGCATCGCCCCGCTGCCGCAGGTCACCGAGGGCGGCCCGGTCACCACCTTCGGCTCGCCGACCGCGTTCGCGGTCAACAACAAGGCCCGCAACTCCGAGGCCGCCCGGACCTTCGTCGCCTGGGCCGCCGGCCCCGAGGGCGCGGCGGCGATCGCCAGCATCGGCGTCTACCCGGCCTACTCCGACGAGACGATCACCGAGACCTACTTCGGTGTCGACGGCATGACCAACGACGAGGTCGCCCAGGCGGCGTTCCAGCCCGACGAGGTGATGCTGGAGATGCCGGTCAGCGAGAAATCCTCCGATGTGGATGTCATCCTCACCGAGGAGCACGAGCTGATCATGATCGGCGAGCGGTCCGTCGACGACGGGCTCGCCGAGATGGGCGAGCGGGTCACCTCCGAGGTCGACTGACCCGCACCATGGCGATCCACACCCCGATCGACACCGTACGCACACCGGCACCCGGCGGTCCGCCGCCGGGTGCCGGTGCGGCACGTCGGCTGCGCCGACGCAACACCCTGGCCGGCTGGAGCTTCATCCTGCCGAACTTCGTCGGCTTCGCCGCGCTCACCCTGGTGCCCGTCGTCGCCGCGCTGGCGCTGGCCTTCATGGAGTGGAACTCCTACAGCACCCCGGAATGGGTCGGGCTGGACAACTTCCGCCGGATGGTGGGCAGCGAGACCTTCTGGACCGCGCTGTACAACACCACCTACTACGCGCTCGGCCACATCCCGTTGACCCTGGTCGCCGCGCTCGGCTTCGCCGTACTGCTCAACCGGGCGCTGCGCGGCGTACGGTTCTTCCGTACCGCGTTGTTCTTCCCCTACATCACCGCGCTGGTCGCGGTGGCCGTGGTGTGGAACATGCTGTTCAACCCCGACGCCGGGCCGGTCAACCAGCTGCTGCGGGCGATCGGCGTCGACAACCCGCCGGGCTGGACCACCTCGACGACCTGGGCGATGCCGGCGGTCATCATCACCAGCGTCTGGCGGGACATGGGCTACTACATGGTGCTCTACCTGGCCGGGCTGCAGACCATCCCGGCCGAGCTGTACGAGGCGGCCCGCACCGACGGGGCGTCGGCCTGGCAGCGGTTCCGACACATCACCGTGCCGTCGCTGCGGCCCACCACCTTCTTCGTGCTGATCATGCTGACCATCTCCAGCTTCAAGGTGTTCGACCTGATCCAGGTGATGACCGAGGGCGGTCCGGGCCGCGCCACGCTGGTGCTGTCGCAGCTGATCTTCCGGGAGGGGATCACCCAGGGCCGGTTCGGCTACTCGTCGGCGATCGCCATGGTGCTGTTCGTGGTCGTCCTGGTGATCACCGTGGTCCAGTTCCAGCTGCAACGGAGGGGGGAACGATGAGCCTCGCCGTGCTGCGCCGGGCCGTCCTGCAGGTGCTGCTCACCGTCCTCGGCCTGGCCGTGCTGGTGCCGTTCGCCTGGATGCTGGTCTCCTCGGTCAAGCTGGACTCGCAGGTGCTCACCGTGCCGATCCAGTGGATTCCGCAGGAGTTCCACTTCGACAACTACGTCCGCATCTGGGACCGGATCCCGCTCGGCACCTACCTGTACAACTCGATGTTCCTCAGCGTCACCATCACCTTCCTTCAGGTGCTCACCGGCAGCTTCGCCGCGTACGGCTTCGCGAAGATCAGCTTCCCGGGCCGAGACCTGCTGTTCCTCGCCTACATCGCCACGATCGCCGTGCCGTGGCAGGCGTACATGGTGCCGCAGTACATCATCATGGAGCGGCTCGGCCTGGTGAACACCCACCTGTCGCTGATCCTGCTGCAGGCGTTCGGGGCGTTCGGCGTGTTCCTGATGCGGCAGTACTACCTGACCATCCCCGACGAGCTGACCGAGGCCGCCCGCATCGACGGCCTCAACGAGTACGGCATCTGGGCGCGGATCGTGCTGCCGTTGTCCAAGCCGGCGCTGGCCAGCCTGGCGCTGCTCACCTTCGTCAACACCTGGAACGACTACATGGGACCGTTCATCTACCTGACCAGCAACGACCTGTGGACCGTACAGATCGGGCTGCGGACCTTCATCGGGCTCTACGAGGCCGAGTACGCGATGATCATGACCGGTTCGGTGCTGTCGATCCTGCCGATCCTGCTCGTCTTCCTGTTCGGCCAGCGCTACTTCGTGCAGGGCATCGCCACGAGTGGGTTGAAATGACGGCGGCCGGGGTGCGGCAACCCGTCCGGCAACCGCTGCGGCCCTCGCTGGCCGCGCGGGTCAACGTCGGCGCGGACACCTGGTCAACGATCTGGTCACTGGTGCACCGGGTGCTGGTGGTCAACCTCGGGCTGGCCATCACCAACCTGCCGCTGCTGGTCGCGCTGGCCGTGGTCGCCCAGCCGTGGCGCTACCCGGTCTTCTTCGGGCTGCTGTCGGTCAGCATCGGGCCGGCGGTCGCCGCAGCGTTCGGCTACCTGCGGCAGGCCGAGGACGACGACCGGGCACCCGTACGTGAGTACTTCCGCGCGTACCGGCGGAACTTCGCCGCAGCGACGCGGCGCTGGGCGGCGGCGACGGTGCTGGTGGCGGTCCTGGTGACCGACATCGTCTGGCTGCACGACGCCGGCGCTGCGGCGGTGCTCGTACCGCTGCTGGTGGTGCTGACCGTGCTGGTGGCCGCCACGACGGTCCTGCTGCTGGCCCTGGTCGAGCTGGCCCCGGACCTGGGCGTGCGCGCGGCCGTCCGGGCCGCGGCCTGGACGGCGGTACGCCGGGCGCCGCTGGGCCTGCTCAGCCTGGTCGTGCTGCTGGCCGCCCTGCTGTCGGTCAACCAGGCGCCGCTGCTGGCGCTGGCGACGCTGCCCGGCTGTGCGCTGCTGGTCGTCTGGGTCAACAGCCGCGCCGCACTGTCCGATGCCCTGCCCCTTGAATCGCCTCGGACGTACTAGCGTCGAGGGCGTGCGGAGTAACGATGAGAGCTACGAGCCGCTGACGGTGGCGGGGCTGGGCGTGCGGCTCGTCGGCGCTGACGAGGCGCGACGGTGGCGGTTGGTGGCGGAGTTCCTTGAGGAGCACCGCTGGGAGCCGGCGCAGGAGCGGGCCGCTTTGCTGGAGCAGGAGCCGGCTGTCACCGGTGACGAACACTGGGACGTGTTCCTGACCGCGTTGACGGAACACCTGGCGACCAAGGATGGTAGCAGGGCACCGGCATGGGTGGAAACACGATCACTGCGCCGGTTCTGGTTCCCGTTCAACACGCGGGCCGCGCGGGTCGACGCGGTGGTGCACGCCCCGGCAGCGTTCCGCCGTCGTGGGGTCTACGTCCACTGACCTAAACTTTGGCCGTTTTGCTGGCTTTGGGTGGGTCGATCTGGGTGATGGTTATCTCGTAGGTGACGTCGCGGGTGCGTTGTGTTCGTCGTTGTCGTTTGGTGCGGGGGCCGGTGCGGGTGCGGGTGGGCCGGTTGCGGGGTTGGGCGGCGATCGCGGTGAGCAGGGTGGTGGCGGGGTCGGGGTCGTCGTGTCCGCAGTTGACGCAGGGTGCGGAGTCCTGGCTGGCGAGGTGTGCGCGGGTCAGGGCGAGGACGGTGGCGAAGCTGACCGCGTCGGGGTCGATGTTCAGGTCGACGGCGGTGGTCACGGCGAGTCGGACGAGGGCGTTGTAGACGGTCAGTAGCGCCCAGAGTTCCTGGTGGGCCAGTTCGGGGGTCTGTCCGCGTGGTCGGGTGCCGGGTCCCCGCAGGGTGGTCTTCAGTCGTCCGTAGGTGAGTTCGATCTGCCATCGTTCGGCGTAGAGCGCGGCGAGGGCGGTGGCGGGGTGACGGTGGTGGTCGAGCAGGGTGGTCAGGACGCGGTAGCGACTGTGGGTGGTGCGGCCGGCGCGGTCGCGGGTGGTGACGGTGAACTCGACCAGACGGGCGAGTGTCGGACGGAGTCGGGGCAGACCCCGGTCGGCGCGGGTGGTGCGGCGGCGGGACAGCATCGCGTCGGACTCGGCGAGTCGCACGAGCGCGGAGCCGTCCGGGAGGACCTCGACCAGGCGGGCGGGCAGGCTCCGCGCGCCGTTCTTGACCCGCCACAGCAGGTGCGCCCCGGTGGCGGCCGCCCGCGTCCAGCGGTCCATGGAGAAGAAGCCCCGGTCGGCGAGGTTGATGGTGCCGGGTTGGAGTTGGCCGATCAGGTCGTCGGCGAGGGCCTGTTCGCTGGTCCCGGAGGAGGCGATACGGGCGGCGAGGATCCAGCGGATGCCGCAGGCGACCAGGGCGACCATCCGGGCTTGCGGGAACCGGCCGCCGGTCGGGGTGGTGAACCCGGCCCGGATCCGCGCCGTGTCGGCCAGGTCGAACACAGTGCCGTCGATCGCGGTGACCAGCAGACCGAACGCGTACGACTCGGGCCCGAACGTCGGTGTGGACCGGGCGCCGGTGGTGAACACCCGCTGGTGCACCGCCGCGGGGAGTCTGCCCCGGGCCTTCGACACCGCCGCCGCGGTCGGGGTGCCCTCCACCCGGGTCCGGGGGATCCGTGAGGTCACCCGTGCGGTCACCACCGTCGTGCTCTCCCGCCGGAACAGGCACAGCCCGAGCACGATCATCACCGTGACCGCCCCGGTCAGCACCCGCCGCCGGGCGTCGACGTGCCCCACTACGGCCTGCGCCCGCTCGATCAGTGCGGCATCGGCCAGGAGCGGCCACAACCGGCCGGTCACCTGCTCGTCGAGGGTCCCGACACCGGCGGGCCCGGCGATCACCGCTGCCCGCAGCGTCTCCCGCTGATCGGCGGCCTGTCGCACCGCACCGGCGGACAGCATGGCAGAATCCGACACCGAAGCTCCTGGTTGGAACATGTTGATCTAGTCAATCCATGTCCTACCAGGAGCTTCTTCACGTCCCGCACCCGACCCACACTCACCCCGAAACCGGCGCTATCACCCACAAAACGACCAAAGTTTAGGTCAGTGGGCCGTGCGTAACTCGACGATCTAGATATTGATCGATATTGGTACTGGTGGGCACGGGCTTTATTGTGGCGCTGCCATCAAGACCAGCGGAGATGGTGCTCGGCGCAGTGTCGTGTTCGGCCGTTGGGTGTGATCGAGGTTGTTCAGACGGTGATCCGGTCTCCGTGGTCCAGGACGCGACCCGCAGTGGTCCGTCGGTCGATCCCCGCCGGAGTATCGTCTGAGCTGATGGCGGTTGTGGATATCGGTTCGCGGAAGGCCATCGACGTTTTCGATCTTGGTGGTGACCGTCATGCCGCGTATCGTCGACCCACGTCTCCCGGCCACCCTGCGTGCGCTTCGTGAGCAGGCTGGCCTCTCTCTGCGTGATCTTGCGAAGCGGGCGTACTCAAGTCGGTCTCACCTGCATGACATTGAGCAGGGGCGCAAGTCGCCGCCTCCGGATCTGATGGTGCGTCTCGATGAGGCGCTGGGCGCGGGTGGACATCTCGCCGGGATGGTGCGTGATGATCCGGCGGGTCTGTCGGGGGAGGAGCAGCAGCGACTCCGCGCTGCCATCACGAGGCCGCGTCGGATCGACGCGGGAACGATCGACTCCCTGGCGGCGGTGCTTGCTCATCAGCGGCGGCTCGAAGACGTGGTCGGGTCGGCGGCGGTGGTCAGACCGGTGCTTGCGCAACTGTCAGCCATCGAACAACTCGTCAACGGTGCCCGGCGCGACAAGCACTGGCCGCGGCTCGTCGATGTCGCTGGCCAGTGGGCTCAGTTCGGCGGCTGGTTGTCCGCTGCGACCGGCGATCATGCGAGCAGTCGCGCGTGGTATCTCCGTGCTATGGAGTGGGCTACGGAGGCAGGCAATCCTCACCTGACGGCTACATCGCTGAGTATGCGTGGGCACCTCGCCTGGATGCGTGGCGAGACAGCCGCCATGGTGGAGCTGTCGCGTGCCGCTGCATGGCAGCCGGCCAGCCCTGGTGTACGGGGCGTTGCTGTTCAGCAGGAGGCTCGCGGTCTAGCAATTCTGGGTGACGCTGAAGGCGCTGATCGACAGCTCGACAACGCTCAAGAGCTGACAGCCCGAGCCGCTGACGCACGAGACCGCGAGCCTGACTGGCTGTACTTCCATGATCCGACGTACCTGATGATGCAACGAGGCTTGGCGCAGCGGTACTTGCGCCGATACGACCGCGCGGTGGAGCTGTTGCAATCAGGCTTGGATCAGCTGCCCGGCGAGGTGCGTCGATCGGACTGGGTCGGTTGGTACGTGTGCCAGTTGGCTGCGACACATGTGGCGGCGGGTGATCGGGACGTCGCTGCATCGTGGATCGCGGAGGCGCGAGAGATTGCTGACTCGACGGGGGCGAAGCGCCTCGCTGGGGAAGTGGCACAGGTCGAGCGGGAGATCGATTGCTGACCGCTGTCTGCCGGTCTGCGGACGCCGGTAAGACACGCACACTGTAGACCTTCACTTCACGTGCCGGGCAGGCTACTCGCAGAGGTTGCGCCGTCGCCTCCCGTATCGGGTGGTGAGTTCGGCGGTGGCGCGGCCTCGCGTTAGCTGGGCCCGGCGTCGCATCCCGTGATCGCCCTTTTCGCGCGTCGGGCCCGCCTGCTGGGCGGCGGCTCCGGGGTTGTCGTGGAGAGCCACCTCGGGTCGCCGCCCTTCCAACTCTTGTTGAGGGGGCAGCGTGTTCGGGAAGTGGTTTCAGCGTGCGGACGTGCCGGTGGATGTGGTGTATCCGGTGCCGGGTCGGCGGCGGTTCGCCGACCGGACGGTGCCGCCGCCGGACCGGCGGCCGGCGACTCGTACGGATCGGGCGGAGCGCCGGGGTGGTAACGCCGGCCGGCACTACCTGCCATGAGGACACCCGGAAGCGGCAAGGAGCCGGTGCATGAGCCGGTGCGGCCGTCGTGGTGTTGCGCGGTCTGTCCGGACGGGACGCCGTGGCCGTGCCCGCCGGGCCGGACGCAGTTGGCGGAGGCGTACGTGGGTGAGCCGTTGGCGTTGTCGGTCGACGTTGGCGAGCTGCTGACGACCGCAGCCGAGGAGGTCGGGATCACCGATCC
Source organism: Solwaraspora sp. WMMA2065 (assembly GCF_030345075.1). Lineage (NCBI taxonomy): Bacteria > Bacillati > Actinomycetota > Actinomycetes > Micromonosporales > Micromonosporaceae > Solwaraspora > Solwaraspora sp. WMMA2065. The sequence continues at coordinate 675,290 of NZ_CP128361.1, forward strand.
GGCCGAGTTGTACGAGCGTTTCGTGTCCTGGACCTGGATCGACGCGGGTAGCAGGCGATGAGCGTGGCCGTCGGGCGTCGGATCGCGCTGTGGCGGGTACGGCGGCGGATGACCCAGCAGGTGCTCGCCGACCGGGTCGGCCGGTCGAAGAGCTGGGTGGAGAAGGTGGAGCGTGGTGTCCGGCGGTTGGACCGGTTTTCGCTGATCCGGCAGGTCGCCGAGGTGCTGCGGGTCGACCCGGCGGAGTTGGTCGGCCCGGACCGGCCAGCGGAGGCCGGTGGGGCGGTCGACGGGTTGGCGGCGGTCCGAGCGGCGCTGGCCAGCTACGAGGTGTTCACCGCCGCCGACGGCGGACCGGCAGGGGAACGCGAGGTCACGCAGCGGGTGGAGCATGCGTGGTCGACGTACCAGCATGGGGATTATCCCCGGTTACTGCGGACGGTGCCGGAGTTGCTGGACGCCGCCCGGCGGGTGCACGCCACCCGGCCTGCGCCTGGGGGCGGGGTTGTTGGTGCGGGCGTACCGGATTATCGCGCTCGTGCTGGTGAAGGTGGGTGAACCCGGGCTGGCCTGGTTGGCGGCCGATCGGGCGCTTGCCGTGGCCGGCATCGGTCGAGTGCGGCACGGTGTACGGGACATTGCTGGTGCAGGCCGGGTTGGCCGCTGCCGGCTGCGGCGAAACCCGGAGTGTCGACGAGCTGCTCGGCCGGGCCGCTGACGTCGCTGGCCGGATCGGCGACGGGCTGGACCACCGTACGGCGAGCTTCGGCCCGGCGGCCGTCGAGCTGGCGCACGTCGTGGCGGCCATGGAGTCGGGCGACGCCCGGCAGGCGGTACGCCGACACGAAACGGCCACCCGGCGGCAGATATGGCGCGGGCTGCCGGCGGAGCACCGCGCTGCGTATCTGGTGGACGCCGCGCGGGCGTACCTCGACGTCGGCGACTTCACGGCGGCGGGACGGTGGTTGGTCGAGGCGGACCGCGTCGCACCGGCTGAGATCCGCTGCCGGCCCGCCGTCCGTACGGTCGTGGCTGAGATTGCCCGGTGCGGGCCGGACACGGCCGGTGTCGCCCGGCTGGCGACGGCGCTCGGCCTGACGACCGGCGTCTCGTGACGAGGGAACCTGTATGACCCTCAACCCGCCAGTTTTACGACAGTGCAGGTTCCCTCGTCGGCGTCGGCCGGGCAGTGTCACCGCGTTCCTCGGTGAGGTGGAAGGCACTGATCCATGCCTCGGTACGCGCGCGTTCGGTCGCCAGCGCGGCGTCGTCCCCATCGTGTAGTTCGCTGCGGACGTCGTCCCAGTCGTGGAACTCGGTCATTGCCTCTCCTGCCACTTCGCCATCTTGTACCACCTTGACCAGTTGTCGGCCTTGTTGCCGGATGGTCAGGCCGTGAGGAACTCATCGCGATCGGCGAGGCCAAGTGGCAGGAGACCGTCGGCACCGGCCACCTGCAACGCCTGGCGCACATCCGTAGCCTGTTGCGTGGCCGCGACAGCGTCCGGGCCGACCGGTGCCGGCTGCTGCTGTTCAGCGGCGGCGGCTTCCTGAGCGAAGAACGTCAGCTCGACCGTCCGGCCTGACCCAGCACCCGGAGCAGGTCCTCGACCAGGTCCTCGGCGCTGGCGCGGCCCTTTCCGTCGGCTGCCAGGTGGCCGGTGATGGCCAGGTCGGCGGCGCCGTGCGCCAGCGCGCGGACCAGAGCGGCGGCCCGTTCCGGGTCACCTGCGGGCAGGGCCCCGGCCGCCTGGGCCTCGGCGGTCAGCTCGACGAGTCGCCGCCAGGTGGCGCCGGCCCGCTCGTGCAGGTCGGCGGAGGCGTGCATCGACCACCCGTAGACCAGCGCGAACCGTCGCGGATGGTGCTGTGCCCAGCGTACGTAGTCGAGCAGGACGTGTCGCAGCAGCGCGGCGGCCTCGGTCCGTGGCGTCGGTGTCGCCGTCATGACCCGTTCGAGCCGGTCGAATTCCTGGATGGCGACGGCCTCCAACAGCGCCTGCTTGTCGGTGAAGTGCTTGTACGGCGCGTTGTGTGACACCCCGGCCCGACGTCCAACCTCCCGCAGGGTGACCCGCTCCGGGCCGCCCTCGTCGAGCAGTGCGGTCGCTGCGGCGACGAGGTCGTCCCGGGTGCTCATCGTCCGATCCTAGATCAGGTTGACGCTGTCAACCTGGGCGACGTAAGGTCAGGTTGACAACGTCAACCTGTCGAAGGGTTCACTCTGATGAGAACCGTCGTCATCACCGGGGCCACCACCGGCCTCGGGCTGCGCGTCGCCGGGCGGCTCGCCGCCCAGGGCTGGCACGTCGTGCTCGGTCACCGGGCAGAGAGCCGGGGAGAAGCGGCGGCCCGGCAGATCCGTCGCCGGACCCCTGCGGCGAGCCTCGAACTGCTCCGGATCGACCTGGCCGACCTGCGATCGGTCGCCGACGCGGCCGAGGAACTGCGCCGGTCCGGGCAGCGTCCGCCGCTGCATGCCATCGTCGGCAACGCCGGCATCCAGGTCATCGACGGGGTACGCCGGTCCGCCGACGGCTACGAGCTCACCTTCGCCACCAACCACCTCGGTCATCACCTGCTCGTCACCGGGCTGCTGGATGACCTGGCCGCCGGGGCCCGGATCGCGATCGTCAGCAGCGGCACCCACTGGCGGGAGAAGAGCATGGGCTTCCCGGAACCGCGCTGGACAAGTGCCCGCGAACTCGCCGACCCGTCCGACGCCGACGCGACCCCGACGGCGGGCCGGGTCCGCTACTCCACCTCGAAGTTGGCGAACATCTACTTCGTCTACGAGCTTGCCCGCCGACTGGACGGGCGGCCGATCAGCGTCAACGCGTACGACCCGGGGCTGATGCCCGACACCAGCCTCTCCCGCGACTACCCGACGCTCGTCCGGACCGGCTTTCGGATGGCCGCTCCGCTGATCAGCGCATTACTGCCCGGCGCGCGCAGCTCCCGGGCCTCCGCCCGGCACCTGGCCGACCTGGTCGCCGACGCCCGGTTCGAGGGCACCACCGGTGCGTACCTGGAGGGTCCGAAGATTGCTCCATCCTCACCCGAGTCGTACGACGTCGCCCGGGCGCGGCGGCTCTGGGACGACAGCGAGCAACTGATCGACCAGGCGCTCGCCCGCCGTTGAGTCGGGTGGGGCCGGTCCGGGTCGCCTCACCAGCTGCCATGTTACGGTTGATGTTCGGGAAGTCCTGAACATTCGTGATGATGGCGTTCTTCGATGGTGGCGGTCCTCATGATGGGGCGTTCTCGGCGAGGAAGGAGATGCACGTGGATCCGGACGCCGGGCGGCGGTACGCCGAAGAGGTCGGTGTCGCCCTCGCCCAGATGGGCACCACCCCTGCGTTCGGCAAGTTGCTCGGCTGGCTGCTGATCTGCGACCCGCCGGGCCAGACCACCGCGCAACTGTGCGAGGCGGTCGGGCTGTCCAAGGCATCCGTCTCGGCCGGGATGCGGGCGCTGGAGCAGTCCGGCATGGTGCGCCGGGTGCCGACCAGCGGCCGGGGCCACGCGTACGAGATGCACCCGGACGCCTTCGCCCGGGCGATCGACCCCACCGACAAGATGCGCACCTTCATCGACCTGATGCAGCGTGGCATCGATCTCGTCGGCGACGCGGACGCCCCGGAGGCGGACCGGCTCCGGCACACCCGCGACTTCTACACCTTCATGATCGAACGGACGCCCGCGCTGATGGAGGAGTTCCGGCGCCAGACCAAACGGGACGTGTGACGGTGCGGGTCCTGATCGTCACCGTCGGATCCCGCGGTGACGTCCAGCCGTACCTGGCGCTCGGCACCGGGCTGCGGGCGGCCGGTCACGACGTCACCCTGGCCACCTGCGCCCGATTCCGGTCCTTCGTCACCGACCACGGCCTGGCGTACGGTCACCTCGGCGACGAGATCCTGCAACTGCTCGACTCGGCGGCGGGTCGCGCCGCGATGGAGGACACCACCGGACTTCTCGGCTCGGTCAAGACCAACATCCGGCTGGCCCGGCGGGCCAACCCGATCAACCGGGGCCTGCTGGCCGATGTCTGGCAGGCGGCCCGCCAGGCCGACCCGCAGGTGATCGTCTACCACCCCAAGGCGCTGGCCGGCCCGCACGTCGCCGAGAAACTCGGCGCGCCGGCGGTGCAGGCGGTCCCCGTTCCGATGTCCGTGGCGACCGGCGACTTCCCGCTGATCGGCGCACCTGCGCTGCCGCTCGGCCGCGCGTACAACCGGCTCACCTACCGGCTCGTCGGTGCCGGCTACCGGATGTACGACGGCATGGTGAACACCTTCCGCCAGGAGACGTTGTGCCTGGCCCGACGTAGGGGTGCGGCCCTGGCCACCCGGCTGCCCGACGGGCGGCCGATCCCGGTGCTGCACGCGGTCAGCGGTCATGTGCTGCCGCGCCCGGCCGACTGGCCCGGGCACGCCCAGCTCACCGGATACTGGTTCCTCGACGATGCCACCGGCTGGCAGCCACCGGCCGAACTGGTCGACTTCCTCGACGCCGGCGACCCACCGGTGTACGTCGGCTTCGGCAGCATGGCCGGGCGGGATCCGCAGCGCCTCACCCGCGTCGTCGCCGAAGCGCTGCGCCTGGCCGGCGTACGCGGCATCGTCGCCACCGGCTGGGGCGGGCTGGACGCGGCTGGCCTGCCGGGCAACGTCCTGCCCATCACCCAGGCACCGCACGACTGGTTGTTTCCCCGGGTGTCCGCCGTGGTGCATCACGGCGGTGCCGGCACCACCGCCGCCGCGCTGCGCGCCGGCCGGCCCTCAGTGATCTGCCCGTTCATCCTGGACCAGTTCTTCTGGGGTCGGCGAGTGGCGGCGCTCGGCGCGGGCAGCGCCCCGGTTCCGCAGTCGACGATCACCGCGCAGCGGCTCGCGGCCGCGATCCGCCAGGTCAGCACCGACGTCGATGTCCGGGATGCGGCGGCCGGGTTGGGGCGGCGGCTCACGGCCGAGGACGGCGTCGCGAGCGCGGTGGCGCGGATCGAAGCCGCAGCGGCGTGACCGACCCCGAATCGTCGACGTTCACGGTCCCGAGTCGGGTTCAGGCGCACGATGAACCAGATCGCGTGCACGGCCCGGTCGCTGCGGCTCTCCAGCAGGTGCGGGCGGGACGAGTCGAACACCATGCTGTCCCCGGCGCCGAGCACGACCTCCTGGAAGCCGACCTGGCAAGGTCAGCTCACCCTCCATGATGTAGGCGTGCTCGTGGCCGGTGTGCCGCTGGACCCGGCCGGACACACTGGACTTCGCCCCCGGTGGGTAGGCGACCGCGACGGGTTGCCGGCCCCAGTTCGAGGACGGCGAGTTCATCGAGTCCCGTCGTCCCTGAGGGTTCGTGATCTGCTTCTGGCCACCACGCGTCAGGGGCGAAGGTGTGCCCGTATGCATAGCCGACTACGTCGGTGCTGATCTCCACGACGATGGTGGAGAAGCCGGGCCGGGAGGACTCCTCTAGAGGTCTACGAGATGCGGGCGATAGTGAGGCAGGTCGGCTGGAGCGGACGGACGTGAACAGCGGCAGTGCCGTGGCAACGACCTGGCAGGCATCAGTCTGGTTACCTTCGACCAGCAACAAGAGGCCGAGGCGGACGCTGTAGTAGGCGCGGCTGCGCTGGGACTTGAATCATCCATCCACAGCGGATCGCATCGCACTGGCGGCCTGCTCGGGTCGGTGAGGGGGTGTCGTGTACGGGAAGTGGTTTCAGCGTGCGGATGTGCCGGTGGATGTGGTGTATCCGGTGCCGGGTCGAGCGGCGGAGCCGCGTCGCCGCAGGTCCGGGAGGTGTACGGGACGTTGCTGCTGCAGGCCGGGTTGGCCGCCGCCGGCTGCGGTGAAACCTGCAGCGTCGACGAGCTGATCGCACAGGTTGATGAGGTCACCAGGCAGATCGGGGACGGCCCGAACTACCTGCAGGCGAGTTTCGGACCGGCCGCCGTCGACTTCAAAGCGGGGGGACGGTAGTTGGTCGAGGCGGACCGCGTCGTACCGGCTGAGATCCGCTGCCGGCCCTCCGCCCGTACCCTCGTGGCGGAGATTGCCCGGTGCGGGCCGGACACTGCCGGCGTTGCCCGGCTGGCGACGGCGACCGGGCTGACGACCGGCGCCTCACGACGAGGGAACCGCTATGCCCCTTGAACCGGCGGGTTGAGGGTCATGGCGGTTCCCTCGGTGGCGTCGGCCGCCGTGCCGAGTACGCGGATCTGGTCGCCGGGCCGGATGACGCCACCGACCACGACGCGGGCGTAGAGGCCACGCAGCCGGGCCTGGCGACCCTGCTCACTCCAGACCAGCTTGTGCGCGTCCCGCCCGTAGCGGTTGGCGAACTTCGCACACCCGTTGTGCGGTTCGGCCGTCACCTCGATGACCGCCTCGTCGCCGACCGCCAGCCGGGTGCCGGCGGGCAGTGCGTCGGTGTGCAGGTCGAGATCGGCGAAGAGCTGGTCGCCGGCCAGCCCCCAGTGCTGCGGGTCGTCGCCGGCGACCAGCCGGACGAGCCGGGAGTTCATCACGGTGAGCTGCCGATCCGGGTGCGCCGACCCGTCACTGGTCTTCGAGCTGCCGCGCTGCGCCCAGCTGTCGCCCACCAGCCCGTCGGTGATGTCGAGCGTCCCTTCGGCCAGCAGCTCCCGCTCGTCGACGGCTGGCCGGCGGACCACGAGGTCCAACCTGCCGGAGCCGCGTGGGGAGCGGGCCACCTCCGTGAGCCCGGCGGTGAGCTCGGCGGCGGGCAGGTGACGGGGCGCCGTGGTGTGCGCCGTGGGCCGGTCCATGCCCGTAGTGTGCCAGAGCTTTTTCGCGTCGTCGCCTGCTGTCTGGCCGACCGCGTTCCCGCCGACTGAAGCTTCGTGATCGGTTCTGTTTCTTTGTGACCACCTTGCGCCGCCGCGCAGGGCGGCCGGCTGCGGTTACTGGCACCACGATGCCAACCGGGACTACCTGAGGGCGCACCTGGCCCGTGCGGTGTGGTCGATTGTGATCGGACGCGATCGAGTCTGTTCATTCCTGTTATTGACTGGTGTCTTTCGATCGATTTACTGTCGCGAGACCAGCCGTGCATCGGACAGAAACATGCGGTCGGCAGAAGGAGACATTCATGGGACGTGGATCGGCCGTCGCAGCCCTGCTCGTGCTCGGGATGATCGCGCCAGCTCAACTGGTCGGTGGTACGTCTACCGCTGCGGCTGCACCTGCGGCTGCGGCGACCGTCGACATCACCGTGGACGCGAGCCTCGTCGCGGCCGACAACGTCAACGGCCTGACCTTCAAGGGCTTCGGTGTGCTGAGCGCGAACAGCACCAGCGCCGTGCTGATGGACTACAAGGCCCAGCACCCCGAGACCTACGCGCGGCTGCTGCGGGTTCTCTTCGGGGGCGACCGACCCGTCATGAGCCACGTCAAGATCGAGATGGGCAACGACCGGAACAACTCGACCGGACCCGACCCGGCCACCATGCGCCGGGAGACCGAGCCGGCGAACGTGGCCCGGCACCCGGGCTTCCAACTGGCCGCCGACGCCAGGAAGGTCAACCCCGACGTCAAGGTCAGCATCCTGCGGTGGAACGCGCCGGCGTGGGCGAACACCAACGACAAGATCTACACCTGGTACAAGAACACCATCCTGGCGGCCTACCGCGAGTACGGCTTCATGGTCGACTACGTCAACCCCGGGGTGAACGAGCACACGGCCGATCTCACCTGGACCAAGCAGTACGCGAACCAGGTGCGCAGCGACACCACCGGCTACGTCAGCGACGATCCCGCACTGGCCGGCTTCCGTCCCGGCGAGGCGCAGCTCTACCACCAGATCCAGGTCGTCATCTCCGACGAGGTCGGCATCGGCAGCTTCGGCGGCGCGATGGTCGGCGACGCCGAGCTGCGCGACGCAGTCGCGGTGGCCGGCTACCACTACAACACGAACGACGACGGTCAGCAGAACTTCACCCGGCTTGCCGAGCAGTTCGACAAGGAAATCTGGAACAGCGAAGCGCAGGCCACCTTCAGCAACTCGTCCTTCCGACAGAACAACAACACGGCAGACCCGACCGTGCCGGGCACCGGCATCGGCGGCACGGGCAGCGCGCTGGAGATGGCCAACACCATCGTCAAGGGCTTCGTGATGTCGCGGCGGACGCACTTCGTCTACCAACCCGCCATCGGCTCGTTCTTCGAAGGCGGTCAGTACTCCTTCAAGGAGCTCGTGTCCGCCCGCGACCCGTGGTCAGGGTGGATTCACTACGACGCGGGACTCGCCGTGCTGCAGCACTTCACCAGCTTCGCGCAGACCGGTTGGGAGAACGACTCCAACACCGCCGGGGTCTGGCGGGCTGTCCCGCAGGCCAGCGCCTCCACCGCCACCGGCACCAACCCGGTCGTCGGGCGCAACGGTCAGCCCAACTACCTCACCATGGCCGCGCCGGACCGGTCAAACTTCTCGACCGTGATCGTCAACGACTCCGAGTACGCACGGACCTATGAGATCACGCCGGTCGGCTTCGATCTAGGGGTCGACCCGAAACTCGCCGTCTGGCAGACCCGGGCTACCGGCGGCGGCGAGGCGTTCGACGCCAACTACAAGCGCCACGTCGCCGATGCGGTACCCGGCGTCACCGGCGGCTACCAGGTCAGCGTCGAACCATACTCCATCGTCACCGTCACCTCGCTCGACGTCACCGCAGATCCGGAGTGGGCCACGCCGCTTCCGGTCGAGGGCGAGCGCACGGTGCTCGACGCCGACCCGGAGCACGGCGTGCTGTGGGCCGACGACTTCGACTACGTCGGCCGGACCGTGCCGGTGATCGGTCCGGGTGGCGTCGTCACGAGCCAGACCGAGAGCTTCATCGACTCCCGTGGCGGCGACACGGGCGCCATCCCGCTGTACACCTGGGACCGGAACGGTGCCTTCGAGACGGTGCGGACCGGCGACGGGAACAACGTGCTGCGCCAGCAGATCGACCGGGCGACGACCGGTGTCGGCGGTGCCTGGAACAGCGCCGATCCCGTCACCGGCGTCGGTGATCTGCGCTGGACCAACTACCAGGCGGGCGTCGACGTGCGGTTCGACCGGGGCCCGGCGTCGGACAACTACGCGGCCATCGGCGCGCGTTCGACCGGCGGCGGCAGCTCACACAGTCTGAGCGGCACACCCTATGCGTTGCTGCTGGCCTCCGACGGGACCTGGCAGTTCCGCCGTACCGGTAGGACGATCTCCGGCGGGACCGTCGCCGGATTCGACGCCACCGCCTGGCACCGGTTGGCGATCCGGGTCGCCGGTCACCAGATCACCGGCTTCGTCAACGGCGACCAGGTGTTCAGCTGGACCGACGACCTGCCGTACCTGTCCGGTCGCGTCGACCTCGCCAGCGGCTTCCACCACACCCGGTTCGACAACCTGACGATCGAGCGGGTGCCGGGCCACCTGCCGTACTACCGCGAACTCCTCGACAACCTGGAGATGAACGACCTGGCCGACCCGCCGGCCGCCCGGCTCGCCTACAGCGGAGACTGGCGGCACGCCAACGGCGGCAGCATGTACGAGTATCATCGCTCGTCGTCGACCAGTCGGGGGCCCGGTGCCTCCCTCGCGTACACGTTCACCGGTTCCGGGATCGACGTCATGGGAGTCAACGACGGCAGCGCCCGGCTCGACGTGCGGGTCGACGGCGAACTCGTCGCGACGAACCTGCCGACCAGGTCCGTCACCAACTTCCAGCAGACCGTGGCCGTGCGAGGACTGCCGTGGGGTCGGCACACTGTGACCTTTGAGGTGATCGCCGGGACGCTGGTGGTCGACTCGGTCGGTGTCCTGGGGACGCCGGCAACCGAGCCGGCGTCGAGCGATGCTGTCAGCCAGGCGTTGGCGGTAGCCTCGCGGATCGAGCGGACCGAGGACTTCACCGACCGGGACTGGGCGCTGCTGCAGTCCACCATCGCGATGGCCGGTCGTGCGGTGGCTGACCCGGCGGGTTATCGGCTCGACGGGGAGGGCGCCCGGCAGATCGTCTCCCGGCTTCAGGCGGCCAGCTACCCGCTGGCCAATCGGGTGGCCGCGCTGCCGCAGGTCTGGCGGGCGACCTTCCTCGGCCAGGTGCCGGGCGACCTGCCGGCGACGCTGCCCGCCGCGCTCACCGACGGCACCACCCGGGATCTCGCGGTGACCTGGGATCTCGACGGACTCGACGTCAGCCAGGCGTGGACGACGGTCGCCGTCCGGGGCAGCCACGGTGGTGCCACCACGACCGCCTGGGTCGAGGTCGTGCCGCCAGGGCTGAGGTACTTCGCGGACGTCAACGGGACCGCAACCGGCACCCTGGGCTACAACTCGCCGGCCCACGCGGCGGTCGCCGAACTGCTGGGCGACGATCTGCGCAACGGCGCACCCGACCAGGTCCTCGAAGGCGATGCGACCTGGGGCCTCGGGGCGTACAACGCCGCCGGCGACCGTGACATCCGGTACAAGGGGATCGTCGCTGGTGACTACAGCAAGACGACCACCACGGGGGTGTACACGGCCAACCAGGTGGGGGCGATCCTCAGCTACACCTTCACCCTGCCGGCGGGTCGCCACACGATCGTGGCGGGCAGCCACTCCTGGTGGCCCGGCAACAGTCGCGGCTACGACGTGTTCCTGGACTATGACGGTGCCGCGCACCAGGTCGGAGCGCAGGTCACCCTCGACACCGCCACGCCGTCGAGGGTGTTGAGCTACGACATCGACCTGGCCGCGGCCGGACCGGTGACCATCCGGCTGCGGGCGACCAACAACCAGTCGCCGATGCTGTCGTGGGCCGCTGCGGTCGAGGGGGTCTACTCCGTGTCGTACGACGTCAACGGCGGCATCGGCACGGCACCCGAGGCGCGCAATGGTTTGTTGCGGACCGATGCTGGTCTGGACGCGCCGGGCACCGGTCTGCGCAGGCCCGCGTTCGAGTTCGCCGGTTGGAACACTGCCGCCGACGGCAGCGGCACCACGGTGACCGCCGCGACCGAGGTGTCGGCCCTGGCCCAAACCGCGGCGACGCTGTACGCCCATTGGACGCCGGTGGTACCCACCTGGGAGCCGTCGCAGGTTTACACCGAGGGTGATCTCGTGTACCACGCCGGCCGTGCGTACCAGGCCCAGTGGTGGACGAGGAACCAGGTACCGGGTGCCACGCAGCGGGGTGCCTGGGCCGAGCTCGGTGCCTACCAGCACTGCGGCAGCGATTTCTACCCGGAGTGGACGTCGTCGTGGATCTACACCGGCGGCGAGACCGTCGAGCATGACGGGCAGCTGTGGACCGCACAGTGGTGGACGCGGGACCAGCAACCTGCCGCCTCCGGGTGGGGCCCCTGGAAACGGGTTGGTGCCTGCTGATCCCGCTCCGCCCGCCCGTCCCGCGCCGATCATGTCTGCCGGCCCCGGCCAGCTCGTCGACGGCCGGTGTGAGCGCGGTCCGGGCGCGGCGCAGCACCGTACGGTCGTCGAGGGCGATCGCGGCCTGTGCGGTGAGGCACCACAACGCCTCGGCCAACGGGTCGCGCGCTGGGTCCGGGGTCTGCCGCAGCGCCGTCGCCGCGTCGGCCGGCCGGTCCCGCGTCAGCAGCAGGACCGGGCGCGCCCAGGGCCGGTAGCGACCCCAGCCGGTGTCGTCGTCGAAGCGGATCGCCTCGCCGTGCCAGACCAGCAGGCACAGCAGCGCCAGTGGGAGCAGATCCCGTTCACTCTATCGATGTTGCCAGTAGGTGGATCTGTTCGGCAAACGCGAGTATTCGCAGATGCCGGAGACGAGGTGAGGACGCCCTGGAATTGATCTTCGAATTCGGCGTCCCCTTCGTGAAGAATACTCTGATGGTCCAGGTCTCACCGCCGTTGTCGCGCGACCCGTCACGTCGCGCGTCACGCACTTCACCGTAACGGCGGGTTTGAGCGGGCGGTCCTGGGGCAGATCAACCGACTGGACACCGTACGCGAGTGAGAGGAGCCGCAGATGGCGACGACACTGCAGGGCAAACGGGTCGCCTTTCTGGCCGCCGACGGGGTGGAGGAGGTCGAGTACACCCAGCCACGCGAAGCGGTCGAGGCGGCCGGTGCCGCCGTCGAACTGGTGTCGGTCCAGCCGGGCGAGATCCGGGCCTTCAACCACCTGGACAAGTCCCGGACGTACCCGGTGGACCTCACCGCGGACAAGGCGGATCCGGATGCCTACGACGCGTTGGTGCTGCCCGGCGGGGTGGCGAACCCGGACCTTCTGCGTACCGACCCGGACGCGGTCGGCTTCGTCCGGGCGTTCTTCACCGCAGGCAAGCCGGTCGGGGCGATCTGCCATGCGCCGTGGACGATGATCGAGGCCGGGGTGGTGCGGGGCCGCACCATCACCTCCTGGCCGAGTCTGCGTACCGACCTGACCAACGCCGGGGCGACCTGGGTGGACACCGAATGCCAGGTGGACAACGGTCTGGTCACCAGTCGCAAACCGGACGACCTGCCAGCGTTCAGCGCCAAGCTCGTCGAGGAGATCGCCGAAGGTGGGCACTGAGCCTCCTCGGTGGCCATCAATGACCGACGGCAGCCGGTACGGGCGCGTCGTTGAGCCCGTACCGGCTGCCGGTCCGCCGCCGTGAGCCCGGCGGCGCGTCGGTGACCCGCGACGACCGCGGGGGTGGCGTCAGCGCCGGTCCACCGCGCCGGCGGGGGACAGGTGCCGGGCGTACGCCTCGGTGGTGAAGAACGCCGGCAGGTCCTCGCCGAGCGCCGTCTCCTCGACGATCCGGGCCGCCGCCTCGGCGCGGTCGCGGTCCGGACCGTCCCGCCCGTCGACCAGCGCAACCAGCTCCCCGGCCAGGACCGACCGGACTAGGTCCTCGGTGACGCATCCACCGTCGGCCAACGGGGTGCCGTGGTGCAGCCACTGCCAGACCTGACAGCGGGCGATCTCGGCGGTCGCCGCGTCCTCCATCAGGTTCCACAGGGCCACTGCGCCGGCACCGCCCAGCCAGGCATCGACGTACCGCAGCGCCACCGCGACGTTGGCGCGGACCCCGGCCGCCGTCACCTGGCCGGGCGTCTTGTCCACGGCCAGCAGGTCGGTCGCGGTCACCGCCACCTCCTCGCGCAACCGGTCGACCTGGTGCGGACGGTCGCCGAGCACCGCGTCGAAGACCTCCCGGCAGGTCGGCACCAGGCCCGGGTGGGCCACCCAGGAGCCGTCGAAGCCGTCGCCGGCCTCGCGTTGCTTGTCCGCCCGCACCTTGCCCAGCGCGGCCTCGTTGACCTGCGGGTCCCGGCTGGGGATGAAGGCGGCCATCCCGCCGACGGCATGCGCGCCGCGTCGGTGACAGGTCCGCACCAGCAGTTCGGTGTACGCCCGCATGAACGGCACCGTCATGGTCACCTCGGCGCGGTCCGGCAGCACGAAGTCCGGCCACTGCCCGAAGTTCTTGATGATGCTGAAGGTGTAGTCCCACCGGCCGGCGTTCAACCCGGCCGAGTGCTCCCGCAGCTCGTACAGGATCTCCTCCATCTCGAACGCGGCGGTGATCGTCTCGATCAGCGTGGTCGCCCGGATGGTGCCCTGCGGCAGGCCGAGCCGGCGCTGGGCGAGGACGAACACGTCGTTCCACAGCCGCGCCTCGCGGTGGCTCTCCAACTTCGGCAGGTAGAAGTACGGCCCGGCACCGGCGTCGAGCTGCCGGTGGGCGCAGTGGAAGAAGTACAGCCCGAAGTCGACCAGGCTTGCCGAGATCGGCCGCCCGTCCACCACGATGCCCTTCTCCACCAGGTGCCAGCCGCGTGGACGGACCACGATCGTGGCCGGCTCCTCGCCGAGGGCGTACCGCTTGCCGCGCTCGTCGGTGAAGTCGATCCGCCGGTCGAGGGCGTCCATCAGGTTCAGCTGCCCACCGATCACGTTGCGCCAGGTCGGGCTGGTGGCGTCCTCGAAGTCGGCCAGCCACACCTTCGCGCCCGAGTTCAGCGCGTTGACGGTCATCTTCCGGTCGGTCGGTCCGGTGATCTCCACCCGCCGGTCGACCAGCCCGGGTGCGGGCGGGGCGACCCGCCAGGTCGGGTCGGTGCGGATGTGTTCGGTCTCCGGCAGGAAGTCGGGCAGCTGGCCGGAGGCGTACCGGGCCCGCCGGGCGCGGCGGGTGTCCAGCAGCGCCACCCGCCGGGCGGCGAACTCGCCGTCCAGGGCGATCAGGAACTCCAGCGCCTCGGCGGAGAGCACCTCGTCGAACCGGTCGGCCATCGGACCGAGAATCTCGTACCTCACGCGAACTGCTCCTCCTCGGTCGAGCCGCGCAGCGCGGTGGTCTCGCCGGCCGGGTTGAGCACCGTCGAGATCAGGTCGAAGTAGCCGGTACCCACTTCCCGCTGGTGTTTCACGGCCGTGTAGCCGGCCGGTTCGGCGGCGAACTCGCGCTCCTGCAGCGACACGTACGCGCTCATCCCGTCACTGGCGTAGCCGCGCGCCAGGTCGAACATCGAGTAGTTCAGCGCGTGGAAGCCGGCCAGGGTGATGAACTGGAACTTGTACCCCATGTGGCCCAGCTCCCGCTGGAACTTGCCGATGGTCGCGTCGTCGAGGTGCTTGCGCCAGTTGAACGACGGCGAGCAGTTGTACGCCAGCAGCTGGTCCGGGTACTCGCGCTTGATCGCCTCGGCGTACCGGCGGGCGACCTCCAGGTCCGGGGTGCTGGTCTCCATCCACAGCAGGTCGGCGTGCGGCGCGTAGGCCAGGCCTCGGGCGATGCACGGTTCGATACCGTTGCGCACCCGGTAGAAGCCTTCGGCGGTGCGCTCGCCGGTGACGAACGGCCGGTCCCGCTCGTCGATATCGGTGGTGAGCAGGGTGGCGGCCTGCGCGTCGGTGCGGGCGATGACCACGCTCGGCACGCCGGCCACGTCGGCGGCCAGCCGGGCGGCTTCGAGGGTACGGATGTGCGCGCCGGTCGGGATCAGCACCTTGCCGCCCAGGTGGCCGCACTTCTTCTCGGCGGCCAGCTGGTCCTCCCAGTGCACCCCGGCCGCGCCGGCCGCGATCATCGCGGTCATCAGCTCGTACGCGTTGAGCACGCCGCCGAAGCCGGCCTCGGCGTCGGCGACGATCGGGGCCAGCCAGTCGGTCGCCGGGCCGTCCCCGCCGCCCGGCCCGGCACTGTCGGGTCCGGCGCCGTCCGCACCGCTCTCGGCGGTGCTGATCTGCGCTGCCCGTAGCAGCGCGTTGTTGATCCGGCGGACCACCGCCGGCACCGAGTTCGCCGGGTAGAGGCTCTGGTCGGGGTAGGTGTGCCCGGCAAGGTTGGCGTCGGCGGCCACCTGCCAGCCGGACAGGTAGATCGCCTTCAGCCCGGCCCGGACCATCTGCACCGCCTGGTTGCCGGTGAGCGCGCCGAGGGCGTGGACGTGGTCCTCGCTGTGCAGCAGCTGCCACAGCCGCCGGGCGCCGTGCCGGGCCAGGGTGTGCTCCTCGGTGATGGCGCCGCGCAGCCGCACCACGTCGGCGGGGCGGTAGCTGCGCCGCACCCCGTGCCAGCGCGGGTCGGTGTCCCATTCGTGTCGCAACTGATCCACTGCGCTCTGCACGGTCTCCACTGCGGTGTGCATCGTCGTCTCCTTCGGGTGGCGTGCGACCAACGGTCACACGACGCAGGCGACTGGTCGAGAGACGGAAGTAGCCAATTACTGAAAAGTCGTCGGCCCATTTTGCCAACTTGCAAAAGCATCTCTTCGCAGCCCTGCTAATGCTGGCCGGGCGCGTGTTAACGTTGGCGGATCGCAGCCGGGACGAGCGTGGAGGTGAGGGCGATCGCCAAGACCTTCGCCGGTGCCAGACTGCGCCGGATGCGTGAGGACCGGGGAATCAGTCAGACCGAGTTGGCCCGGCAGCTCAACATTTCACCGAGCTATCTCAACCAGATCGAGCACGATTCCCGGCCGTTGACCGTCGCGGTGCTGATGCGGATCACCGAGGTCTTCGGCGTCGACCCGACCAGCTTCGCCCCGCACGACACCCCGCGACTCGTCGCCGGGCTGCGCGAGGCGCTCGGCTCCCGCACTGGCATCGGCGACCTGACCGAGTTCGCCTCCCGGCTGCCCGAGGTGGCCGAGGCGGTGCTCGACCTGCACCGTCGTTACCAGCAGGCCGACGAGCAGCTCTCCGAGCTCGTCGGTGACCGGGAGCGGGTCGGCCACAGCCCGCACGACCAGGTCACCGAGTTTTTCTACCGGCGGCAGAACTACGTCCCGGCGGTCGACGAGGCCGCCGAGCGGCTGTCCGACCAGATCGGCATCCGCCGGGGCGAGGCGCGGGCGGCGCTGCGGGACCGGCTGGCGCAGCGACACGGCGTACGGATCTCCCGCGACGACGCCGACTCCCTCGGCGGCGAGCTGCACCGCTACCGGCCGCAGACCCGCACCCTGCACCTGTCCACCTCGCTGCGACCCGGACAGGAGGCGATCCGGATGGCCGCGCAGATCGCCCTGCTGGAGTACGCCGACGTGATCGACGAGATCATCGAGGAGGAGAGGTTCGATGACGTCCAGACCCAGATCCTCACCCGGGTCGGCCTGGCGAACTACTTCGCCGCCGCGCTGATCCTGCCGTACGAGCGGTTCCTCACCGCCGCCGAGACCCGTCGCTACGACATCGACCTGCTCGCCGAGCACTTCGCGATGGGCTGGGAAACGGTCTGCCACCGGCTGAGCACCCTGCAACGGCCCCGCTCGCGCGGGGTACCGTTCTCGTTCGTCCGGGTCGACCGGGCCGGCAACATGTCCAAGCGCCAGTCGGCGACCGGGTTCCCGTTCTCCCGTACCGGCGGCACCTGCCCACTGTGGAACGTCTACGAGGCGTTCGGCTCGCCGGGCCGGGTGGTCACCCAGGTCGCCGCGATGCCGGACGGCCAGCGCTACCTGTGGATCGCCCGGACCGTCATCCGCCACCACGGCGGCTACGGTCAACCCGGCAAGGTGTACGCGATCGGACTCGGCTGCGAGACCCGTCATGCCGGTCGGCTGGTCTACTCGGCCGGGATGGACCTGCACGCCGCCGACGCCGCCACCCCGATCGGCCCCGGCTGCAAGACCTGCGAACGGATGACCTGCCCGCAGCGGGCCGCCCCGCCGATCAGCCGGCGGCTCGACGTCGACGAGAACCGCAGCACCTTCATTCCGTACCCGCTGCGGGACTGACCCGTACCGCCGGGGGACCGGACGGCGTGACCGCGCCGTCCGGTCCCGCAGCGGACACGGCGCAGATTCAGGAGACCCCGATCCGCTGCCACTGCTGGTTGCCGCCGGTGCCGCAGGTGTACTGGATCACCCGGGCGCTGTCGGCGGTGGAGTACCCGGCGACGTCGAGACACTTGCCGCTGTGCCGGGCCACGATCCGCTGGTAGCCGGAGCCCGCGTCGACCAGTTGCCACTGCTGGTCGGTGCGGCCCGGCTGGCAGGCGTACTGGGCGACGGCGGCGTGGTCGGCGGTGGAGCCGTTCGACACCGTCAGGCAGCGGTCGCTGTGTCGGGCCACCAGCTGGTGGTAGCCGGTACCCAGGTCACGTAGTAGCCAGTGCTGGTTGCCGCCGTTGTGGCAGCCGTACTGGGCGACGCCGGCGCCGTCCGTAGTGGACTCGTTGAGCACGTCGAGGCACTTGCCGCTGTGCCGGGCCCGCAGCGTCTCGTAGGCGTACCCGCCGCCGACGCCAGTGACCTGCCCGGTCGCGGTGTCGATACTGATCTGTGGATGCCAGGCCATGCTCAGCGACGTGTTCGACGGGAAGGTCAGCGGTAGCCAGACGTAGCGGGACTCGTTGACCCGGCCGCCCCAGGCGCTGGCCCAGCGGTCACCGAGGTACAGGTACGAGGTGGTGGCGGTGCCCTGCACCGGCAGGACGTAGGCCGGCTGCGAGCCGTAGGTGATGCTGTCACCGAACGTGGTCGGGGCGGTCCAGGTGCCGGTGATGCTGTAGGCGGTGGCGTACCGGGCCTGGTTGGGCTGCCAGCCGGTGGCGCCGGAGGTGACCAGGAAGTAGACGCCGTTACGTTTGAACATGGCCGGCGCCTCCCGGTAGTTGCCCGGCCACAGGGTCTGCACCAGGGCGGCGACGCCGGTGTAGTCGGGGGTCAGCCGGTAGATGTTCAGGTCCGCGTTGACCCGGGTCGAGGAGATCAGGTACGCGGTGCCGTCGTCGTCGCGGAACACGGTCATGTCCCGCGAGTCGTACCCGAGCGGCCGGAAACTGCCCAGGTACGTGTAGTCGCCGTCGACGGTGTCGGAGGTGGCCACCGCCACCCGGGCCTGGCCGTAGTCGACGCCGTTCTCCCAGTGCATCCAGAGCACGTACTTGCCGGTGGCCGGGTTGTAGAGGATCTTGGGGCGCTCGATGTTGGCGACGGCGAGCTCCGGGCTGCTGGACTGTCGCAGCACGTGGTTGCGCAACTCCCAGGTGCGCAGGTCGGTTGACCGGTAGACGGAGACGTACCGGAAGGTGTGGTCGTCGTGGCGGTTCTCACCGAACCAGTAGTAGTACCCGCCCACCTTGATCATGCCGCCGCCGTGGGCGTGGACGCCGGCGCCGGTGGTGTCGGTGAACTGGGTGGCATTGGTGACGGTGACCGGTGCGGCGGCGGCCGGTGCGGCGGCGAGCGCGAGCGCGGCGACCAGCATGAGCGGGACGGACAGGGCGGCGCAGGCGGTGCGGACCAGGCGCCGCCGCCAACGGCGGGGGTGTTCCCCGGGGCGGGGTGCGGCAGGCATCGGCTGCCTCCTTCGGGGTGGCCGGATGTGGCGTCGCGGACGTACGGCACCACGTGTGTCGATCCAGACTAGGCGTAAAAGCGATATGAATCGATGGCATGGCTCGCTGGTCACCTGTGGATCGTCGTACGGTCGTACCGACCGCCGACCAACCGACGCTCGATTCTCGACTCTCAACCTCGACCACGATCCTGACAGGAGCATCCGGTGTCCGACGCCCCGAAGACCGCGAACACGGCCGAGCCACTGCACCCGCTACTCGCCGACCGGTGGAGCCCGCGTGCCTTCGACCCCGAGCACCGGCTCACCGACCGGCAGCTGACCGCGCTGCTGGAAGCCGCCCGCTGGGCACCCAGCTGCGGAAACAGCCAACCCTGGCGGTTCGGCGTGGTCCGCCGTGGCGACGCCGCCCACGTCAGCCTGCTCGCCGCGCTCGACCCGGGAAACCGGGTTTGGGCGCACGCCGCCGCCGCGTTGATCGTGGTGGCCGCGCAGACCGTCGCCGACAGTGGCGCGAGCCGCCCGTGGGCCGCCTACGACACCGGACAGGCGGTCGCGCACCTGTCGATCCAGGCCCAGCACGAAGGGCTCGCCGTGCACCAGCTCGCCGGCTTCGACGCCGAACGGGTCGCGGCGCTGCTGCCCACGGCGGCGGTCACCCCGCTGGTCGTCGTCGCCGTCGGTCGCCGGGCCGCCACCATCGAGCTCGACGAGCCGCTCGCCACGAGGGAGCGCGCCGCCCGGCACCGGCTGCCCGTCGCCGACCTGCTGCTGTCGGTACGCCCGTCGTCGGTGCCCGACCCCGTGTGACCGTCACCCCGGTTGACCTGGGTGGCTAGCATTTCGCGGGACCGGTGCGCCGAGCCGGCCGAGTCGGGCGCCGACCGAGAGCTGCGGAAGGGGAACCGTGTCACGGGTCCAACAAGGTATACGCAACGCCGCCTATGCGATAGCCGAGGGTGGCGATCCACGTCAAATGGCCATGGCCGAGCTGCGCCGCCGTGGCAGTGCCGGCACCGGCGGGGCCGGCGGCGGTCAGCCGGTTGAGGACGGGATGGACCCGGTCGACTTCCCGGCGGCCCGTGACCTCGGTGGGAGCATCGACACCGTCATGGAACAGCGCCGGGTGCCGCTGGACGACGCGGGGGAGGTGCTCAACCGCAGCGAGCAGCGGCGCGGCGAGGGCGGGGCGGCGCACGTCATCTGCCCGATGGTGATTCCGCGCGGCCGTTCGCTGCTCACCATGCTGCCGGTGTCGCTGCTGCTGGTGCTCGGCGTACTCGGCTCCGCGGTGGTCTCGGTCGCCGGTGGCAACCTGTTACTCAACCCGTTGTTCGGGATCCACTACTGGGTGCTGTCGCTGTTCGCCGTCGGCTTCGTCTGGTGGCGCCAGGGCATGGTGATGGTGCCGGACGGCTGCGCCGCGTTGATCACCCGGTTCGGCAAGCTGGAGCAGGTCGTCGGCCCCGGCCGGGTGATCCTGCTGAACCCGTGGAAGCGGGTGTCGTACATCGTCAACACCACCCGCGAGTACCCGTTCAACGCACCGGTGCGTGAGGCCCCGACCAAGGGCGGCGTGAAGGCGTCCATCGACCTGTTCATCCAGTTCCGGATCAGTGACCCGGTGGAGTTCGTCTACACCCTCGGCGCGGTCCGCGGCTTCGAGGAGAAGCTCAGCAACGCGGTCAGCGAGACCATCCGCAGCCTGATCTACGAACAGCAGGCCGCCGACATCTACAACATGGTCGGCGAGGACACCGGCCGCCTGCTGGAGCAACTCAACCAGCAGTTCCTCCCGGCGGTCGAGCTGACCAACGCCAACATCACCCACGCCGAGCCGTCCGACCGGGAGTACCGGATGGACCTCGCCGCGCCCGAGATGGTGCGGGTCGCCAAGGACGCCTACACCCACCAGTACGCGTTGCAGCTGCGCAAGGAGCAGGACGAGGGCGACCTGACCAAGGAGCTGGCCACCCTGCACGAAACCCTGTCCGGCATCCAGGCCGAGATCGCCCAGTACCAGGCGCAGATGGACACCGCGGTCGAGCGGGAGACCAACCGCGCCGAGGCGCTCGCCCGCCAGCGGTACGTGCTGGCCGAGTCCGAGGCACGGGCCAACGCCGCCCTGCTGGAGGCGCAGGCCCTGGACATCCGGGCGGTCACCGCCGCCGAAGCACCGGAGATCCTCGACTACCGCTACCAGCGGGAGGTGCTCGACACCCTGGAGGAGGTCGCCGACCACCTGCCCCGGCTGGTGCGCATCGGCGGCTCCACCGACCCGGACGGCGCGGTGGGCGTGGACCTGCTGAAACTGGCCCGCGAACTGGTCGGCGAACGAGGTGCCGAACTGTTCAGCGAGACCGACATGGCCACGATGCGCACCCGGCTGACCGAGGTCGCCGCCCGGATCGCCGAACGCGAGCCGGAGATCGCCGCACTGCGCGAGGCCGACCAACCGACCGTTCCGGGCACCGACGCCGGCGTTTCCCTGGCCCCCGGTGCGCCGGAGCCGACCGACGACGAGACGGAGGCACAGCGGTGATGAGCAAACTCAGCGGCGGCAGGTCGGTCATCTCCGAGGCGGTGGCACCGTGGAGCGAGCTCGCCCAGCTGCTGCGCGGCGGTGACGCGGGCAGCCTCGTACCGGTGGTGATCCCCAAGCACCGGCGCCGGCTCGGCTGGATGGTGCCGCTCTGGCTCGGTCTGCTCGCCCTGCTGTCCGGCGTGATGTTCACCCTGAACGGGGCCGACGGGCTGGTCGGCGCCGCGTACGGCGCCCTCGCCACAGCCAGCTATCTCGCTGGCGTGGCGCTGCTGCTGCTCGGCGCGCTCTGGTGGTGGCGGTCGTCCATCGTGGAGATTGAACAGGGCACTCATGGGGTGCTGACCCGCTACGGTGCGGTCGTGCGCACCCTGGAACCGGGCCGGCACTACCTGTGGCATCCCTGGTCTCGGGTCGACTTCGTCGTCGACGTGGCCACCGAGATTCCGTACTCGGCGCCGGTGATGGCCTGCCCGACCCGGGAGAACGTGCCGCTGCGCTCGATCGAGTTCTTCATGAAGCTGCGGATCACCGACGCGGTGCTGTTCGTCCGGGCCATCGGCGCCGGCAACTTCGACCTGGTGCTGTCCAGCGCCGTGCAGGACGCCATCCGGCAGCGGGCCCGCCAGGTGCAGACCGAACGGGCGTACGACCTGCGTGGCTCCGACGTCGCCGACATGCAGGAGCTGCTCAACCGGCAGCTGTCCCGCTACGGCGTGCGGATCACCGGCTGCAACATCCCCGACGTGCAGCTGCCCACCCAGTACCAGCAGCACCTGGCCACCCGGGAGCGGGTCGCCAAGGAGCACGCCGCGTACGAGCAGGAGTGGGGGCTGACCCGCAAGCGGCGCATCGACAGCCTGCAGATGGACATCGAGCGGGCCAAGAAGGTGCGTGACGCCCGGTTCGTCGAGGTCAAGGCGGCCCTGAACAAGGCCCGTGAGCAGGTCGCGCAGCTGTTGGAGGAGCAGGAGACCAACGCGCAGCGGGTCCGGTTCGAGATCGAGACCCGGGGCCGCAGTGGGCTGATCGCCGCCGAGAACGAGGCCAAGGCGCAACGCCGGCTGGCCCAGGCGTACCGGGACAACCGGGCGGTCCTGCAGTACGAGCTGGCGCTGCGCCGGCTGGAGGTGGGCGCTGCGCTCGCCGGCAAGGCCCCGCAGCCGGTGGTGGTACGCACCGACGGTACCGGCGGCGGGGACGTCTCGGCACTGTCCACCCTGCTCACCGCGCAGTTGCTGCCGCGTACCGTTGCGTTGCCGGCCCGCGGCGCCGCCGCGAGCGCAGACGACGCCGACTGACAGACCCGATCGACTCGCGATCGGCGTGACCGGGCGGTCGGACCGGAAACGGTCCGCCCGCCCGGTGGCTCGGGATCAGGCGAGGGCGGCGCTGATGTTCTCCGCGTTGGTGCGGAACACCGTCAGCAGGTCCAGGTCGTCACCGGGGTAATTGATGATGTCGACCCTGGCGGCCCCTTCGACGTCTGGGTTGGCTCCGGGCAGGTGCGCGTTGGCCAGCACCACGGTCGGCTCTGCCGCAGTCAGTTCGGCCAGTTGGCTCGCGGTGACCGGCTGCGGGCCGTAGGTACCGGCGACCTGCAGACCGGCGAACTCCGCCCAGTACGCGATGAACAGCTGGGCCACCGCCGTTCCCGGCTCCGGCGCGGCCGTCTTGACCTGCTCGGACAGCTCCGCGTAGGTGCTGTCGAACTCGGCGAGCCAGGCGGTGGCCGCGTCGGCGGTGCCGAACAGCGCACCGAGCCGGTTCACTTCGGCGGTGATCGCAGCGGGAGTGTTCTCCAACTGTACGGCGATCAGCTCCGCGTCGCCGCCGGCAGCTTCGGTCAGCCGGTCGGCGAATCCGTCGAACTCGGCATACAGCACGTAGTCGGCGTCGGCGACGGCGGCCAGGTCACTGGGCTTCGGGTCGTAGTCCGGCGGATGCTGCACGTTGGCCGGGGCGATCACCGTGATGTCGGCGACCCCGGCGGCCCTGGCCAGCGCGCCGACCCAGGTGGTGGAGGCGACGATCGCCGGCCCGCCGGCCGGGGGGCCGTCGGCGTCCGGCGCGGTCTGGCCGGCGTCAGTGCTGCCACACCCGGTCGCCGACAGGGCGAGTGTGGTCGTCGCGGTCAACGCGACGACGGTTCGTGACCAGCGCATGCAGTGCTCCTTCAGGGATGAGATAGGTGAGCAGGGTCAGGGTGCCGGCCACCAGGACCAGGACGGGGCCGGGTGGCTGGTCGAGCAGCAGCGCGGCGGTGAAGCCGACCGCGTTGCCGAGTACGCCGAAGGCGACCGCCCAGGCGGCCATCGAGGTCAGCGACCGACCGAGGTTGCGGGCGGCCAGGGCCGGCAGGATGGTCAGCGCGTCGACTAGCAGCGCGCCGGTGAGCCGGATGGAGGCTCCGATCGCGACCGCCACGACGATGAGCAGCGCGAGCATCAGGCCGCCGGCGGCCACACCGGAGCACAGCGCCAGTTCGCGGTCGAACAGCAGCAGTGCCAGCTGCCGCCGGTATCGCCAGAACAACAGGTGCACGGCGACGGCGAGGACCGTCAGCACGACCAGGTCGACGTCGCGGGTGGCCAGGATCGACCCCCACAGAAGCTCGAACGCACCGGTGGCGTTCACCCCGGACACCGACAGCACCAGCAGCGCGGTGGCGATCGCGAAGGTCATCAGCAGGCCCATCGCGCCGGGCAGCCCGGCCGGCCGGCGGGCCAGCGGGGCGACTCCGGCACCGGCCAACCCGCAGGCCACCAGCCCGCACAGCATCGGGTCGAGCCCGACGAGCAGACCGACGGCGATGCCGAGCAACGCCACGTGCATGATCGCGAACCGGACGGCGATGATGTCCAGACCGACGATGAACACCCCGACGATCGGCAACCCGACGGCGGCGACGGCCAACCCGATCGCCGACCGCTGGACCGCCGGCAGGGCCAGCAGCTCGAGGAAGTGCTCCACCTGGTCAGACCACCCGTAACGTGCCGGCGGCCATCTCGGCGACCCGGTCGCAGGCACGGGACATCGCCCGGTCATGTGAGACGACGATGACGGTGACCGGCAGCCCGGCCAGCAGCCCGGCGACCTGTTCCTGACCGCCGAAGTCGAGCGCGGCGGTCGGTTCGTCGGCGAGCAGCGCACGGGCCCCAGCGGCGACCGCGCCGAAGGCCCGGGCCAGGAACACCCGCTGCAGTTGCCCGCCGGAGAGCGTGTGCAGTGGCCGGTCGTCGAGACCGCCGACACCGAGGGCGTCGGCCGCGTCGGCGGCGGCTGCCGGTGCGCCGCCGCTGGCCAGCAGTTCCTGGACCAGCAGCGGGAAATGCCCCGGGGTGAGCCGCTGCGGCACCCAGGCCACCTCGCGGCGTCGTCGTGCCCAGCCGTCGCGGCCGGCCGCGACCACGCCGTCGACCGAGACGGCACCGGCGGCCAGCGGGTGCAGCCCGAGGACGGTGCGCAGCAGCGTCGTCTTGCCGGAGCCGTTCGCTCCGGTCAACGCCACGTGCTCGCCGGCGTCGACGGCGAGGTCCACCGAGTGGACCACCGTGCGTCGGCCGTACCGGCAGGTCACGCCGCTGAAGGTGACGGGAGCACCGCCGGCCGGTCGCGCCACTGCCGAGGCGGCGGTGGCTGATGGTCGGGTCATCGGGGCGATCCGGCGGTGAGCTGCTCCCGCAGCCACCGCTTGTCCACCTTGCCGGCCGGCGACAGGGGCAACGCGTCGAAGATCCGCAGGTGCTCCGGCAACTTGGCACGTTCCAGGCCGTGCGTCTCGGTCAGGTAGCTGGTGAGTTCGTCGAGGGTTGGTGCGGACGCCCCGTCGCGCAGTGCCAGGCAGGCTGCCATCCGTTCACCCATCAACCGGTCCGGTACTCCCACACAGGCGACCTGACGCACCGCCGGGTGCTGTGCCAGGAGCAGCTCCACCTCGACCGGTGAGAGGTTGCGCCCACCCCGGATGACGATCTCGTTGCGCCGGCCGACCACATGGAGGAAGCCGTCCGGGTCGATCCGACCGAGATCACCGGTGCGCACCCAGCCGCCGTCGGTGCGGTACCGGGCGTCGAACTCGGCGTCGACGTAGCAGTGCGGGCTCATCGGCCCGAGCCCCCAGATCTCGCCGACGGCGCCCGTTGTGACGTCGCGGCCGTCCTCGCCGACGATCCGGACCGCCGCGACCGCCGGGTTGGGCCGGCCGACCGCGTCGTGCACCGCGGCCGGTGAAGCGGCCGGGTCGGTGGTGCAGTTGACCCCGTCCGCCGAGCCGTAGCAGTTGACGTAGGCGCAGCCGAACCGGTCCCGGCAGGCGGCCACCGTCGCCGGGTCGACCCGGGAACCGCCAGCCACTACGGCCCGCAGCGTCGAGGTGTCCACGTCGGCTACGGCGGGATGGTCCAGCATCATGGTGAACATCGTCGGCACCCCGAACACCAGGTGCGGGCCGTGCCGGTCGATCAGGTCGAGCGCCCCGGCGGCGTCGAACCGGGACTGCACCAGCAGGGTCCCGCCGAACCGTGCCACGGTCACCGCCGACCCGGACGACCCGAACGACGACGCCAGCGGCACCAGGAACAGGTTACGCATCGGACCGGGCCCGGTGTGCAGCGCGCCGATGAACGTGCCCCGGCCGCCGGCAAGGGCCTCGTGTGAATAGACGATCATCTTTGGGGCGGCCTCGGAGCCGGAGGAGACCAGGATCCGAGCGGGGGCGTCCGGCGCCACCGGCGGCCGGTGCGACAACGCGGTGCCGTCGACGGCCAGGCTTTCCAGACTGTCCGGGCCACCGGTCCCGGCCACCAGCACGATGCGCAGGTCCGGCAGGTCATCGCGCAGCCCGGCGAGCACATCGGCGTACCCGACGTCGCCGAACTTGTGGGCCACCACGACGGCGGCGGCGCGGGACCGGCGCAGCAGGGTCAGGGTGTCCCGGCGGCCCCGACCGATCGGGTACGGCAGCACGACCGCCCCGATCGCGGCTGCGGCGAGGTCCACTGCCACCGCCCGCCAGCTGTTGGGCAACTGGACGGCGATCACCTCGCCCGGCCGGACGCCGGCGGTGTGCAGCGCGCCGGCCAGTCGGTTCACCCGGTCGGCGAGCTCCGCGTACGAGTGGGTGCCGTCGTCGTCGATCACCGCTGCCCGATCCGGCGCGGCGGCGACCTGTCGGGTGAACAAGGTGTACAGGTCGGCGTCGGGGTAGTAGCCGGCATGGCGCCACCAGCGGCGCAGCTCGGCGGGGACCAGGTCGGTGGCGGTCAGCACGGTCACCGGAAGAACCTCCAGGGGGGTGTGACGAAGGCGCAGCCGTCGATGTCGAGCAGCGCTGCCAAGGTGGGGTCGGCGGCGAGCAGGCCGGGCTCCGGGCAGACCGGCACCGCGGCGACGCCGCCGGCCCGCAGCTGCCCGACGGCGTCGGCGACCGGTAGCTCGGCCAACCGGTCGAGCGCACCGGCCAGGCCGGCCCCGCCGGTGATCCGGGCCAGCGACGTGGCCGTGGTGCCCTCGGGTACGGCGAGGTGCCCCCCGGCCGCCGGCAGCGGGCCGTCGAGCGGACCCCCGCGCGGGTGGGCCGGCTGCTCACCGCGCAGTACCGGTCCCTGCAGCACACCGGCGGCCGACAGCAGACTGCTGTCCACCCGTTGGCCCCGGCCGTCGCGGTGCCCGGCGACGAGTCCGGCGAGGACACCCTGGGCGGCGACCAGCCCACCGAGCACGTCCAGCATGGTCATCAGCGAACCTGCCGGAGGCTCACCGGCCGGCCGCAGCTGGGCGCCGAGCCCGGCGTACGCCTGCACCATGAAGTCGGTGCCCGGGGGCGGATCCGATCCGCGCGCGTCACCCCAGCCGGAGGCGTACGTGTACACCAGCCGTGGGTTGGCCGCCCACAGGTCACCGGCGTCCAGCCCCAGCCGCGCGGCCTTGCCCGGTGCCCAGTTGTGCAGGAACGCGTCGGCGGACGTGGCCAGCTCCCGGACCGTGGCCCGGCCGTCCGGGCTGCGCAGGTCGGCCTCGACGATCCGCTTGCCCCGGTTGAGCGCCAGAAACCGGGCCGAGCAGTCACCCACCATCGGCGGCATCCCCCGTAGCGGATCGCCGCCGGCCGGTTCGATCCGGATCACCTCGGCACCGAGCAGCCGCAGCACCTGCCCGGCGAGTGGCCCCTGGATCCGTCGACCTGCCTCGACCACGCGCAGGCCGGTCAACGGTCCGCCCCCGGTGCCCCCGGCGGCACCGCCTGAGTCGACGCCGACGGCTCGGCGCTGCGGTCCAGCCGCGATCGTCCAGGGTGGTGTGTCGGCTCCCGGCAGGTAGTTGTCGCGGCTCCGGTCGGCATGGCCCCGTACCGGCTGGACCGCTACCCCGGCGGCTCCGGCCAACTCCTGCAACCGGGCCAACGGCACGGCGGCGACGGCGGCGTGCAGCTGCGCCGGCAGCGGAGCGGTCGCAGTCGCGTAGCGCAGCACGAAGGCCCGCCACGCGCGGGCCGCGACGGACGGCTCGACACCGAGACCGGTCCACAACTGATGCCACGGTGCCGGATCGAGGGTCTCCAACTCCACCCACACCCCGTCGGCGCAGACGAACGGGGGCGGCGAGCCAGCCGCGGTCGGTGCCTCGACGTACTCCGGATCGTCGGCACTGCCGGCGGCAAGGTACTGCGACACGGTCAGCAGCGCCGCCCCGGCCACCGGCACCCGCACGCTCTCAGGCGCCGGGCCACCGCGCAACCCGGCCAGTAGCGCGGCCAGCACCCCCTGCCCGGCGACCACCGCGGCGGCGGTGCCGACGTAGTCCAGGCTGATCCGTGCCGGCCCGCCCCGGGCCCGGCCGTGCACCGCCATCAGACCGTACCGGGCCTGAGCCGTCACCTCGTCCAACTCGGCCGGCCGCCCGGCGCCACCGGCCGGGTCCGCTGGCTCCGTCCAGTCCAGCTCGATCGGCAGCTGCGCCTCGTCCGGCCCAATCAGCCGCAGCGGCCCGGCGTCGCTGACCCGGTCGGCACCGAGTTCGACGAGGTGACGGGCGAGTACCCGGTGCGCGGCGGTGCCCCCAGCGCCGGCCAGCCGGTGACCGGCCAGCGGACCGGCCGGAACTGGAACGCCCTGCGGTCCGACTACGGTACGGGTGCCTTCGGCATCAACTGTCACGTCTGCTGTAGTCGCATGGGTCGTCTGTCCAGTTCCCGGGCGCTGCGATTTCCAGCTGTCCGATCACGATGGTGCGTTTGGGAGGTTCGCCGTGCATGTCCTTCAGCCTCAGGTGGCGGAGTTCGTCCGCAGCCAGGTGATTCCCGCCGAGGCCGCGCTCGCGGCCGGCGGTGAGCAGGGCCGGGCAGCGCTGGGCGCGCTGCAGCAGCGGGCCCGTGCCGCCGCGCTGTGGGCGATCCCGTTGCCGGTGGCACTCGGCGGGCAGGGGCTGGGACTGACCGACTACGCGGGGATCGCCGAGGCCGAGGGGTACAGCGACTACGGCCCGGTGGCGCTCGGCTCCGATTCGCTTCTCGACGCCACGATGCTGGACACCTACGCGACGGCGGCGGTGCGTGACCGGTACCTGGGCCCGATGGTCGCCGGCAGATGCCCACCCAGCTTCGCGATGACCGAGCCGCAGGTGCCCGGGACCGACCCCGCGGCCCTGCGGACCAGTGCTGTCCGCGACGGCGACGACTGGGTGATCACCGGCCGGAAGTGGTTCACCAGTCGGGCCGCGGACGCCGGCTTCACCACCGTCGTTTGCCGAACCGGACCGGGGTCGGCCGACGACGACCCGACCGGTCGGAGCTCCCTCAGCCTGCTTCTGGTGCCGACCACCGCACCCGGCTACCGGATCGTCCGTCAGCTGCCGGTGCTCGGCGCCGGTGGGCAGTACGAGATCGCCTTGGACGGGGTCCGGGTGCCTGGCGACCACCTGATCGGCGCCGCCGGGGCCGGCCTGCGGATCGTCGCCGGCCGGCTGTCGCTCGGACGTACCCTGCGGTGCCTGCGGTGGCTCGGCCAGACCGCGCGAGCCTTCGACCTGATGTGCCGACGGCTGACCGGGCGCCAGGTCGGTACGGCGGTACTCGCGGACAAGCAGCTGCTGCACGGCTACGTCTTCGACAGCCACGCGGAGCTGGCCGCCGCCCGAGCTCTCACCCGGGCCGCCGTCGCGGCTCTCGCCGCCGGGGGCGACGCGCGGACCGCCACCGGCACCGCGAAGGTCGTCGCCGCCCGGGCGTTCCATGCCGTCGTCGACCGCGCCGTGCAGGCGTACGGGGCCGAGGGGCTCACCGACGACACCCCGCTGGCCATGCTGTTGCGCGCCGCCCGGGCGGCGCGGATCCTCGACGGCCCGGACGAGTTGCACGTCACCACCGTCGCCACCCGGCTGCTCGCCGACTACCAGGCGACCAACGGTGGCGTGGCGGACTGCGCGGCCAGCGCCGCGGCCAGGAAGTAACTGCCCCAGACGACCTCGTGCCGGGGCGCGACGGCCCTGTCCAGGTCGTAGCATCCGTCGCGTAACGTGCCGTCGGCGGCCAGGTGACCGGTGACGAGGGCAGCGGTCGTCGCGGTGGCGGCCGACCGGTAGCGGGCCGCCCACGGCGCGGGCCGTCCGCCGAGTGTCCACAGCGCGGCGGCGGCGATCGCCGCCGCCGAGGTGTCCGGCGGCGCACCGGCGCGACCGACCACCGCCGGCGGCACCCGGGACGCCGATCCGTTCTGCCCGGTGACCGCCAACCAGTGGTCGGCGGTGCGCCTCGCCACCTCGGTGAAGTCGCCGCCGAACCGGTCGGCGGCCACCGCGAAACCGAGCATCCCCCAGGCCTGCCCACGCGTCCACATCTCGCCGTCGGTCGACGGTGCACCCACGGCCGGTAGTTCGCGTTCGGCCAGCACCTGACCGTCGGCGGCCACCAGCAGGGTGGCGCAGCTCGCGGCGTGGCGTCGGGCCAGCTGCCGGGCTCCGCTCAGCGGCCCGTCGGCCCAGCACAGCAACGCCACCACGGCGGCCAGTGCGTCGATGCCGATCCGGGGCGTCGGTGGTCCACCGAACGCCGACCCGACCGGGAACACACCGGGACCGGCGTCGAACGACCCGGCGAGCGCACGAGCACCGGTCAGGGCGACCCGGGTCGCCGTCGTGTCCCGGCAGATCCGTCCGCCGACCGCGGCCGCCCCGTACCAGAACGTCATGGCCCGGGTCACGGTGTCGTCGCCGGCCCGTGCGGCGAGGCGTCCGGTCATCTCGGTCGCGGCGGCCCGGCAGGACGGGTCGCCGCGGACCGCGGTCCCCAACCAGTGGAGCCCGGCCCAGAAGCCGCCGGTCCAGGACCCGCGTCGGGTGCTCGTCCAGTCGCCGCTGGCCGGGTCGGCGTAGAGCGGGAACCGCTCGCCGACCACGGCACGGACGTGCGGCAGCCGGTCCAGCATCGCGTTCAGCGCGGTCCGGGGCTGCGGTGTGCCGACCCCGACCGGCGGCCGGGGTCCCGGCGGCGCGGTCACGCCGGCACCGGTTCGGCGGCGGTGCGGCTCCTCAGGCGCAGCCCGGCGAGCGCGGCGACGGCGAACACTACGGCGACCGCACCCCAGGCGAGCGGGTAGCCGCCATTGTCGGCGAGCAGACCGAAGCCGGTCGGCCCCACCACGAAGCCGCTGAAGAAGCCGGTCGAGACCAGCGCCGAGGCATGACCGGCCGGAGCCTTGCGGCGCACCACGGCGAGCATCGACACCGCGTTCGCGCCGGTGGCCGTCATCCCCACCCCGATCGCACCCAGCCACACCAGCGGCGTCCACTGCCCGGCCAGCAGCACCAGCGCGGCCGAGACCGCCGCCGCGGCCGACAGCAGTGGCAGTGCCGAAGTCACCACCGGAAGCCGGTCCGCCCAACGGGTCCACCACAGCCGTCCGAACACGCCGGCGGCGCCGAACACCGCCAACAGCGCGCCGGCCGACCAGCCGGCCAGTTGCAACTGCTGTACGCCGTACAGCGGCAGGTAGGTGTTGACCGCGGACAGGCCGGTGCCCAGCAGCAGCGAGTAGCCCATCAGACCGGCGACCTCCGCCGGTGGTCGTGACCACTGCCACCACGGTCCGGCCGGTGTGTCCCGTCGGGGTGGCCGGGGCACCTGCCACCACACCACCGCGAACAGCCCCACCGCGAGCAGGCCGGCCAGTCCCAGCGCCGTACGCCAGCCCGAGGCGGCCGCGACCGATGGCAGCGCC
Organism: Solwaraspora sp. WMMA2065; assembly: GCF_030345075.1. Lineage (NCBI taxonomy): Bacteria > Bacillati > Actinomycetota > Actinomycetes > Micromonosporales > Micromonosporaceae > Solwaraspora > Solwaraspora sp. WMMA2065. Next base: position 706,804 of record NZ_CP128361.1, read on the forward strand.
AGCCCGCAGATCACCGCGGCGAGCTGCACACCGGACTGTTTCACCCCGACAGCGGTGCCCCGCCGGGGTGCGGGTACCACTGTGGCCACCAGCACGTTGGTCGCGGGGTTCGCCAGCGCCATCCCCAGCCCGGCGACGGCGACCACCGCGACCAGCACCGGGTAGCTGCCGGTGACCGAGCCCGCCAGGAGCGCGGCCGCGACGACCGTCGCCAACCACAGCAGCCCCCGCCGGGGCCCGACCGCGTCGACCAGCCGTCCGGCCGACAACGACACCACCGCCGCCACCGCGAACGCGACCGTCACCGGGACGCCTACCGCCGCTCGTGACACGCCCAGGTCCTCGGCCAGATACGGGCCGAGCGCACTGACCGCGTACAGCGGTAGCATCGACACCGCCATCGCCCATGTGGTTACCATCGTCGATGTCCGCCACCGCGTGGCCATCCGACGCCTCCCTTCATCGCCGCAACATCAGTCGGCCCGGCGAACCGTCGGGTTCCCGTTATCGTCGCCGGTCGTCGATCGATGATCGACCGACACACCGCGCAGGGCAGACGACAACTGGCGCGTCCCGGCGAGCTGGCTCGCCGAGACGCGATATCGCCGCCGAGAACGAGGCCAAGGCGCAACGCCGGCTGGCCCAGGCGTACCGGGACAACCGGGCGGTCCTGCAGTACGAGCTGGCGCTGCGCCGGCTGGAGGTGGGCGCTGCGCTCGCCGGCAAGGCCCCGCAGCCGGTGGTGGTACGCACCGACGGTACCGGCGGCGGGGACGTCTCGGCACTGTCCACCCTGCTCACCGCGCAGTTGCTGCCGCGTACCGTTGCGTTGCCGGCCCGCGGCGCCGCCGCGAGCGCAGACGACGCCGACTGATCGACCGACCGAGGTCCGACCCCGGTCCGGGTACGGTGCATCCACCGCACACCGGACCGGGGAGGACGACATGACAATGGACGGATGGGTCGACGGTGGGTTCACCAACCCGGTGCTGCCCGGCTTCCACCCGGACCCGAGCGTCTGCCGGGTCGGCGACGACTACTACCTGGCCTGCTCCAGCTTCGAGTACTTTCCCGGCGTACCGATCCTCCACAGCCGCGACCTGGTCAACTGGACCCAGATCGGCAACGTGCTGGACCGCCCCGAGCAGCTGGCCATCCCCGCGTCGGCACCGTCGTCCGGCGGGATCTACGCACCCACCCTGCGCCACCATGACGGCCGGTTCTGGCTGATCACCACCAACGTGGCGGACGGCGGCGGCAACCTGCTGGTCTCCGCCGCCGACCCGGCCGGTCCGTGGTCGGACCCGGTGCCGCTGCCCGGCGTGGCCGGCATCGACCCCGACCTGGCCTGGGACGACGACGGCAACTGCTGGTGCACGACCGCTGGCGTCGGGCAGGTCCGCATCGACCCGCGGACCGGTGCCGCGCTCGGACCGACCCGCCGGCTGTGGTCCGGCACCCCGGGAGCCCAGGCACCGGAAGCCCCGCACCTGTACCGGATCGGTGCCTACTGGTACCTGCTGATCGCCGAGGGTGGTACCGAACGCGGCCACGGTATCTCCGTCGCCCGGGGCCCGGCACCGGACGGCCCGTTCGAGCCGTGCCCGGCGAACCCGATCCTCACCCACCGCGGCACCGACCTGCCGATCCAGAACACCGGTCACGGCGACCTCATCCAGGCACCGGACGGCTCCTGGTGGCTGGTCCTGCTCGGCGCCCGACCGCGCGGCGGCACCCCCGGCTGGCACGTGCTCGGCCGGGAGACGTTCCTCGCCCCGGTCGACTGGGTCGACGACTGGCCGGTCGTCGGCGCGCTCACCGAGCGGATGACCGCCCCGCGCTGGCCGGCGGAGCCGGTGACACCGCCGCCGACCCGCGACGACTTCGACGGCGACCGGCTGCACCCACGGTGGCTGTCGGTGCGGTCCCGGCCCGCCGACGCCTGGTCGACGAGCCGGCCGCCCGGCTGGCTGACCCTGCACGCGCGCGGCGCGTCGCTCGACGCCCCGGACGTCACCTTCGTCGGCCGCCGTCAGCAGCACCTGTCCTGCCGGGTCCGGACCCTGATCGACCCGGGTGCCGGCCGGGGCGGCCTGGCGGTGCGGATGGACGAGAACCACCACTACGCGGTCGAGGCCGGCGGCGGCGGGGTGCACGTCGCGGCCCGGATCGGCCCGCTGCGGCCGGTGCTGGACGCCCGACCGGTGCCGCCCGGGCCGGTGGTGCTGCGGGTCGACGCCGTCCCGTCGCCGACCTGGCATCCTCGGCAGGGGCCGGACGTGCTGCGGCTCGGCCTCGAAACCGCCGACGGTGAGTTCACCGTCCTGGCCGAGCTCGACGGCCGTTACCTGTCGACCGAGGTCGCCGGAGGCTTCACCGGCCGGGTGATCGGCATGTACGCCGCCACCGGCACGGTCCGCTTCGACTGGTTCGACTACCTCCCGGACCACGGCTGCCAGGTGTGACGGCTACCGCCATCGTCGCTGGTCACAGCCGGGGTGGCAGGTGTGACCGGCGTCCTTGGTGCCGATGATCACCGGTGGTTAGCGTGACCGGATGGTCTCACCCGGCACGGCCCGCGCCGACAGCCCGGCCGGTGTCCCACGGCCGCAGATCCCGCTGCTGCTCGGCGCGGTCTTCCTGGTCTTCCTCGGTCAGATGTCGATGAACCCGATCATCGCTCCGCTGGCCCGGGAGATCGGCCTCGCCGAGTGGCAGGTCGGGGTGACGATCAGCATCTCCGCGTTGACGGTCGTGGCCACCAGCCAACTGTGGGGGCGCCGGTCCCAGTCATGGGGCCGCAAGCCGGTGCTGGTCGCGGCGTTCACCCTGGCCACCCTGACGATGGCGTTGTTCGCGCTGCTCGCCGACCTCGGCATGCGGGGCGTCGTGACCGGCAGCACGTTGTTCCTGCTCTTCGTGGCGTTCCGGGGCGTCGGGTTCGGAGCCGCGCTCGCCGCCGTGCCGCCGACCGCGCAGGCGTACATCGCCGACGTCACCGACGACCAGTCCGCCCGGGTCAGGGGGATGGCCGGGATCGGGGCGGTGCAGGGCGTGGCGATGGTCGTCGGCGCGCTGGTGGGTGGGCTGCTCGCCGGGTTCGGGCTGATGGCTCCGCTGGTGGTGGTGCCGGTGCTGCTGGCCGCCGGGCTGGTCGTCGTCGCGGTGCGGCTACGCCGGGAGCACCGTACCGAGCTGATCGAGGAGCCGGTACGGGTCAGCGCGTGGGACGCCCGGGTGTGGCCGTACCTGCTCGCCGGGTTCGGCATGTTCACCGCGCTCGGCTTCATCCAGGTGGTCAGCGGATTCCTCGTCCAGGACCGGTTCGGACTGGATGCGGAGGCGACCGGGTTGATCGCCGGTACGGCGCTGCTCGCCGCCGGTGTCGGGATGGCGTTCGCGCAGACCGTCGTGGTGCCGCGTAGCGGCTGGCGGCCGGCGAGGCTGCTGCGGGTCGGCGGTGCTGTCGGGCTGGTCGGGTTCGCTCTGCTGGTGCCCGACACGCACATCGCGTTCCTGGTGGTCGCGATGGCCATGATCGGACTGGGTCTCGGTATCGCGATGCCCGGCTACGTCGCCGGTCCGACGCTGGCGGTTCGCCGCGAGGAACAGGGCGGGCTGGCCGGCCTGATCGGTGCCACCAATGGGCTCACCTTCGTGCTCGCACCGACCGCCAGTACGGCGTTGTACGCGGTCTGGGCGCCGCTGCCGGTACTGATCGGTGCTGTCGTGATGGCATGCATCACGGCCTTCGTCCTGATCCATCCCGCGTTCCGCTGACGCGTCGCGGGCCTCGATGATGCCCAAGGGATCAGCGCGGTCATCGTTGCGCGGCCCTATCCCCGGCGTCGACGAGCAGGGTCCCCCAGGTCGACCCGGCCGGGCAGCAGACTCCCGGTTGTTGACGTGATGACATCTATCAATATGATGTGTGGAAAGCGCTTTCACGCACCTCACCGCAGGCCACCGAGGTTTAGGAGGTGACTCGGCCGACCGGCCGGCACCGGCTGGTCGGCGGATGCCAACTGCTGTCTCATCGTCGAACCTCACCCACCAGTGGTCCCGGTCGTCAGTGGGCGTGCTGCCCGCCGGTAACCGCTGGATCGACCATCAGGAGAATCCATGACTCGACACCTCCGACGGCCGGCGTGGCCGGTGGCGGCCGTGGCCACCGTGGCTCTCACCGCGGGGATGACCGCGGTGACCACCCTGTCGGCCAGCGCCGCCAGCGGCTGCCAGGTCACGTACACCGTCGCCGCGCAATGGCCGGGTGGCTTCGGTGCCAACCTCGCCGTGACCAACCACGGTGCGCCGATCAACGGCTGGACGCTGAGTTGGACTTTCGCTGCCGGCCAGGCAATCACCCAGTCCTGGGGATTCACTGCCGACCCGGCCAGTGGCACCGTCGTCCTGCGAAATGTCAGCTACAACGCGTCGATCCCTACCGGCGGCACTGTGACCGGGGGATTCAACGGCACCTGGAACAACTCGTCGAACCCAGTGCCGACGACCTTCACTCTCAACGGCACGGTCTGCAACGGACCCGTTCCCACCAGCCCGCCACCGACCACCGCGCCGCCACCGACCACCGCGCCGCCACCGACGACTGCGCCGCCACCGACGACTGCGCCGCCACCGACGACTGCGCCGCCACCGACGACTGCGCCACCGGTCAACACGCTTATCGTCGCGACCAACGGAAACGACGCGAATCCTGGCACACTCGGGGCTCCACTGGCGACCCTGGCTCGGGCGGTGACCCTGGCTTCCCCCGGCACGACGATCGCCATGCGGGGCGGCACCTACCAGTTCAGCACCAACGTGCGAATCATGAAGGACGGCACATCAGCCAACCCGTACACGATCACCAGCTACAACCGGGAGCGGGTGGTTCTCGACGGGGAGAACCTGCCGCACACCCCGGCCCCGGTCGGTGGCAGCATCCCCAACCTCGAGCGTGGCGTGCTGCACATGGAGGCCGACCACTGGCGGGTACGTGACCTGGAAATCATTCACGGGCCATACGCCATCTTCTGCCGCGACTGCAGCAACAACGTCTTCGAACGTCTCGTTACCCGCGACAACTACGAGTCCGGCCTGCAGATTCAGGGCGCCGCGAGCAACAACCAGGTGATCAACCTCGACTCGTACGGCAACCGGGATCCACGCAAGAACGGCGAGAGCGCCGACGGCCTGGCCATCAAGGAGGGCTCCGGCAACGGCAACGTGGTACGCGGAGCCCGGCTGTGGAACAACTCCGACGACGGTTTCGACGCCTGGGAGTTTGCCTCTCCGATCCTCGTCGAGGACTCTGCGGCCTGGGGTAACGGCTTCAACCGATGGGGTCTGCCCAACTACAGCGGCGACGGCAACGGGTTCAAGATGGGCGGCGGTGACCCCGACCCGGCAGCGAACCACACCATCCGTAACAGCTTCTCGTTCAGTAACGCGGTGAGCGGGTTCATCGACAACGGCAACCCGGGCACCATCACGGTGGACCGCACCACGGCCTGGAACAACGGCGACAGCGGGTACAAGTTCGCGAACTCGACCTCGCGGTTGACCGCGAACCTCGCGGTCAGCAACGGGGCGGGGGTGTCGCTGGGCAACTCCACGGCGACCGGGAACTCGTGGAACATCAAAAGCTCCTGGAGCAACTCGGATCTGCTCAGCACGGATCCTTCGGTGCTGATCGGGCCGCGCGCCACGGACGGCGGGATTCGGAGCTCCGCCTTTCTGCAACCACGCAGTTACCCGAACCTCGGAGCACGTAGCTGACGGACGGACGGGGAAATCAGCATTCTATAGCAAATGCACCAAATCACCGTACGCCTGGCGGGTCCTGCACCCGCCGGGCGTACGGCATGTTGTCGTCGACGGGTTGGCGATATATCGTCGGTGTATCGACAAAGCATCGTTGGAGGCAGCCATGAAGTTCCACCACCGGTTCCACGGCGGACCGCAGGCATGGATGCGGGGCGGATTCGGATTCCCGCCGTTCGGTCCCGGTCCCGGCCCCGGCTTCGGTCCCGGTCCCGGTCCCGGTCCCGGCTTCGGCGCAGGGCCGGGCGGCGGCCCGTGGCGGGGCCGGGGCGGCGGCCGCGGCCGCCGCCGGCCGAACGTGCGTGCCGCCGTGCTCGCCCTGCTCGTCGAAGGACCAATGCACGGGTACGAGATGATCCGGGAACTCGACTCCCGCACCGGCGGTGCCTGGCGACCGAGCCCGGGATCGATCTACCCCACCCTGCAACTGCTCGAGGACGAAGGGCTGGTCGTCGGGACCGTGGACGCGGCCGGCGGCAGCCGCCGGCAGTACGCGTTGACCGACGCCGGCCGCCCCGAGGCCGAGCAGGCCGCCGAGCAGGCGCCGTGGACGCAGTTCGCCCCGGAAACCGTGGAGAGCTGGCACGACGTGCGCGAATCCGGTATGCAGACGTTGCACGCGCTGCGCCACGTGATGATGAACGGCACCGCCGAGCAGCGGGAGCGGGCCCTGGCCGTACTCGACGAGACTCGCCGCAAGCTGTACGCCATCCTGGCCGACTCCGAGTAGGTCGCCGGTCACCGCAGGATTCGTAGGGATCGGCTGTCGATCCGGCGGCCCGCCGATCGTCGTCATGGCGTACGGCAACGCCACTACCTGCGAGGAGCCCGACATGAAGTACATGCTGTTGTTCGTCAGCCCGCCGACCGACGGCCCGGACCAGGCCGGGGCGCAGTGCACGGTCGAGGACTGGATCGCCTACGACAAGCAGATGAAGGACGCCGGCATCTGGGTCAGCGGCAACGCCCTGGCGGACCTGACCACCTGCACTTCGGTCAAGGTCGACGCAGACGGTCAACGGATCGTCACCGACGGCCCGTTCGCTGAGAGCCGCGAGGTGCTCGGCGGCTACGACATCATCGACGTACCGGACCTGGACGTCGCGCTGGACTGGGCGGCCCGCTCGCCCGGTGCCCGGGACGGGGGATCGGTGCAGGTGCGTCCGGTCGCCGAGTTCGGGATCTGATCCCCCGATGGCCGGCGTCGAATCGCCCGACGACCCCGCCGCGCCCGCGAGGGGTGCCGATCCGGAAACGGCGAGGGGTGCCGATCCGGAAACGGTGCGGGGTGCCGATCCGGAAACGGTGCGGACCTCGGTGGCGGCCGTGTTCCGCGAGGAGCACGGCCGGCTGCTCGCCACCCTGGTCCGCCGCTTCGGTGACCTGCACCTGGCCGAGGAGGTGGCGGCCGAGGCCGTCGAGGCGGCTCTGACGCACTGGCCGGTCTCCGGCGTGCCGACCCGCCCCGGGGCGTGGCTGCTGACCACCGCCCGGCGTCGCGCGGTGGACCGGATCCGCCGTGACCGGACGCTGGCGCTGCGCCTGGCGGTGCTGCAGGCCGAGGCGGACCGGGCCGACCCGGCGCCGGCCGCCGACATCGACCCCGACCTGCCCGACGACCGGCTCGCGCTCTTCTTCACCTGCGCCCACCCGGCGTTGCCCGCGCCGGACCGGGTGGCGCTGACCCTGCGCCACCTCGGCGGGCTGACCACCGCCGAGGTGGCCCGGGCCTTCCTCGTGCCGGAGGCGACGATGGCCCAGCGGATCGTCCGGGCGAAACGCAAGATCCGCGACGCGCGCATTCCGTTCCGGGTGCCCGGTGTCGACGAGTTGCCGCAGCGACTCCCCGGCGTGCTGCAGGCGGTGTACTCGATCTTCACCGAGGGCTACGCGGCGAGCTCCGGTCCGCACCTGCAGCGCCTCGACCTGGCCGAGGAGGCCGTCCGGCTGGCCCGCATCCTGCACCGGCTGCTCCCGACCCAACGGGAGACCGCCGGCCTGCTCGGGCTGCTGCTGCTGGTCCACGCCCGTCGGCACGCCCGGACCGGCCCGGACGGGGCGCTGGTGCTCCTCGACGAGCAGGACCGGCGGCGGTGGGACCGACCGATGATCGCCGAAGGCTGCGGGCTGGCCCGTACGGCGTTGACCGGTGGCCCGCCCGGACCGTACGGGCTGCAGGCCGCGATCGCCGCGTTGCACGACGAGGCCGCCGACGTCGCCGGCACCGACTGGCCGCAGATCGTCGCCCTGTACGACGTACTGGCGCGGATCGCGCCCTCGCCGGTGGTCGACCTGAACCGGGCGGTGGCGGTGGCCATGCGCGACGGCCCGGCCGCCGGGCTGGCCATTCTCGACGAGCTGGCCGCCGACCCTCGGCTGCGCTCGCACCACCCGTTCCCGGCGGCCCGGGCCGAGCTGCTGCAGCGTCTCGGCCGGTACGCCGACGCGGCCGACGCCTACCGGCAGGCGCTGGAGCTGGCCGGCACCGAGCCGGACCGGGAGCACCTGCGGAGTCGGTTGGCTGCGGTACGGGCGGCGACCGCCGCGACGGACTGAGCCGGTCCCGGCGCCCGGTCCCGTCACCTCCCGACGGTGTCGGTCCGTTCGCCGAGACTGACGGCAGACCTTTCTTCCTCGGCCGAGTAAGCAGCTGAATACGTGTTCGGTGGATCGTTGACACTCTGCGAAGAGATAAGTCAGACTTTTGCCGGGAGGTCGACATGAGCGAGCTGCGACGACTGGCGGTCATCAACTCCGACGCGAAACGGGCCCCGGTCCTGCCCGATCCACCTGGACTCGTCACCGAACTGCTCGACCCGCGCCTGCGGCGGTTCGCCCGTACCCCCTACGAACACCTGCTCACCGAGGTCGGCACGGTCGACGTCGCCGAGGCGGCGATCGCCGCCGGCTGCGACGCCGTCTACATCGACACGTTCGGCGACTACGGCGTGGACCGGCTGCGGGCGGCCACCACGGTGCCGATCGTCGGTGCCGGCGAGGCGACACTGGCCTGGGCCGCCGCACTCGGTCGGCGGTTCAGCATCGTCACCGTCTGGCCGGCCTCGATGGACTACCTCTACGCGCAACGACTGGCCACCTGCCCCGGTGGCGAGCTCGCCGCCGGCGTGCACTACCTCTCCGACGAGACCGAGCTCGACCTGGTCGGCACCGACAGCGGGGTCAAGGCCCGGATGGGTCGGGGCGAGACCGACGTGGTCGCCGCCATCACCGAGGCGTGCCTGCGGGCCGCCGACGCCGATGGCACCGACCTGATCTTCTTCGGCTGCACCTGCATGACCCCGGTCGTCGAGGAGGTCGGGCACCGGACCGGGATCGAGATCCTCGACCCGTCCGTCGTCGGCCTGCGGGCCGGGCACGCCGCCGCGCTCGCCGCCACCGGTGCGCCAGCGCGGACCGGCCGGCTCGGCGCGGTCACCGCCCTGGTAGACGCCTACCTGGGTGTGGACGCGACGGCCGGGGCCAGTTGTTCGGTCGACGCCGACGGCTGCGAGGTCTGCGCCGTCACCTCGGCCTCGGCGTCGTGACGCCGCTGTGTCGGCGGGTCGGCATCGACCTGCCGGTGATCGCTTTCAGCCACTGCCGGGACGTGGTGGCGGCGGTGAGCCGGGGTGGTGGACTCGGGGTGCTCGGCGCGGCCTCGATGTCCCCGGAGGATCTCGAGCAGGATCTCGCCTGGCTCGACCGGGAGTGCGGGCGTACGCCGTACGGTGTCGATCTGCTCTTTCCCGCCACGACGGCCGGTGACGACCCGGCGGACCTGCTCGCCCAGATCCCGGCCGGGCATCAGGAGTTCGTCGCCGGGTTGCGGACCCGGCTGGGCATCCCGCAGCGGCGCAGCGCACCCGGGCGGACCCGGCTGGGTGGGATGCCGACCGAGATCGACCATCTGATGACCCACGCGAACGCGTACGCGTTGTGGGAGGTCGTCCAGGCCCACCCGGTCCGGCTGGTGGCCAGCGCCCTCGGGCCGCCGCCCGCCGCGGTGCGGGCCGTCGCGACCCGGCGCGACATGCTGGTCGCCGGCCTGGTCGGCGACCAGCGACACGTCCGTCATCAGCTGGCCGCCGGCGTCGACGTGATCGTCGCCCAGGGCTACGAGGCGGCCGGACACACCGGCGAGACCACCACGATGGTGCTGGTGCCGCAGGTCGTGGCGGCCGCCGGTGAGGTGCCGGTGGTCGCCGCCGGCGGCATCGCCACCGGCCGTCAGGTGGTCGCCGCACTGGCACTGGGCGCGCAGGCGGTGTGGACCGGCTCCATCTGGCTCTCCACCGCCGAGAGCGATCTCGACCCGGTGGTCAAGGACAAGATCGTGACGGCGGCGGCGACCGACACCGCGAAGACCACGTCGTACACCGGTAAGCCGACCCGACAGCTGACCACCGCGTGGACCCGGGCCTGGCAGCAGCCGCCGGCGCCGGCGCCGCTGGCCTCACCGGTGCAGCAGCTCCTCGCCCGTGACGCCGTCGTCAGCTCGTTCGAGCATCAGGTGACCCCGGTGATGGGTTCGGCGGCGGGCCAGGCGGTGGGCCTGGTCGACCGGGTGCGCTCCGTCGCCAGTGTGCTGGACGACCTGCGGACCGGCATGGCCGACGCGGTCGGCGACATCGCCGCCCTGGCCGATGACGACGCCAGTGACGTCGGTGACGCTGCCGCCCGCGACGGCGACTGACCCGGCGGGCGCGACGGCGACTGACCCGGCGGGCGCGACGGCGACTGACCCGGCGGGCGCGACGGCGACTGACCGGCGGCCGCGCGGCCCTTCACCGCCGACGGCGGCGGCGGGCGTCCAGGGCGGCGGCACCCAGCGTGTACGTGCTGAGCAGGGCGATGATCCCGGTCGCGACGGTCAGCACCGCTGACAGCGAGGTGCCGGTCAGCGCCGCGCCGCTGAGCAGTGCGCTGCCGCCGAGCGTGGTGAAGGCGGCCACCATCCACGCCGCGTAGATCTCCGCCCGCCGGTGCGTCGGTGCCGACTCGCCGATCAGTCGGGTGGCGCCGAGCAGCGTCAGCCCGCCCCCGAAGCCGACCAGCACCGCGCCGGTGACGGTGGCCGCCGGGTCCTGAAGATGCAGGGCCAGCGCGGTGGCCCCGGCGCCACCGGTGATCGCCACTACGCCCAGGCAGATCGACCGGGTCGAGTCGAGTCGGTTGAACAGCAACTGGGACAGCAGCGTCATACCGATCAGCAGGGTGAGCAGTCCGCCGGTGCCGCCGGCGGCGGTGACGCCGGCACCTTCGGCGAGGATCCGCGAGCCGAAGGTGCCGAACAGGGCCATGCACCCGTTGAGGGTCATCAGTGAGCAGGTGGCGACGCTGAACGGCAGCAGGATGGCGCGGGGGACCCGGACCGGCCGGACCAGCCGGATCCGTCGCGTCGTCCGACGGTCGGCCGGGGTGCGGACCAGCAGGATCAACGGCACCAGGGCGGCCACGCCGATGACGACGAACGGCAGCACCAGCGGGTAGCGGGTGTGGTCGGCCAGCAACCCGGACATCAGCGGTGCCAGGCCCATGCCGAGGGTGGTGCAGACCGAGTGGGTCAGGCTCCCCGCACGGGTGCCGCGAGGATGGAAGTCCAGCAGCGCGGCGGCGGTGGTGGCGCTGACCATCCCGGTCGCCATGCCCTGCACCACCCGCCCGGCGACCAGCGCCGGCAGCGACGCCGCGGTCGCGGTCACCAGGCACGCCGCCAGGACCAGCGCGACCCCGCCGAACATCACCGCCCGTCGACCGACCAGATCGGACAGACCGCCCAGTAGCGTCACGACCAGGATCACCCCGACGGGATAGCCGGCGAACGCGACGGCGACCTGCGCCGGCGTCAGCTGCCACCGGTCCGCGTAGATCGCGAACAGCGGGGTGGCGGCGAAACTGCCCAGCACGGCGACGAGGATCAGCGCGCCGGAGGCGGCAGCCATCCTCGCCGACGGACGTCGTGGGGTTTCCTCCAGCGCAGAGGTCGACACCGGCCACCGCCTTCCGGACAAAAGTCTGATGAATGAGGTCCGAGGCTGTCAAGGTCTTGCCAGACGAGGGTTCCCACCTGCAGAGTGTGGCCTGGAACTGCTGCTTGCTCGGCGGGCGACGAGGTTACACGGCGGAAACAGTGTTGGCGTCAAGGACTGTTGTCCAGTGTCTTTACGCCTAACGTCAGACATATTAGGTTGAGGCACTGGGCGTACTCGCCGCCAGTGGCGGGAGGTGGAGGTGCACCGATGACAGTCACGATCGTCGACGCCGGGAACGTGCCGTGGGTCAACGGCGAGCAGGTCTACGACTCGATGGAGCCCGCCTTCCGCGACAACTTCGGCGGCGACCCCGACCAGGTGCGTGAACTGCTGTCCCGGTACTGGATGCGGTCGCTGTGGCTGGACCGGGACACCACCCGCAGGATCGACCACATCCGGGCCGTCGCCGGCTACCGCGATCTCAGCGAGGCCTACCACGACAGCGTGGAGGAGGCGTACTTCCTCGACGGTGTGGTCGACCTCAGCGCCGAGGGACGGCTGATCGCCGGCGACTACTTCTGGCGTCCGCCGGGCTGGGTGCACAAGGCCAGCAGCGACGAGGGCTTCACCGCGATCCTGTGCATGGAGGGCGCGGTCGCCACCGAGGGCAGTGACCGGGTGACCCGGGTGGTCTGCCCGGACGACCAGGCCGGCGTGCGGGCCCGGGCAAACGGGGCAGCCGGGGCGGCCGACGACGTCGGCCCGCGCGGCTACCTGCGGCGGGTCGAGTCGCGGCAGCTGCCCTGGGCACCGTTGACCGCCCGGTGGTCGGGTGTCGACGCCGAGGTGGTCGGGCTGCCGTCGCCCGACACCGGACCGACACCGGTGGGCCGGCCGCTGAGCCGCAACGTGGTCACCGGGGCGTGCAGTGCGCTGGTCCGGCTGCCGGCCGGCTACACCGGTACGCCGCAGCCGGTCGACCGGGAACGGTTCCTCGTCACCACCACGGGGACCCTGACGGTCGCGGGGCAGCCGCTGACCGCCTGCTCGCTGATACACCTGCCGGCCGGTGCCACGCCGCCGCCCATCGTCGCCGACACCGACGTCGAGCTGTTCGTCAAGATCGGGGAGGCGACGGCGTGACCGACGTACGGTTCGCCACCGACGACCAGGTGATGACGATCGTCCTCGACGGCCCGGAGACGATGAACAGCCTGACGCCGGCGGCGATCGCCGGACTGGACGCCGCCCTGGCCGCCGCCGAGGTCGATCACACCCTGCGGGCCGTGGTGATCACCGGAGTGGGGGACCGGGCGTTCAGCGTCGGGATGGACATCGACTTCCTGGAATCCTGCTTCGACGACCCACAGCGGATCTTCCTGCCGTTCCTGCGCTCGTACCATGCGGTACTGCGTCGCATCGAGCAGCTCGGCGTACCGGTCGTCGCCCGGGTCAACGGCCTCGCCCGCGCCGGTGGCTTCGAGCTGATCCTGGCCTGTGATTTCGTGATCGCCGCCGACGAGGCGAAGGTCGGCGACATCCACCTGGAGTTCGGCATGCCGCCCGGTGCCGGCTCCAGCCAGCGTGCGCCGCGCAAGCTCGGCGACCAGCGGGCCAAGGCGCTGATGCTCACCCCGCTGTGGCTGCGCGGGCCGGAGCTGGTGCAGTGGGGTGTCGCGCTGGCCAGCGCACCCCGGGCGCAGCTGGACGACGAGGTCGGCAAGCTGCTGTCGTCGCTGCGCGGCCGGTCCCGCCCGGCGATGGCGATCACCAAGCGGCTGCTCAACTCGGTGCACACCATGACGCTGGAGGAGGGCCTGCGCTACGAGCGCGAGATGTTCTCCCGGCTGCACGAGGAGGTGCCCGAGGTGGCCGAGGGCTACCGGGCGTTCGTCGACAAGCGCGAGCCGGTCTGGGGGGACGTCGATGTCCGCGGCCTTGCCTGAACCGCCGGCCCCGCCCTCGCCGTCGGCGGATCCGCCGTCGGTCACCGTCACCGCGGAGCTGGTCGACACCCTGATCAGTCGGGGCGGCTACACCCATCCGCTGTTCAACCCGCCGGACCCGGGCAGTGGCGGTGGCCCGCCGCTGCCCGGCCAGGCGGTGCTGCTGCTGATGGGCGGCCTGGCCGAGCAGTCCGGCCAGCTCGACGACGCGATCGCGCTGCTGGAGCTGCGCCGGATGCGGTTCCATCAGCTGGTCCGGGCCGGCGCCACGCTGCGGGTGCGGATCGAGCGCCTCGCCAGCCGGAGCACCTCCAGCGGCAAGGTCGTGGCCGAGCTGCGGTGGACCGCCGTCGACGCCGACGGTGCGCCCGTGGCCGAGGCCGAAGCCGTCATGCTGATGAACGAATCGGGAAAGGCGGACCCAAGGTGACGGGTGTGCAGCTCAACATGGCGGCCGGGATCCGGGAGTTCGGCCGCGCCACGCCACGCCGGATCGCGGTGGTCGACGGCGACCGTGAGGTCACCTTCGGTGCCCTGCACCAGCGGTCGAGCCAGCTGGCCAGTGCGACCCTGGACCGGGGGTTGGCGCCCGGGGAGCGGATCGCGGTGCTGAGCAACAACCGGTACGAGTACTTCGAGATCTCCGCGGCGATGGCCAAGGCCGGTATCCCGACGGTGCCGCTGAACCCGCGCAACAACGTGACCGACAACGCGTACATCCTGGCCCACTCGGCCGTCCAGGGGATCATCGTCGCCGACGACCTCGCCGACCGGGTCGACGGGCTGCTCGACGGGCTACGGCTGGTGCTCAGCTTCGACGGCGGGGTGGGCGAGCACTACGGGACGTTCCTCGACGGTGGGCGGGCGGTCGACCCGCAGGTGCCGGTCGACGAGCTGGATCCGTTCTGTGTCACGTACACCTCCGGCACCACCGGGCGACCCAAGGGGGTGCTGCTCACCCACCGGGGCCGGGTGCTGACCGCGTTCGGGGTGGGGCTGGACTACGGGCTGGGCCCGAACCGCAGCACGATCGCGGTGGCGCCGATGTACCACGGCGCCGGCTTCGAGTTCGCGTACGCGGCACCGATGCTCGGCGGCTCCTGCACGGTACTGCCGAGCTGGGATCCGCAGCGGCTGCTCGACCTGATGGTGAGCAGCCGGGCGGAGACGGTCTTCCTGGTGCCCACCCACGCCCAGCACATCCGCCGGTTCTGTCCGGAGCCGGCGGCCCGCTACGACCTGTCGGCGCTGAAGACCCTCTACTTCAACGCCGCCGCGTTGCCGGTCGCGCTCAAGGAGTGGGTGATCGAGGCGTTTCCCGGCGTGGAGGTGCACGAGCTCTACGGGTCGACGGAGTGCTCGATCGTGACCAACCTGCGGCCGGAGTTCGCGCTGGACCGGGCGGGCAGCGTGGGTCATCCGTGGTTCTGGAACGAGGTACGGCTGGTCGACGAGGACGGGGCGCAGGTCGGCCCGGGTGAGCCCGGCGAGCTGTACGCGCGTTCGCCGCTGCTGCTGACCGGCTATCTCAACGACGAGGAGGCGACCCGGGCCGGGTACGACGCCGACGGCTTCTTCTCGGTCGGCGACATCGCGGTCCGTGACGAGGAAGGCTTCATCTCGATCGTCGACCGGAAGAAGGACATGATCATCGCGGGTGGGGTGAACATCTTCCCCCGCGAGATCGAGGAGGTCATCGCGCGGCACGGGCCGGTGGACGAGGTCGCGGTGGTCGGCGTTCCGGACGAGGTGTACGGCGAGCGGATCGCCGCGTTCGTGGTGAGCCGTGCCGGCCAGCAGATCGACGTCTCCACGCTGGATGGCTACGTACGGGAGCACGTGGCGCGGTACAAGGTTCCCCGGGAATGGCACGTGGTCGACCAGTTGCCGCGCAACCCGAGCGGGAAGATCCTCAAGCGGACGATCCGCGACGAGTACGTCAGTCAACCTGGTAAGGGTTGATTGTAGGCGCCTTCTCTTCCAATGTCTGACCAATGTGGGTGGGACGGTTTTCGTCGCTGTACCCGTATTGAAACGCGGCGCTGCCCGCTTGTTGCGCTGCTGCCAGCGGTGGAGATTGTGTCAGTACGGTAAAACTCTGACTTTTAGTGGACTGGCTGGTCAGAGGCCGTTAGTGTCATCCGCACCAAGGTCCCGATGCGGCTCGCGGCTCACCTGTCGACCGCACGGACTTCGTGATCAGGAGGCCATCGTGTCCCACTTCAATAGTTCCGGTGTCGCCCTCTCCCGTCGCTCCGTGCTCGCCGGTCTCGGCGGCGCGTTCATGGGCGGCGTACTGCTGACCGCCTGCGGCAGCGACGACTCCGACTCCGGTTCCACCGGCGCCGCCGACGGCGACCTCACCACGATCCGACTCGCCGGACTACCGGCCTCGGCGCTCGCCGCGTTCAAGCTCGCCATGTCCGACGGTGCCTTCGAGGCCGCCGGCCTCGACATCCAGTACGAGGAGTACGCCGAGGCGGCCGCCGTCTACACCGCGTACCGGGCCAACGAGGTCGACGGTGGCCTCGGCGGCATCCCGTCCACCGCCAACCTGGTCGCCACCGGCGTCGACCGCAAGGTCGTCTGCGCGCTGCAGCGCACCACCAACGGCATCCTGGTGCGCGCCGACAGCGACATCCAGTCCCTCGGTGACCTGCGTGGGCGCAAGCTTGGTCTGTTCGGCAGTGCGATCGGTTCCTCCACCAACCAGTTCTTCGCACTCTGCCGCGAATACCACGGCTTCAACCCCACCACCGACTGCGAGGTGCAGTACGGCGCCCCGAACCTGATGGCCGAACTGCTCGGCCAGGGCGACGTGGACATGGCACTGGTGATCGACCCGGCCGGTGCGGACCGGGTGGTCAGCGGCGAGTACCGGTCGCTGGGCGACCTCGGCGTGCTGCTGGAGGAGGCCACCGGGCTGCAGGCGTTCACCGCCGGCTGGGACTTCGCCACCGACTTCATCGACGCCAACCAGGAGGCCGTGCAGGCCTTCGTCGACGTGAACCTCGAGTACCAGACCCGGTTCAACGGCGACCAGTCGCTGTGGGACAGCGCCCTGCGGGAGTTGTACGAGATCGACGACCAGGCAGTGCTCGACGTCATCTGGGAGAACCAGCGCGGCCGGCTCGTCGAGCAGTGGGGCGAGCAGGAGAAGCAGCAGGCCGCCGAGCTGCTCACCTTCCTGAGCGACAACGGTGAGCCGGAGTTCCTGCCCGAGGTGCCCGACGGGCTGTTCGTCTGACGTCGACCACCCCCCGCCTCGCGAGGAGACGCACGATGACCCTGTCCGAAACCACCCAGCCGGCGCAAGCGACGGCCGGAGCGGCGGATCGTGGCGCGGCGGGTGGCCGCGGTGGCGGTGGGCGCGGTGGTGCCCACCGCTTCCTGCGGCACGGCGTCTCGCTGCGGATCGCCTCCGTGTTCATGCTGATCGTCATCTGGTGGCTGGGTTCACTGGCCGTCGGTGAGCGGATCCTGCCGACCCCGTGGACCACCGCGTCGGCGTTGGTGACCAGCGTGCAGGAGACGGTCTTCTGGACCGACCTGCAGGTCACCATGGTCCGGATCCTGATCGGCTTCGCCGCCTCCATGGTGCTCGGTGTGCTGGTCGGTCTGGTGATGGGGCTGTCCCGGATCGCCGAAGGGCTGCTGGACATCTGGATCGCCGTCGGCCAGACCATCCCCAGCCTCTGCTGGGTGATCGTCGCGTTCATCATGTTCGGCCTCAACGACACCGCCACCGTCGTGGCGATCACCCTGACGTCCTTTCCGATCATCGCGATCAACATGTGGTCCGGGGTCAAGGCGATCGACCCCCGGCTCGGCCAGATGGCCCGCACTCTCGGTGCGTCGCGGGGCCTGCGTACCCGGGAGGTGACCCTGCCCCAGGTGCTGCCGGCGGTGATGGCCTCGGCCCGGTTCGGGTTCGGCATCGTGTGGAAGGTCGTCGTCCTCGCCGAGCTGCTCGGCCGCACCGACGGCATCGGCTACCGGCTCAACTACTGGTTCCAGCTCTTCCGGATGGAACAGGTCTTCGCACTCACGCTGTTCTTCTCGATCCTGATGGTGGTGCTGGAGTTGGCGGTGTTCAAACCGATCGAGGCCAAGCTGTTCCGCTGGCGTCCGGAGGGGGCCCGATGAGCGCCGACGCCCGGATCGTCATATCCGACCTGGTCAAGGGCTTCCACACCCGCAACGGCTTCATCACGGTCATCGAGCGGATGAACCTGGAGATTGCCGACGGCGAGTTCGTCGCGCTGGTCGGACCGTCCGGTTGTGGCAAGTCGACCGTGCTGAACATGCTCAGCGGGCTGGACACCGACTTCACCGGCACAGCCGAGATCCGCAGCGGGGCACCGGGGGTGCAGTTCAGCTACGTGTTCCAGGAGCCGCGGCTGCTGCCCTGGAAGACAGTCCGGCAGAACGTCGAGTTCGCCCTGAAGGCGACCGGGGTGGACCGGGCGCAGTGGTCCGACCGGGTGATGCCGGTGCTGCGTCGGGTCGGACTGGCCGGCTTCGAGAACCACTATCCGCACCAGATCTCCGGCGGCATGCAGCAGCGCACCGCGCTAGCCCGGGCGTTCGTGCTGGACGCGCCGGTGATGCTGATGGACGAGCCGTTCAGCGGGCTGGACGAGTTCACCGCCCGCAGCCTGCGTCAGCTGCTGCTGGAACTGCGTACCCAGACGGCGGGCAAGGCGTTCGTCTTCGTCACCCACAACGTGTTCGAGGCCGCGGTGCTCTCCGACCGGGTGGTGCTGATGTCCAACCGGCCGTCGACCGTACGCCGGGTGGTCGACGTCGAGGTGCCGTTGCCGCGCAGCTACGACGATCCCCGGCTGTTCGACGTCAGCCGCGAACTCACCCACGAGATCATCTCGACGATGACCGCCACCGACGACGGTGGTCTCGTCGTCGACGAGGCACACACCCGACTCGCCGGGCCGGGTGCGTCGTGACCGGCGCGCTGCGACCCCGGCTGCCGACCGCGTTCGCGGCCGGGGCGGTGCTGCTCACCCCGGCCCGGACGCTGACCGACGGAGACTTCGCCGCGATCGTCAACGTCTCCTGGGAGAACGGCCCGCTGCACACCGACGCCGAGTACATGCGCGGCACCGGGTTCGGCCGGCCGATCCTGGGCGGGCCGTGCCTGATCGCGCTCGCCGCCGGGCTCACCTCGACCACCATGTACGCCGCCTGGTACGCCGCCGGCCTGGACTGCCACGCCGCGCTCGGCATCGACGAGATCCGTTACACCGGGCCGGTGTCCGCCGGTGACACGCTACGCGTGCGTATCGAGGTGACGCGGTTGGAGCCGACCCCGGGCGGGCGGATGTACGTGGGCGTGGTGCACGACGACGTACGCAACCAGCGGGACGAGACCGTCCTGCGGATGACGCGTTCCTACCTGCTGCGCCCACTGCCCGAGCCCGAGCCGGAGTCCGAGTCCGATTCTGCGCCGGGCGTCGGCGCGGCAAACCCGGAGCAGCCGTGAAACCGCCGTCGACCAGCACCCTCACGCTGACCCGGCACGGGCGGGTGCTGCTGGTCACCCTGGACCGGCCGCACCGGCTCAACGCCTACGACCGGGTGATGGTCGACGAACTGCGGCGTACCTGGCGCTGGTTCGGTGCCGACGACGGCCTGCACGTCGCCGTGCTGACCGGAGCCGGCGAGCGCGGCTTCTGCACCGGCTTCGACGTCGACGACACCCTCGACGCCGGGGTCACCAGTCCGTCGCTGGACCACGCCGGCCGGGTCGCGTTGACCGCCCGCGACCTGGGCGTCTACAAGCCGGTGGTGACGGCGGTCAACGGGCACTGCTGCGCCGGTGGTTGGCACTTCGTCAACGACGCCGACGTGGTGCTCTGCACCGAGACGGCGACCTTCTTCGACACCCACCACGACGTGGGCCTGGCCAACCCGGTCGAGGCGGTCGGCGCGCTGGGGCGGCTGCCGCTCGGCGAGCTGATGCGGATGGTGCTGACCGGGCGCGCGTACCGCATCGACGCCCGCCGGGCGCTGGAGCTCGGTCTGGTGACCGAGGTGACCGCTCCCGCCGATCTGGTGGACCGGGCGTTGGCCATCGCCACCGAGATCGCCCAGCATCCGCTCGACGTGCTGACCACCACGGTGGAGACGGTGTGGACGGCGGTGCAGGCGCAGCGGTCCGCGGCCGAGGCGTTCGGGTTGGCGATGCTGGCCCGCTCCGACGCCTCGACCGCCCGGCGCGGCGAGTCCATGCGGGAATTCCGGCACTGAGGGGCACGATGGACTACGGGATCTTCAGCCACATCGAACGGCTCGACGACCTCGAGCGTGACCTGCGGGCCGCCGACGCCGACGGGATCGCCAGCTACTGGCTGACGCAGGGCTTCGGGCACGACACGCTGACCGTGATCGGCGCGTACGGTCGGCAGCTGAGCCGGCTGCGGATCGGCACCGCCGTGGTGCCGGTCTACCCGCGTCACCCGATGGCCCTGGCCCAGCAGGCGCTCACCACCAACATGCTGCTCGGCGGCCGGTTGGTGCTCGGCGTCGGGCCGTCGCACCCGCAGGTGGTCGAGCCCTGCTGGGGGATGTCCTACGAGCGGCCGGCGCGCTACATGCGCGAGTACCTGACCGCGCTGACCGGCGCGCTGACCCAGCGGGTCCGCTACACCGGTGAGGTGATCACCGCCCGGGGTGACCTGACGATCAGCGGCGACCCGCCGGCACCGGCGGTGATGGTCTCCGCGCTGGGCCCGAAGATGCTGGAGCTGACCGGTGCCCTTGCCGCCGGCACGATCACCTGGATGGTCGGCCCGCGCACGCTGACCGAGCTGACCGTACCGGCGATCACCGCCGCCGCGCGGACGGCTGGTCGGCCGGCCCCCGAGATCGTGGTGACCGCCGCGGTCTGCGTCACCGACGACCCGACCCGGGCCCGCGCGGCGATCGACCCGGTGCTCGGCTGGTACGACGACAAGCCGTCCTACCGGGCGATGCTGGACCGCGAAGGTTTACAGCGGGCCAACCAGATGGCGATCGTCGGTGACGCAGACGAGGTGCGGGCCGAGATCGACCGCTATGCGCGGGCCGGGGCGAGCACCTTCGCGGCCCAGTTCTACGGCACCCCGGAGGAACGGGCGGCAACGCGGGCGCTGATCGGCGAGCTGGCCGGGACCACCCGTTCGACCGGGGATGGCCGACAGTGACGCGGATCGGCGTCCGCCATGCCCTACCGTGGTGGTTCGCGACGAATCCGCACTCCGGTGTGCGGGTCCGAAAGGATGCGGAGCCGAAGTGACCATGGCCAAGGACGTGACGCACGAGCCGGCGAGCCGGTCGGAAAAGGCGATCCCGGGGCACCGCCGGGATCCTGGGGTGCTCGGGGTGACCCGGGTCCAACCCGCGTACCAGCAGGTCGCCGACCAGTTGCGGGAGCGGATCCTGGACGGGTCGCTGACCGCGGGGGACCGGTTGCCGACCGAGGTCGAGCTGTCGGAGATCTTCGGGGTCAGCCGTAGCACGGTACGGGAGGCGTTGCGGGTGCTGGCGTCCAAGGATCTGATCCGCACCACCCGGGGAACCACCGGCGGCACCTTCGTGGCCCGGGTGCAGTTCGACCAGGTGAGCGAGTATCTGGAGATGAGCTTCGGGCTGATGTCCGGGGCCCGGGACATCACGTTGGACAACCTGCTGGAGGCGCGGGAGTGCCTGGAGGTGCCGGCGGCCGGGCTGGCCGCGCTGCGCCGCGCCGACGAACATCTGGTGCTGATGCGTCAAGCGGTGGAGCGGGAGAAGTCGACCCGGGCCCGCGGCCGCAAGTTCCGTGAGCACCGGACCTTCCACGGGGTGCTGGTCGAGGCGACCGGTAACCAGCTGCTCGGGGTGATGGCCGAGCCGGTCTTCCGGGTGCTGCAGGCGCGGACCGCCGACCGCGACATGCCCGCGGAGTACTGGAGCCAGATCGACGCCGAACACACCGAGATCTGCGGCTATGTCGAGGCCGGTGATGTCGAGGGTGCGCAGGCGGCGATGCGGGCCCACCTGGGTACCGTCCGCCGGGCGTACGACGGACACTGAAGACAAACTCACAACTAAATACCTGATGTTTCGGAACTACGCCCTGCTGTCGTGCTGAGCAGGGCGTTTTCGTTGGCCTGGTTGAGTTGCTGGCCCTTGACTCGTAAAAGTCAGACAAATAAGCTGGTGGCAGTTCACGGGCGGGCGAGAGGATCGGTCGATGTCGGTACGGCAGGGGTGGACCGGACGCTTCTTTGAAGACTTTGGCGTCGGCGACGTCTATCAGCATCCCCTCGGGCGCACCGTGTCCGAGGCGGACAACACCTGGTTCACCCTGTTGACGATGAACACCAGCCAGATGCACTTCAACACCGAGTACGCCGCCCGGTCGGAGTTCGAGCGGCCACTGGTCGTCTCCACCCTGACCCTGGCCATCGCGGTCGGGCAGAGCGTCACCGACCTCACCCAGAACGCCTTTGCCAACCTCGGCTGGAACGAGATCGTCCTGCCGCACCCGGTGTTCGCCGGCGACACCCTCTACAGTGAATCGTTGGTACTCGACAAGCGTGAATCCGGGTCCCGCCCGTACGCCGGGATCGTGACGGTCCGCACCCGCACCCTCAACCAGGACGGCGCACAGGTCTGCGCCTTCAAACGCACCTTCTACGTCTACAAGCGTGGCGCCAAGCAGGTCGAGGGAATCTTCCCGGCCGCCGCCACCCCGCTGTCGCTGGAGAACGAGGCGACCGGATGAGCCTGCGCCTGACCTACCAGCCCTGGGGAGAGACCCTCGCCGAACTCGCCGCCGCCGGCCGTCGCGCCGAGCAGGCCGGCGCCGAGGTGCTCTGGGTCTCCGAACTGCACCGTAGCGCAACCGGCACCGCCGCCGCGCTGGCCGGCACCACCACGACCGCCCGGATCGGCACCTCGATCGTGCTGGCCTTCACCCGCAGCCCGATGATCACCGCCTTGGAGGCGCTCGACCTCGACGAGCTCTCCGATGGACGGTTCATCCTCGGCCTCGGCTCCGGCGTCCGGCGACTCAACGAGGACTGGCACCACGTCGACTTCGGCAAACCCGTCGCCCACCTGCGGGAGACCGTCCGCAACATCCGGCACTTCTGGGCCAACTGCGCCACCGGCGAACCGATGATGCTCGACGGCGAGTACGAGCCGATGCGCATCCGCGGCTACGAACGCCCGTTCCCGGTGCCGCCGGCCGGCATCCCGGTCTACCTGGCCGCGATGGGGCCGCTGATGACCCGGCTGGCCGGGCAGATCGGCGATGGCTGGATCAGCCACGAACTCTGCTCTCCGGCGTACCTGGCCGGGCAGATCCTGCCCGACCTGACCGCCGGCATCGACCGGGCCGGCCGGACCCGCGCCGACCTCGACGTCGTCGTCTCCGCCTGCTGCTCGGTCGCCGACGACCGGGCGTTGGCCCGCCGCCGCGCCGCCGGCCTGGTCGGCTTCTACGCCACCGTGCGCACCTACGCCGACTTCTTCGCCTTCCACGGCCTCGCCGACGACCAGCAACAGGTGATCGACGCGTTCCGGGCCGGCGCCGGCGCCGACCACCTCGCCGACTCCGTCAGCGACCGGATGGTCGACACGCTGACCCTGGCGGGTGACCGCGCCGAGGTTGCCGAGCGGATCGCCGGGTACGCGGGCATCGCCGACTCGGTCAAGTTGAGTCCACCCACCCACGGGCTGCCCGCCGCCGAGACCCGAGCCGCCCAGGACGAGATCATCGCGCTGATCGCCGAGCTGACGGGAGCCGCAGCATGACGCCGCTGGCCGACATCCGGATCATCGCCGTGGAGCAGTACGGCGCCGGCCCGTTCGGCACCGTACACCTGGCCGACCTCGGCGCCGAAGTGATCAAGATCGAGGATCCACGGGCCGGCGGCGACGTCGGCCGCTACGTGCCGCCGTACGCCGAGGACGAGGACTCGCTGTTCTTCGAGACGTTCAACCGCAACAAACGCAGCCTGTCACTGGACCTGACCACCGACGCCGGCCGCGAGGTGTTCGAGAAGCTCGTCGCCGTCGCCGACGTCGTCTACTCCAACCTGCGTGGCGACGTGCCGGAGAAGATGCGAATTCGCTACGACGACCTCAAGCACATCAACCCGCGGATCGTCTGCGTCTCGCTGACCGGCTTCGGGATGACCGGCCCGCGTCGGGCCGAACCCGGCTACGACTACATCCTGCAGGGACTCGCCGGCTGGATGGAGCTCACCGGTGAACCCGACGGACCACCGACCAAGTCCGGACTGTCCCTGGTCGACTACTCCGGCGGGTTCGTCGCCGCCATCTCGCTGCTCGCCGGGGTGCACGCCGCCCGCCGCGACGGCGTCGGCATGGACTGCGACGTCAGTCTCTACGACACCGCGATCTCGATGCTCACCTACCCGGCCACCTGGCATCTCAACGCCGGCTTCCAGCCGGCCCGCACCCACCACTCGGCGCACCCGTCGCTGGTGCCGTTCCAGGTCTTCCAGGCCAAGGATGGCTGGATGGTGGTCGGCTGTGCCAAGGAGAAGTTCTGGACCCGGCTCGCCGACGTCGTCGGCCACCCCGAATGGGCCGCCGCCGGATCGCCGTACGGGACCTTCGGCACCCGCCGCGACAACCGCGACGAGCTGCTCGCCGAACTGGAGCAGATCTTCCGGCAGCGCACCGTCGAGGAGTGGCTGACCCAGCTGTACGCTGCCGCGATCCCCTGCGGGCCGATCAACGACGTGCCGGCGGCGCTGGCCGAGGAGCACACCGCCGCCCGGGACCTCGTGGTCACCACCGAACACCCCCGGTTCGGCACCGTGGCGCAGCTCGCCAGCCCGGTGCGGGTCGGCGCCGAACCGCCCGCGTACCGCCGCGCGCCGCAACGCAACGAGGACTTCGCCACCGTCACCGGCGACATCCTCGGGCTCGACCCGCAGACCCTGGCCGAGTTGACCGCCGCCGGCGCGTTCGGCACCCCCCGTAGCCCCGGCCCGGCCGCCGCCGGTTCCGAGGACACCGCCCGATGACCGGCCCGCCATGATCGCCGCAGCGCTCGCCGACTGGGCGACCGGACCGCTCGACCCGCCGGCGGCGGTCCGGCGGGCCGCGCTACGGCACCTGCTCGACGGCCTTGGCACCGCCCTGGCCGGCCGGCGCGGCGGCACCGTCGACCCGGCGCTGCACGTCGCCCGCGACCTCGGCGGCCCACCGGAAGCCACCCTGCTCGGTGGCCGGGACACGATCGGTGCCCCCGCCGCCGCGCTGGCCGCCGGCGCCATGGTGCACGCGCTCGACTTCGACGACACCCACG
The DNA here is from genome assembly GCF_030345075.1 of Solwaraspora sp. WMMA2065. Taxonomy (NCBI): domain Bacteria; kingdom Bacillati; phylum Actinomycetota; class Actinomycetes; order Micromonosporales; family Micromonosporaceae; genus Solwaraspora; species Solwaraspora sp. WMMA2065. The sequence goes on from NZ_CP128361.1 coordinate 731,874, forward strand.
CCGCCGGCCTGGTGCACGCCACCGCCGTGGTGCTGCCCGCCGCCTTCGCCGTCGGCGAGCAGGTCGGCGCCAGCGGCCGCGACGTACTGCACGCCGCCATCGCCGGGTACGAGACGGTCTGCCGGGTCGCCGCCGCCGCCCCGCACGGCTTCCACGCCCGCGGCCTGCACGCCACCATGGTCGCCGGGGTCTTCTCCAGCGCGCTGGTCACCGCCCGGCTGCTGCGGCTGGACGCCGCCCGCGCCACCGACGCGCTCGGCATCGCCGGCAGCCAGGCCGGCGGGCTGCTCGCCTTCCTGCACACCGGGGCGGCCACCAAACAACTGCACCCCGGCTTCGCCTCGCACGCCGGCATCCTCGCCGCCCGGCTCGCCGCCGCCGGCGCGGCCGGCCCGGCGAACGTCTTCGACGGCCCGCACGGCGTCTTCGACGCCCTGGCCGCCGGCCCCGTCGACCCGGCGTCGATCATCGCCGGCCTCGGCCAACGCTGGGAAACCCTCCGGATCGGCATCAAGCCCTACCCGGCCTGCCAGCTGTCGCACGCCGCGATCGACGCCGCCCGCGCCGCCCGCCGCCAGCCCGGTTTTCCCGCCGACCCGGCCGCGATCGCCCGGATCGACGTCGACGTGCACCCCGACTCGGCACCCACGGTCTGCGGGCCCGGCCGGGACCTGACCCGGCCGGCCACCCCGTACGCGGCGAAGTTCTCGCTGCCGTGGAGCGTCGCCGCGACACTGCTCGACGGCGACCTGACCACCGCCAGCTACCGGCCCGACGTCATCGACCGCGCCGACGTGACCGCCCTCGCGGCCCGGCTGCACTGGCGGATCGTCGCCACCGGTGGGCACGCCGCCGACGCCCCCGGTGCCGTCGTGGTCACCCTGGCCGACGGCACGACCGTACGCGGCGCGGTGCCGCGCAGCGGCGGCGGCCCGGACACCCCGCTGACCGACGACGAACTGGCCGCCAAGTTCCTCGGCAACGCCGGCCCGGCCGGCGCGCCCGTCGTCGACCTGCTGCGCCGCCTCGACGACCTCGACGACCTCGACCCGATCATGGCGGCGCTGGCCGCCGCCGGTGACTGACCAGGGAGACGCCCGTGCCGCCCGCCGCGATCCGACCCGCCGACTTCCCCTGGTTCCCGTACGACGGGTTCACCTTCTGCCTCGGGCTGGCCGACGGCGACGCCGCCTGGACCTCCGGGCACACCGCCGCCGCGCTCGACACCACGCTCGGCAAGATGACCGTCGGCGGTGACCTGGCCACCCAGACCGCCACCGCGTACCGCAAGGTGCTGACCATCCTGGAAGCCGCCGGCTACGGACCGGCCGACGTCACCCGGGTGACCGAGAACGTCACCGTGGCCGGCCTCGACGACTACGCCGCCGCGGCCGCCGTGCGCGCCGAGGTGTTCGGCGAGCACCAGCCGGTGGTCCGTACCGTCGTGGTCGAGCGGCTGGTCCGCCGGGCCGCGCTGATCGAGATCGAACTGCACGCCGTCGTCGGCGGCGGCCAGTTGCTTGTCGCCAGCGAACCGCGAGCCGCCGGCAGCTGGGTGCCCTCACCGGTGCGCGGCGGCCACGACGGTGCCGTCTACCTGCCGACCATGCTGCCGGTCGACGCCACCGGCGAGGTGGTCCACCCGGGCGACTTCGTCAGCCAGTACGCGTACTGCCTGGACCGGGCGCAGGACCTGCTCGTCGCCGCCGGTCTGTCGCTCGACGCCGCCGTCACCACCTACGACTACTCCACCCCGGCGACCCGAGAGGTGTACCGCAGAACCCACCGGGTCCGCGCCGAACGGCTCGGCGGTGCCGGCGTCTACCCGGGAGCCGGTGGCATCCTGATGAGCCGGCTGCACCATCCCGATGCGCTGGTCGCGATCGACGTCACCGCGTCGCGGCATCCGCTGGAACTGGTCAACCCCGGCTGGTCGCGGTACGACTCGCTGACCTACGCCCCCGGGGTGAAGGCCGGCCGGACCCTGTACATGTCCGGTTTCGCCGCCCTGGACATGCGGACCCAGCAGGCACTGCACCCCGACGACATCGGCGCGCAGGCCGAGGTTACCTACGGGGCGATCCGTGAACTGCTCGACCACGCCGGGCTCGGCCCGCAGGACCTGGTGGAGACCACCGAATTCTGCGTCGCCTCGGCGATCGGCGACTACCGGGCGGTCGCCGGGGTACGCGAGCGGCTGCTCAGCCCGCCCTGGCCGGCGTCGACCGGGGCGATCTGCGCGGCGCTGCTGCGCCCCGAGTTCCTGCTGGAGGTCTTCCCGACCGCCGTCTACCCCGAGCCCGCCGACGAACCGGCCGAGCTGGCCGTCGACCGGGTCGAGCCCGCCGACGGGCCGAGCACCGCTGGAGGTAGCTGATGGGTCTGCTCACCGACGAGCTGCGGGCGCTGCTCGGCACCCGCAAGGTCTACACCGCGCCGGAGGCGCTCGGCGCCGCCGCCGGGCGCTACTTCGCGATGGCGGTCGGCGACGACAATCCGATCTACCGCGACGGCGACTACGCCCGGGCGCACGGCCTGCCCGGGGTGACCGCCCCACCGACGCTGATCTGCGAGACCGGCCAGTACACCGGGCTGCCGATGGCCTCCGACGGCTACGCCGGCCACTCCTGGCACCTGGACGTGCCCGGCACCCGGCAGGTACGCGGCGGCAACACGTACACCTTCCACCGGCGGGTCCGTCCCGACGACGTGATCACCGCGACCTGGGAGATCCACGACCTGACCGAGAAACGCACCCGGGGCGGCGGCGACATGCTGGTCGTCGGCTCCCGGGCCACCTACACCAACCAGCACGGCGAACTGCTGGCGGTCAACGAGGAAACCATCATCCTGGTCGCGATGGGCGGTGATCCGACGTGATCGCGCAGGTCGGTGACACCCTGCCGGGGCTGGAACGCACCATCGCCCTGGCCGACATGGTCGCCTACGCCGGCGCCACCTGGGACTGGTACCGGCTGCACTACGACCCGGAGTTCGTGGCGGCCGCCAAGGTGCCCGGCCCGGTCGTCGACGGCCAGGTCTTCGGCGCGCTCTTCGTCGAACTGGTACAGGACGCCTTCGGGCCGTACTGCTTCGTGCGGCAGCTCTCCTTCACCTTCCGCAACCTGATGTTCGCCGGTGAGACGGTGCGTTGCACAGGCACGGTGGTCAAGGTCGACGGCGACCGGATCGAGGTCGAACTGGCCGCCGTCATCGCCGCCAGCGACTACGGCCCCGAACGTCCGGCGGCCCGGCCGGCCCGGGCTGTCGTCCTGCTCGGCACCGCCGACGGACCAGGCGCGGGCACCGCCGACGGTGTGCCGTGACCGGGCGGGACCGGGCGGCGGTGGCGATCGTCGGGGCGGCCGAATCCGACCTCGGGGTCACCACCGCGTCGACGCTGACCCTGCAGACCCAGGCGGTCACCCGGGCGTTGGCCGACGCCGGGCTCACCCTCGCCGACGTCGACGGGCTGGCCACCACCGGCATCTCCCGCTTCTCGACCACCGCGCTCGCCGACCACCTCGGGCTGCGGCCCCGCTGGGTCGACGCCAGCTTCGTCGGCGGCAGCGCCGCCGAGATGATGGTGGCCCGCGCCGTGCAGGCCATCGACGCCGGCCAGGCCAGCGTCGTGGTGGTCAGCTTTGCCTCCAACCAGCGGTCGGCACGGTCGCGCAGCCTGGCCGGGGTGATCGAGGAGCACACCCCGGAGGCGCAGTTCGAGACGCCGTACGCGCCGCTGTTCCCGATCTCCTACTACGCGATGGCCGCCCAGGCGTACCTGCACCGCTACGGCGGCAGCCCGGAGCAGCTGGCCGAGATCGCCGTCGCCGCCCGCGAATGGGCCCGGCTCAACCCGGCCGCCTACCGCCACGGTGCGCCGCCGCTGACCGTCGACGAGGTGCGGGCCGCCCCGACGGTCTGCACCCCGCTGACCGTCGCCGACTGCTGCCTGGTCACCGACGGCGGCGGCGCGATCGTCCTGACCAGCGCGGACCGGGCCCGTGACCTGCGCCGGGTCCCGGTCGCGGTGCTCGGCTACGGCGAACGCTCCACCAACACGTCGATGACCGCCGCCGACGACATCCTGGACACCGGGGCCCGCGAGGCCGGCGCGGAGGCGTTCGCCCGGGCCGGGATCACCGCCGCCGACGTCGACGTGCTGCAGGTGTACGACTCGTTCACCATCACCGCCGCGCTCAGCGTCGAAGCTCTCGGTTTCTGCGGCGAGGGCGAGGTGCTCGACTACATCGCCGGCGGCCGGATCCGCCCCGGCGGTGACCTGCCGCTGGACACCTCCGGCGGCGGGTTGTCGTACTGCCACCCCGGCCAGTTCGGGGTGCTGCTGCTGGTCGAGGCGGTCCGCCAGCTGCGCGGCGAGGCCAGTGCCCGGCAGGTGCCGGGCGCGCGGATCGCCGTCGCGCACGGCACCGGCGCGATCCTGTCCACCCACGCCACCGTCGTGCTGGGGGTGTCGTGATGAACCCGCTGCCCGAGGTACCACCCGCCGACGACCTGACCGCCGACTGGTGGCAGGCGACCTGTGAACACCGCCTCGTGCTGCAGACCTGCACCGGCTGCGGTCACCATCAGCATCCGCCCCGCGCGGTCTGCGTCCGCTGCGGCGACACCACGCGGCTCGGCTTCACCGAAGCCAGCGGCGACGGCACCGTCGACACGTTCACCGTCGTGCACCGGGCGCCGCGCCGCGACCTGGCGGTGCCGTACACCATCGCCCGGGTCCGGCTCGCCGAAGGCCCGCTGCTACTCACCCGCCTCGACGGCTTCAGCCCCGGCACCGGGCCGGACGATGACGCCGACGATGCCGGCTGGCGGATCGGCGACCCGGTCACCGTCGACTGGGTCGACCTGCCCGACGGCCGCGCCCTGCCGGTCTTCCGTCGACCCACGCCACGCCGACCCACGCCGGCCGATCCCCGCTGAGCCCGCCGACCACCCAGGAGACCCCGATGGACTTCACCCTCACCGAGGAACAGCGCGAGTTCCAGCAGCTGCTGCGCTCCTTCGTGGACCGCGAGATAATCCCGGTGGCCCGGGAATGGGAGCAGACCGGCCGCTACCCGACGGAGATCGTCAAAGGCATGGCCGACATGGGCCTGTTCGGCGTCACCGTCCCCGAGTCCTACGGCGGCCTCGACCTCGATCCGGTGTCGTTCGCCCTGGTCTTCGAGGAGATCTCCCGGGGCTGGATGGGCATCGCCGGCATCCTCGGCAGCCACTCGCTGGCCTGCCGCATGATCGCCATGCACGGCACCGAGGAGCAGAAGCAGGCGTACCTGCCCGCTCTGGCCACCGGTGAACGGCGCACCGGCATCGGGCTGACCGAACCCGACGCCGGCACCGACCTGCAGGGCATCCGCACCACCGCCCGCCGCGACGGCGACCACTACGTGGTCAACGGCACCAAGATCTGGATCACCAATGCCCGGTACGCCGACCCGCTGCCGGTCCTGGTCAAGACCGACCCGCAGGCCAGCCCGGCACACAAGGGCATGAGCATCCTGCTGATCGACGCCGACCTGCCCGGCTTCACCGTCACCAAGGACATCCCCAAACTCGGCTACAAGGGCACCGAGTCCTGCGAGATCCTGCTCGACGACGTCCGGGTGCCCGCCGACCGGCTGCTCGGCGGCGTCGAAGGGATCGGTCTCAAGCAGGCGCTGTCCGCCCTGGAATGGGGCCGGGTCAACATCGCCGCCCGGTCGGTCGGCATCGCCCAGCGGGCCCACGAGGAGGCCCTCGGTTACGCCCGCCAACGTAAGGCGTTCGGCAAGCACATCGCCGAGTTCCAGGCCATCCAGCTCAAGCTCGCCACCATCGCGACCCAGGTGCAGGCGGCCCGGCTGATGGCGTACTGGTCGGCCGACGCGGTCCGCCAGGGTCGCGCCGACGCGCAGACCGGCATGGCGAAGATCTTCTGCTCGGAGGTCGCCCTGGAGGCCGCCATCGACGCGATGAAGATCCACGGAGGTTACGGCTACTCGACCGAGTTCGAAGTGGAGCGGCTGTACCGCGACGCGATCCTGATGAGCATCGGCGAAGGCACCAACGATGTGCTGCGTACCGTCGTGGCGAAGGCCCTCGTACGTGGCGAGGTGACCGTCTGATGGGCGACCCGGTGCCCCCCCGGTCCTACCTGTACGTGCCCGGCCACGCCGCCGACAAGCTGGCCAAGGCGGCGCGGCGCGGCGCCGACGCGCTGATCGTCGACCTGGAGGACGCGGTGCCGCTGGCCGGCAAGGCCGCCGCCCGCGAGGCCGTCGTCGGCTGGCTCACCGCCGGACCCGGCGACCTGCCGATCTGGGTACGGGTCAACTCCGGCCCGCTGCGCGACACGGACCTACGGGCCGTCGCCGGCCAGCCGGGGCTCACCGGCGTGGTACTGGCCAAGGTCGGCACTGCCAGCGAGGTCGCTGCCGCCGCCCGGGTGCTCGCCGACGCCGCCGACCACGACACGCTGCTGATGCCGATGGTGGAGACCGCCGCCGCGCTGCTCGACATCGCGGCCATCGCCCGGCAGCCCCGGGTGTACCAGCTGCAGCTCGGTGAGGTCGACCTGGCCGGCGAACTCGGCCTGGAACCGGGCGCCGACGACGCCGAACTCGCCCCGACCCGCAGCCAGGTCGTGGTGGCCAGCGCCGCCGCCGGCATCCACCCGCCGGTCGGCCCGGTTTCCCGGATCACCGCCGACGAGGCGGCGCTGGACGCCTCGACCCGCCGGCTGCGCCGGCAGGGCTTCGTCGGCCGGGCCTGCATCCACCCGAACCAGCTGCCGGTGGTGCATCACGTCTACACGCCGACGGCCGCCGAGATCCGGGCGGCCCGCGACACCATCGCCCTGCTCGAGGCGGCCACCGCCGACGGCACTGGCGTGATGCTGGACGCGGCCGGCCGGCTGGTCGACGCGGCGGTGCTGCGTGGCGCCCGCCGTACGCTGACCCTGGCCGAACGGGCGGGCCTGGGATGAGCGGCGGCAACCGTGCCCCACGCGCTCCACGGCCGGAGCAGGTCGACCTGACCGCGGCGCGGCATCCGTGGCAGGAGGTGCCGATGCCCGGTGCCAACCTCGGTTTCCACCTCACCCGGCTGGCCTCCCGGTCGGGGGCGTTCGTCGTGCACGGCCACTTCCCGCCCGGTTTCTCCCGCGACGTCGCTGGCGGCTACCTTGTCGACGAGGAGTTCGTCGTGCTCGCCGGGGAGCTGCACCTCGGTGACGCCACCTACCGGCGTGGCGACCTGACCTACATCCCGGCCGGCGCGGTCCGGACCCGGATGACGGCACCCGGCGGTGCCACCGTGCTCGCCTGGTTCGGCGGCCCGGCGGTGTTCCATCCCGCCGACGCGCTGCCCGCCGGTGCCGCGCCGGTCGCCGAAACCGTCCACCTCGGACCGGGAGCCGCACTGCCGGACCTGCCCGGTGCCACCTGGACGCCCGGCGATCAGATCCCCGGCGGGGCCACCGGGGACGTGGTCAGCGCCGACCTGTCCGGCTGGCGGCGACTCGGCACCGGACCGGCACCACGGCCGGGCGACTACGTCCGAGTGGAGAAGTAGCCGGATGGGCGCTCCGGTCTTCACCCAGCGGTGGCTCGGCATGCAGGGCATCTTCGGCGGCTTCGTCCTCGGCCGGGTCGTCGAGGCCGCCGACAGCGTCGACGGCTTCGCCCCGCAGGCCGTCACCATGCACTTCGTGGCCGGGGTGCGCCCCGGTCCGGTGGAGCTGATCACCGAGACGCTGCACCGGGGCCGGTCCACCGCCAGCCTGCGGATCACCCTGGCCCAGCAGGGCCGGGCCCGGGTGCATGCGCTGGCGTCCCTGGTGCCGGTCGGGCAGGAGTTCAGCTGGCGTCGTCGCGAGGATCCGGCACCGTGGGGCGACCCCGAGCAGTTGCCGGCGTACGCGCCCCGGCACCGGCCGCTGGCCTACAGCGCCCAACTGGACGTGCGGGCCGCCGGCCCGCCGAGCCTCACCGACGGCACCGCCGCCTGGGTCCGCATCTCGCCGCAGACCGATCTGGGTGAGACGCTCGGCCCGCACGCCGTCGCCTCGGTCTACCTCGACGCGCTGCCGCCGGGGCTGTTCGCCCTGGCCGAGCCGCCGCACTTCGTGCCCTCGGTGGACTTCACCATCCACTTCGCCCCCGACCTCGGTGACGTCGCCGGCCAATGGCACCACGTGACCAACCGGACGGTCTGGTCGACGGCCGGCTTCTGCGTCGACGAGTCGACACTGCACGACCGGGCCGGTAACCCGATCGCCCAGCTCCGTCAAGGTCGGGCGATCCAGTGGCGGGATCCGCGCCCCGACCGGGTGCAGGCCGACGCCGCGTCGCCGGGAGCCGCCGATGGCCGGTGACAACCGGATCCTCGCCGGCCTCGACCTGGACGCCACGTTTCTCGCGGAGGAGCATCGGGCGCTGCGCACCCTCACCCGCCAGGTGGTCACCCGCGACATCGTGCCCGCCGCGCCCGACTGGGAACGGCAACGGCGGGTGCCACCCGCAGCCTTCGCCCGCCTCGGTGAGCTCGGCCTGCTCGGGTTGTCGTTTCCGCCGGAGCTCGGCGGCGGGGGTGCCGGCGTCCGGGGCGCGGTGGTGTTCAACGAGGAACTGGCCCGGTCCACCTTCGGCGGGGTGGCCAGCTCGGTCGGTACCCACACCGACTTCTCGGCGCTGCACCTGGCGCGCGCCGGCACGGCCGGGCAGATCGACCGTTGGCTGCCGGGGATCCTGGCCGGGCGTACCGTCGCCGCGCTCGCGGTGACCGAACCGGACGCGAGCTCCGACCTGACCCGGCTGGCGGTACGGGCCCGCCGCAACGGGGACAGCTATCAGCTCGACGGCACCAAGACGTTCATCACCAACGCCAACATCGCCGGGATCTTCCTCGTCGTGGCCCGCACCGGCGGACCCGGTCGGCACGGACTGTCGCTGTTCGCCGTCGAACGAGACACCCCCGGCCTGGCCAACGGGCGCACCTTCGACAAGTCCGGCTGGCACAGCTCCGACACCGGCGAACTGGTCCTCACCGGCTGCCGGGTGCCGGCGTACGCCCGGATCGGCGCCGAAGGAGACGGCTTCGCGCTGATGATGGCCGGCCTCGACCACGAGCGGCTCTGCCTGGCCGCGCAGGCGGTCGGGCTGGCCGAGGCGGCGTTGGCCGCGGTCCTGGCCTCGGTGCGGCTCCGACCCGCGTACGGCGGGGTGCTCTGGGACAAGCAGGCGATCCGGCACCGGGTCGCCGACCTCGTCGGCCGGCTCGCCGCCGGCAAGACGCTGCTGTACCACGCCGCCACGCAGGCCGACCGGGGTGCCGACACGCGGGCGTACGCCGCCGTGCTCAAGTCACAGCTGCCGGAGCTGGCCAACGAGATCGCGTACAGTGCGGTGCAGTTTCTCGGCGGTGCCGGGTTCGTGCAGGACGGACCGGTGGAGCGGATCGCCCGCGACGTGCGGTTCCTGGCCATCGGCGGCGGCTCCACCGAGGTGATGCGCGACGAGGTGGCCCGCCTGCTCTGACCAGGCACGCACAGTCCTCACTACCTGGCGATCAGACTTCAGGCGCGTCAAGAAGGTCGCTGGATGCTGGCGGCATCCGAAGGATCTTGGTGGTAAACATTCACCTCTTGTGAGGGCGCGGGGTCAGCCCTGGAGGATGTGGGCGGTCTGCGGCATCCAGGGGTTCCCTGTGACGGCGTCGCGGAGTGCGGTCATGGCGTTGACGCCGTGTTTGACCGCAGTGGATAGGTAGCTGCGGATGGTCAGCCGGTCGCGGGTGGCTTTCTCGCTGGTGAGCCGGCCGGAGATCTTCTGCTGGGTCTTGTTCGGCCGTAGGTCACGCTCGGCGAGGTTGTTCGTCGGCGGAATGGTGGTGTCGTAGCAGAACCGCAGGACGTCGTCGTGGCGGTGGTGGAGATCCTCGAGTAGGTTGCGGCCGGGCGGCTGCCTGTCGCGGGGGCCGCCGACGCGGGGGACGTCCTTACGGCCGACGATCACGCCGTCGCGGAACTCGCGGACCAGCGGGTCACGCACGGCGGGGTCGATCTCGGCCTGTCCGGCGGCGCGGGCGAGGTTCGCGGCGTGGATCAGGCCGCGTAGCGCCCGCTGGCACTGGACCGGCCAGACGTGGTCGGGGTAGGTCTCGGCCGCGTCTTCGAGATCGCGGAGCAGATGTGCGCAGCACAGTTGGTGCCGCACCCCGTCGGCGAAGTTGCCGGCCTGGTCGTAGACGGTGTACCGGTCGTGCACGGCGACCCCGGTGAACGCCGGCCCGATCCCGATGGTGCGGAACTGTTCGCCGCTGCGACGCTCAGCCAGCGCGTACAGGGTGTACCGGCCGGTCGACGCGGACCATACGTACCCGTTGCGGCCCGCGGCACCCGCTCGGATCGTGGTCTCGTCGAAATGGACCACCTCGGCCAGGGTGATCAACGCCTTGATCATCGTGACGATGTCGGTCACCGCCGCCGCGACGGCGGCGAGGACCTTGTGGACGAACCCGGCCGACACGCGGGTGCCGGCCAGATCGGCGATCAGCCGCACGCACCGCTCGACCGGCACGTGCTGCACGATCAGCAGGTACACGGCGAGAGCGCGCAGGTTCGCCCCGTACACCCGGGTGTTACCCACCCCCGCCTGCTTCGGCGGGGCGGCGACGTGCTTCCGGCCGCAGCCGCACCGGACCCGGTACTGCCGGTACTCCACCGTCGACGCGGTGACCAGCGGCACGTCGGTGACCTGACTGGCCGACACCACCCCCTCGTCGACAGCCCCCGCCAGGTCCGTCCCGCACTCGCACGGCCCGCACGGACGCTGGTCAACCACCCGGACGTCGGCCTCGTCCAACCAGGGCAGATACGATCCCGGCGCACCGGGCTGTCTACCTCGCCCCGGCTTCTTCCCGCCCGAGCGCCCACCGCCGGCGGGCTTGCTCCTACCCGACCGGCCAGGCAGATCATCGGTCGAGGGCGGCATCGAGGAGTTTCGGCTGTTCCGCGAGATCAACCGCTTGATCTGCTCCAACTCCGCACGTAGCCGTTCCACCTCGGCCGTCTGATCCGCCAACTGAGCGGCCTGATCACGGACCACCGCGATCAGCTCGTCCCGCGACAGCGCCTCCGGATCAACCACCCGGGCACAAGATCACGATCGGTCCGAGACGGCAACCACCCCCAGCTCGGCCCGGCGAGTCACGCTACCCAACAGCAAACCCGCCAGCAAGACGTGAATGTTTACTCTTGGTGAAGCGGGTGCGGACATCCTGATCGGCGATCTTGAGTAGGTCGTCGAGAGCCGCCTGCATCGCCAGACTGGGCTGCGTGGGCTGCCTGTGGTCCTCCCACGCGGTGACGGTCGAAGTGGCGACGCGAATCCGTTCGGCGAACGCTTCGACGCTGAGCCGCAATGCCTCTCTCAACGCGAGAACTTCCTGCCTGCCCCATCGAGCGATCGTGAGCGCGCATTCACAGCCGGCTGAACTGGCCATCCATCCGTCAGCCGGATACGTCGGCGCGGCTGCCTGACGGCGTCGCAGTCTGTCCTGTTCGGCGGCCCACGTTCGATGTGCCCGGAGCGTGTTGACCAGGGTGTGGAGCTTGTCGAACGCATCCACCAGCGTTCCTCCGGCGCCAAGTTCGCGATCGGCTCGTTCCCAGAAGCTACGGGGTATTGATTCTCGGCCGATCTCTACATTAGCTACTGCACTTCGGGAGTAGGCGGTCCGCTTGGCGAGGGCAGCCTGGGTCATGCCGGCTGCCTTGCGCCAGTGAGCTAGTCGACGACCCAACGATTTTTGCACCTCGCGAATCTGTTCAGAAGTAACCGTCCCGAGGGCCGAGTCCATTTGATCACCTGTCTCGTCTGCCGAGAAATGCGTACGAGTGCGACCTGTCGCCGTTTTGCGTCGCGGCCTACTGTCCGATAGTGCGGCAGCATCGTACGATGTAGGCAAGTGTCAGGCCGCGATGCCTACGTGGACTCGCTGGTGGCGCATAAGGGAGGATCAACGCATGGCCGGTTTCACTCCACCGACGCCTCGGTCTCGCCGTCTCGGCAGGGAGCTGCGGCGACTACGCGAGGCACGCAGTCTCACGCAGGGAGACGCGGCCAAGCTGCTCAAGTGCTCGCAGCAGCGGATCGCCCGTATCGAGTCCGGCGACATCAAGCCGCGTCCGCGCGATGTGCTGGAGATCCTCGTCGCCTACGGCGTCCCACACGACGAAGAGCACGGGCTGGCGCTCCGTAACATGGCCGAGCAGGTGCGGGAACAGGGCTGGTGGCAGCGGCTCAACACGCTGCCGGCCCGCTACGCCACGTTCATCGCCTACGAGGCTGAGGCTACGGATCTTCGGCAGTTCCAGCCGACCCTCATCCCTGGGCTCATCCAGACCCGCGCGTACGCCGAATCGGTGATCCGCATCGGTCGGGAGACCGACCAAGAGGAGATCGTTCAGCGTGTCGAGGCGCGTCTCAAGCGTCAGGAGGTGCTGACGCTGCGCCAGCCGCCGCTTCGGCTGCAGGCGACCATCACGGAGCAGTCGTTGATGTTGGAGGTCGGCGACGTCAATCTTCGTCGCGAGCAACTGGACCACCTCATCAAGGTCTCCGCGCTACCCAACGTCACCGTGCAGGTCCTGACGCTCGCCGCCGGTGCCCACCTCGCCGTGCACGGTGGGTTCGAGGTCCTGACGTTCGTGGATGGTGATCCGCCTCTTGGCTACATTGAGACCCTGGCGGGAGAATTGTTCCTGGAGTCGCCAGAGGAGATTCGGCGGCTCACGGGCGTGTTCGATCACCTGCTCTCCCTGGCGCTGTCGCCCAGGGAGTCGATCCGATTGATTCAGGAGAAAAAGGATGGACTCGGTTAAGTGGTTCAAGTCCAGTCGATCCGGCAACAACGGGTCGTGTGTGGAGGTCGCTGACCTGGGCGGGAACGCTGTCGGGGTAAGGGACACCAAGGCCCGGGGGCAGGGGCCGATCCTGACGTTCACACAGGTTGAGTGGCAGGCGTTCATCGGTGGCGCGAAGCTCGGGGCGTTCGACTTGACCGACTGACTCAACCGCGACGCTCGTCGACGAGATGGCAGGCGGCCAGGTGACCGTCGCCGCGTACGGTCAGGGCCGGATCGTCGACGGCGCAGCGGTCGAACGCGGCCGGGCAGCGGGTCCGGAACCGGCAGCCGCTCGGCGGATCGGCGGGGGAGGGGACAGCGCCCTGCAGGATGATCCGCTGGCGGGAGCGTTCGGCGACCGGGTCCGGCACCGGCACCGCCGACAACAGCGCCCGGGTGTACGGGTGGGCCGCCCGGGTGAACAGGGTGGCCCGGTCGGCGATCTCGACGATCCGACCCAGGTACATCACCGCGATCCGGTCGCTGAGGTGCCCGACGGCGGCCAGGTCGTGGGCGACGAACAGGTACGCCAGCCCGAGCGAGTCGCGCAGGTCCTCCAGCAGGTTGATGATCTGCGCCTGGATCGACACGTCCAGGGCGGCGATCGGTTCGTCGGCGACGATCAGGTCCGGCTCCCCGGCCAGCGCACGGGCGATCCCGATGCGCTGGCGCTGCCCGCCGGAGAACTCGTGCGGATGCCGGTTGGCGTGGTCGGGGTCCAGGCCGACCAGTTCCAGCAGCTCACCGACCCGGTGCCGGCGGGCCGTCGCGCCCTTGTGCAGGCCGTGCACGTCCAACGGCTCGGCGATGATCGCACCGACCGACATCCGTGGGTCGAGTGAGGCGTACGGATCCTGAAAGATCATCGTCAGGTGCCGGCGCATCGCCCGCATCCGGCGCAGACCGAGCGCGGTCAGCTCGACGTCGCCCAGGGTGACCGTGCCGAAGGTGGGCTCGACCAGCCGCAGCACCGCCAGCCCGGTGGTGCTCTTGCCGCAGCCGGACTCGCCGACCAGGCCGAGGGTCTCGCCGGCGGCGATGTCGAAACTGACCCCGTCGACGGCCCGAATCGGCTGGGCCGACCGGCCCATGCCGCGCTGCGGAAAGTGCACCTGCAGGTCGGTCACCCGCAGCAGCGGCCCATGCTCAGCCATCCTGGCCTGCCGGTACGTCGTAGAAGCAGGCCACCCGGTGCCCGCCGGCGGCAACGGTACGCAGCGGCGGCACCTCGCTGGCCGCCCGCTCGTCGTGCCGGTAGCCGCAGCGCGGGTGGAACGCGCATCCGGGCGGCAACGCCGTCGGGTCCGGTGGCTGGCCGCCGATGGTCGCCAGCCGACGTGGCCGCTCGACGCCGACGCGCGGCACCGCCGACAGCAACCCGATGGTGTACGGGTGCCGGGGTGCGGCGTACAGGTTGTCGACGCCGGCCTCCTCCAGGATCCGGCCGGCGTACATCACCGCGACCCGGTCGGCGATGCCGGCCACCACCCCGAGATCGTGGGTGATCCACACGACGGCGAGCCCGAGCCGTTGCTGCAGCCCGGCGACGACGTCGAGGATCTGTGCCTGGGTGGTGACGTCCAGCGCGGTGGTCGCCTCGTCGGCGAGCAGCACCCGTGGCTCGCAGGCCAACGCCATGGCGATCATGACCCGTTGGCGCATGCCGCCGGAGAACTGGTGTGGGTAGTCGTCGAGCCGGCGGCGGGCGTCCGGCAGGCCGACCTGGTCGAGCAGGTCGGCCGCCCGGTCCCGGGCGGCGGCACCGGTGGCGTGGCCGTGCAGCACGATCGGCTCGACCAGCTGCGACCCGATGGTCTTTACCGGATTCAGCGACGTCATCGGGTCCTGGAAGACCATCGCGATCTGGTTGCCCCGGACCCGGCGCAACTGCCGTTCGTCGAGGGCCAGCAGGTCGGTGCCGTCCAGCAGGGCCTGCCCACCGACCCGGGCCGGCTCGTCGAGCAGCCCCATCACCGCCAGCGCGGCGACCGTCTTGCCGGAACCGGATTCGCCGACGATGGCGAGGGTCTCGCCGGCGTGCACGTCGTAGCTGACCCCATTGACCACCCGGGCGACGCCGCGTCGGGTGCCGATGCGCACCGTCAGGTCGCGTACCGACAGCACCGGGTCTCCGGTGGCCGGGGCGTCGCCCGTCGGGTCGCCGCTCATCCGCCCTGCCCTCTCGACTCGATGACGGAGCGCTGCCGTGGGTCGAGCGCGTCGCGCAGCCCGTCGCCGACCACGTTGAACGCCAACACGGTCAGCAGGATCGCCAGGCCGGGGAAGATGCCCATCCACGGGGCCAGGCTGACGAAGTCGCGGCCCTCGGCGAGCATCCGGCCCCAGGCCGGGTCGGGGCGCTGCACCCCGAGGCCGAGGAACGACAGTGCCGCCTCGGCCAGGATGGCGAAGGCCAGGCTCAGCGAGGTCTGCACGATCACCGGCGCGGCGATGTTCGGCAGCACGTGCCGGACGAGGATTCGCAGATCACCGGCACCGACGGCGCGGGCCGCCAGAACGTACAGCTGGGTGGTGGCGACCATGGTCGCGGCCCGCACGATCCGGGCGAAGATCGGGGTGTAGACGATGCCGATCGCGATCATCGCGTTGGTGATGCCGGGCCCGAGGATCGCCAGAACGGCGATGGCGAGCAGGATCGCCGGGAACGCGAACAGGACGTCCATGGTGCGCATCAGCACCGCGTCGGCCGCGCCCGCGTAGTAGCCGGCGACCAGGCCGATCGCCAACCCGGCGGCGAGCGAGATGCCGACCGCGACCATCCCCACCTGCAGCGACACCCGGGCACCGACCAGCACCCGGCTGAGCACGTCGCGGCCCAGGTTGTCGGTGCCGAACGGATGGGCGGGCGACGGTGCGGCCAACCGGCCGGGCACGTCGATGGCGTTCGGGTCGTACGGGGCCAGCCACGGACCGAACGCGGCGACCACGGCCAGCCCGGTGAGCACCAGCAGCCCGGCCAGTGCCAGCCGGTTGCCCAGCAGCAGGGTGAACAGTCGGCGGGTCACCGGTGGCGCACCCGGGGGTCGAGGTAGCTGTAGAGCAGGTCCACCAGGAAGTTGACGACGAGGAACATCAGCGCGACGGCCAGCACCGCGCCCTGCAACAGGCTGTAGTCGCGGCGCACCACCGCGTCGTACGCCAGCCGGCCCAGCCCCGGCCACTCGAAGATCACCTCGACGATGACGACGCCGCCGAGCAGGAAGCCGAGCTGCAGGCCGACTGCGGTGACGATCGGGATCCAGGCGTTGGGCAGCACGTGCCGGCGGACCGTCTGCCAGCGGGACAGCCCCTTGGCCCGGGCGGTACGCGCGTAGTCCTGGTGCAGCGCCTCCAGCACCGCCGAGCGGACGAACCGGGTCAGCACCGAGCCGGAGATCAGCCCGACGGTCAGCGCCGGCAGCACCAGGTGCCGCAGCGCCCGCACCGGATCGTCCAACGGCGACACGTAGCCCGACGCCGGCAGCCAGCCCAGCACCAGGGCGAAGAGCAGGATGTACATGATCCCGCTCCAGAAATCCGGCACCGAGACCCAGAGCTGGCTGAACGCGGTGGCGAGCCGGTCGATCAGCGATCCGGAGCGCATCGCCGAGACGATCCCCAGCGGCAGGGCGATCGCCAGCGCGACGGTCAGCGCGGCACCGGCGAGCAGGCTGGTCGGGCCGAGCCGGGCCAGCAGCAGCAGGGTCACCGGCTCACCGCTGCGGAAGCTGACCCCCAGGTCACCGGTGAGCGCCCGGCCCAGCCACCGGAAGTACTGGACGACGATCGGCTGGTCCAGCCCGGCCCGGGCCCGCATCGCCTGGTACAGGCTTTCGTCGAAGCGGGTGCCCAGGGCCAGCCGGATCGGGTCGCCGGGCACCAGATGCACGATGAGGAACACCGCGACGCTCACCCCGAGCATCGCGATCACCGCCTGCAGTGCCCGCCACAGCAGGAAGCGCGCCATCGCGCCGGCTCAGCCGCCGAGCCGTACGGTGCGCAGCCGGGTCTTGCCGTCGGGGTGCATCTCGACCCCGGACACCTGCGGCACCCAGGCCAGCGAGGCCTGTGGACTGTAGAGGTAGCCGTAGCTGACGTCGTCGATGATGAACCGGGCGGCCTGGTCGTACAGCGGCTTGCGGTCCGCGTCGGCGACGGTGGCCCGTGCCTGGTCGAGCAGCTGGTCCACCTGCGGGTTGGCGTACCCGTGGAAGTTGAACGAGCCGGTCGAGTGGTGCTGGCCGTAGTAGGCGTACTCGCCGTCGAGGTTGTTCAACCAGCCCAGGACGTAGCAGTCGTAGCTGCCGGCGCCCTGCTCGTCGAGCCAGCTGGCGAAGTCCAGGGTGCGGATCTCGACGTCGACGCCGACGTCGCCCCACTGGCTGGCGAGCACCTCGGCGGCCGCAAGAGTGTGTGGGAACTCGTTGGTGAGCATCAGGTCCATGCTCAGGTCGGTCACGCCGGCCTCGGCGAGCAGCTCGCGGGCCTGGTCCGGGTCGTAGCTGAACGGGGCGTAGTCGGTGGCCCAGAAGTTGCCCGGCGGCATCGCCGACTGCACCGGTGTGGCGGCGTCGAAGTACGCGGCCTGGGCGACCTGCTCCCGGTCGATGGCGAAGGACAGCGCCCGCCGCACGTCGATGTCGTCGAACGGCGCCCGGTCGAAGTTGCAGGTGAAGTACCAGTAGTCGTTGCTGGCCAGTTGGCCCAGCTCGACCGCCGGGTCGTCGCGCAGGGTGGCGACCTCCTGCGGCGGCACGTTGTTTGTCAGGTGCACCGCGCCGGTGCGCAGGTTGGTCAGCGCGGTCGTCGGCTCGGAGATGAACCGGAACTCGACCCGGTCGACGTGCGGTCCGTCGCCCCAGTAGTCCTGGTTGGCCTCCAGGATGATCCGGTCGCCGGGGGTGTAGCTGACGAACCGGAACGGCCCGGTGCCGATCGCGTTGGTGGTCAGCCCGTCACCGTCGATCAGCTCGGGTGCGACGATCGCCATCCCCTTGAACCCGCCGACGTTGGCCAGCAGGTTCGGCGTCGGCTGGGTGAGGACGAATTCGACGGTACGGTCGTCGACCGCGCGTACCTCGTCGACGGTTTCGAAGCGCCACGCGTTCGCGGCGGTCTCCGCGTCGGTGATCCGGTCGAAGCTGGCCACCACGTCGTCGGCGACGAACTCGCGTCCGTTGTGCCAGGTGACGCCCTCACGCAGGTGGAAGGTCCAGGTCAGCAGGTCGTCGCTGACCTCCCACTCGGTGGCCAGGGCGGGTTGGAAGCTGAGGTCGGGGGCCGGCTCGACGAGGGTGTCGTAGACGTTTTCCAGCACCAGGAACGTCGGTGAGGCGGTGGAGACGTGCACGTCCAGACTGTCGGGTTCACTGGAGATCGCCACGACCAGGGTGCCGGCTCCGTCGTCGGTCTCCAGGGATTCGCCGGTCGTGCAGGCGGCCAGCGTGAGCGCCGTGACGGCGGCGAGGCTCGTCGCGCGCACGGCAGACCGGGCGGTACGCGCGGATCGCCGCCGGTACGGGAACGCTGGGGAGGGATTCACCGTCTGTCTCCTACCTCGTTGTCGCCGTTACGGGCTTGACGGGCCGGGTTGCGTCGACGGGATGGTGCACGTCGGGGCTGGTGCACATCGCCAACTGCGTGGTGCCGCCTGATGATGCCGCGACTGGCTGCGGATCGGTGCACCGACCCTAGTCGATCGCTGCAGGGGTCACAACTCGATGACCGCAGGTGACTGCGTCCGCAGGTGACCGTGTCCGCAGGTGACCGTGGCCACGCCGGGCGGGCCGGTGGTAACAGGTAACGATAGGGTCGTCGGTCGTGGGAAGACTGTGGCAGGGCGTCACCGCGACCGTGGGCCGGCTGGCCGGTCAACGCGTACCGGCGCAACGGAGCCCGACACCGGCAAAGCTGGCCCGGCGCCGGCAGGTGGCCGCGTTGCAGCGCCGACAGCTGTCGTACGCACCCGAGCTGGACGGGCACGCCGATCCCGGCGAGATCGTCTGGACCTGGGTGTCGTACGAGGAGGACCCCCGGCAGGGCAAGGACCGCCCGGTCCTGGTGGTGGGCCGGCGCAGCCGTACCCTGTTCGGGCTGATGCTGTCCAGCCAGTCCGACCGCGACGGGCAGCGGCACTGGCTGTCGCTGGGCACCTGGGGTGACGACGGCCGGCCGAGTTGGATCCGGCTCGACCGGGTGCTCACCATGCGGGAGGACAGCATCCGGCGTGAGGGTGCCATCCTCGACCGGGGCCGGTTCGACCGGGTGTGCCAGGCGTTGCGGGCCGGTTACGGCTGGTCCTGACCGGGTCACCGCCCGCCGGTGGCCGGCGACGACGAAGATTGCCGTCGGGGACAGTTCGCCGACACGTCACGACAGCGTGCCCTGCCCGCCACCGGGCGGTTGCCATGCTGGCCGGATGGTGATGGTGACGGCATCATGAGGATCGTTCGGCTGGCGAATTTCATCACCGGCAGCTCCGGTGGGTTACGGACCGCGCTGCGGGAACTCGGCACCGGCTACCTGGCCGCCGGCCACGAGCCGGTGCTGGTGGTGCCGGGTGCGGCCGATGCGGACGAGGACACGGCACAGGGCCGGGTGATCACCGTCGCTGGTCCTGTGGTGCCCGGCACCGGCGGCTACCGGGTGCTGCTGGGCCGCTCCCGGGTACGCCGGTTGCTCGCCGAGCTCGCCCCGGATCGCCTGGAGGTCTCCGACCGCACCACGCTGCGGTGGACCGGGCAGTGGGCGCGGCGGCACGGCGTACCCGCGTTGATGGTCTCCCACGAGACGCTCGACGGCCTGTTGCGGTTGCCGTTCGGTGCCCGATCCGCCGGCCCGGCGAAGCAGACCGAGCGGATCGCCGATCGGCTCAACGCGGCGACCGCCGCCGCGTACGACCGGGTGGTGTGCACCACCGACTGGGCCGCGCGCGAGTTCGCCCGCATCGGGGCGGACAACCTGGTCCGGGTGCCGCTCGGTGTGGATCTCGACCAGTTCCATCCCCGTCGCTACGACGAGACGGTACGCGAGCAGTACACGCCCGACGGGGAACTGCTGGTGCTGCACTGCGCCCGGCTGTCCGCCGAGAAGTGCCCCGAGCGGGTCCTCGCGGCGCTGGCCGCGCTGCGCGACCGGGGCGTACCCGCCGTCGGGGTGATAGTCGGCACCGGCCCTCGTCAGGCGGGTCTGCGCGCACACGCCGTCGAGGCCGGGCTGACCGTGCACTTCGCCAACTACGTCGGCGACCGCGACGAGGTCGCCCGGCTGCTGGCCAGCGCCGACGTGGTGATCGCACCCGGGCCGGTGGAGACCTTCGGCCTGGCGGCCCTGGAGTCACTGGCCAGTGGCACCCCGGTGGTGGTCGCCGCGGAGAGCGCGCTACCGGAGGTGATCGGTGACGCCGGGCTGGCGGTGGCCGGCGGCGGGCAGGAGTACGCGGACGCGATCTGCGAACTGGCCGGCCGACCGGCGGCGGCGCGACGCCCGGCGGCCCGTCGCCGGGCGGAGGGCTTTCCCTGGTCGGCGGCGGTTGACGGCTTTCTCCGCGCGCACCGAGGCGGCGCTGGCGCTGACCAGTTCGCCGGCGCTGCTCGCTCCCGGTCCGAGTCCGGCACCGCGTGCGACAGCGCCGGGCGTGGGCATCGATCTGCCCGCGCCCGGCGCTGATCTGCCGGCGGATCAGGTGGTCAGCACCTGACCCAGTCCAGGTTGAACAGGGTGTCGACGTTGCCCTCGGTCGTGATCATCGACATGCTGGCCTGGCCGCTGGAGGTGCCTGCGTCCACTCGCAGCTCGGTGTTGATGTTCAGCACCCGCTGTTGCCCACAGGGGACGTACACCAGCACCGGTGCGTGATCCGCGGTGGCCCAGAAGCCGTTGTATGGTCCGCCGAACGTGGCGTCGGTACGGCTGTTGTCGGACGAGCCCTGCCAGTAGTAGTTCGTCCGCTGTCGGCCGGTCGCCCCACTGGGGATCCGGGCCCGACCTCGGTAGTCCGCGGTGGCGACCGCGAAGGTCCAGCCCGCCGGCACCTTGACGAGCACGCCGAGCTGGCAGTTCTTCCGGCTGTCCGTCGGGTCGGCCCCGTCACCGACGGTAGCGAGGAAATCGTAGTAGCGGATCCGGAAGCCGGTGTTGTCGGAGTTGGCGACGACCCTGGCCGTGCCGGGCGCGCAGCCTGAACCACTGGCGGCCACCACCTCCACGGTGATGTCGCTGTCCGGCACGGCACTCGGCGTCGCCGGGGAGGCATGGGCCGGAGCGGTCAGGGTCAGCGCGAGAACCATGCCGAGTGCGGCGAACATTCCGTGTCTCGCGCCGGTGAGGCTTCTTTTCATTCCGTTCCCCTCGGGGCTCAGGTTATGACGGCTGGGGCACACACGACTTTGCAGAACAACCGGGCCGTGGATCTTTGTCTGCTGGACCCGTGGATCATGGTGGATTGGGTCCAGAGTGTTTCGGCCAGGCGTCCTGCGAAAGGATGATAGCGATGAGCGTCGATTCATGCAAGCATCTTCCAACGTCGATATGTTGATATTGATTCCGCCCAGGTCGCACGTGGTGGGCCCGTTTGGGTGGGATCAACTAGTCAGTCATTGGAGGCAAATTGATCGACCTCTAGGCATGTTATGGGTGGTTTGCCTGCCTTGCGTGGTCGCTGCCTACTCCGTCTGTTCGGTTGGCGGGTTGGCGGCGAGATGGCGTACGATCAATTTCTGGAACCACTCCGAGCAATTGAATTTACGTTGACAACGATCAATGCTGTACGTAGATTGTTGCGCACGCATCGTCGCATCACCCTACGGAGGAGGTTTCATGCGCAAACTGCTGACGCGTGGCGGCGTGGTGCTTGCATTGCTCGCCTCATCTTTGATCTCGGGTGCACCCGCGTCCGCCAAGGGGATCCTGGATGACCCACCGGACGACCACGTCGTGATCGATCTCGTCGCGATGGCGGGTTCCGGTTGTCGACCAGGTACCGCCGACGTCGCCGTCTCGCCGGACAACACCGCCTTCACCACCATCTACAGCGACTACCTGGTACAGGCGGGTCCGGGTATCTCGGTCACCGACGGTCGCCGGAACTGCCAGCTCAACGTGCTGGTGCACGCGCCGGCGGGCTACACCTTCGCGATCGTGAAGGTGGACTACCGTGGCTACGGGCTGCTCAGCCCAGGTGCCATCGCCACGCAGCGGGCCAACTACTACTTCCAGGGAATGACTCAGGGCACCTTCAGCAGCCATCCGATTCCGGCTCCGCTGGACGACAACTGGATGGTGAGCGACGAGGTGCCGATCGCCTCCGTGGTCTGGCATCCGTGTGGCGAGATCCGCAACCTCAACATCAACACCGAGTTGCGCCTGAGCAAGGGATCGTCGACGGACGTCAGCTTCCTGACCATGGACTCGACGGACGGCAGCATCGAGACGATGTACCACCTGGCCTGGCAGCCCTGCCCGTGAACTGACTGACCCCTACCGGAGGACAGAGGGTGGCCGGCACGACCGGCCACCCTCGGCCGGGCGTGTCGGCGCCGGCCTACCCGGCGACGACCGTTGGTGTCCGGCGCGGCACATGGACGCCGGATCCCAGCCGGGCGGCTACCCGGGTCAGGGCCCGGTCACCGGGTCGGGCCGTGATGTGAAAGTGCGAGGAGGTCACCGGCGACAGGTCACCACCCCAGGCCACGGTGCCCTCGCAGTCGGCGAGAATGTCCCGCACGACCGCCTCCTGATGCGGCCACAGTGGCTCGCTACCGCCCAGTGGATAGGCGGTCGGGTGCAGGGCGATCGCGGTGCCGGAGAGATAGTTGGACTCGAAGGCGATGTGTTCCGCGCGGTCGGCAACGTAACCGGCGACGCCGCCGCCTTCGCCGGTGTCGACCGGGCCGATCTCGTAGTGCCAGCGGCGGGCGACGTGCAGCAGCACCACGGCGGTGGGGCCGTGACGCAACGCCACCGAGGCGGTGGAACCCTCGATCCGGTGGACACCGATGGTGGCCGGATCGATCCGCCAGCCGGTTGCGGATACCTCGTGGATTCCGTTCCGCGCCTCGGCCGCACCGGTCGCGCGGGCGGCGCCAGTGGGCGTCAGGGCGAGCACACCGGTGCCGACAGCGCCGCCGAGCAGGATACGTCTGGTGATCATCTCGGGCTCCTCACTCACTGGCCAGCTACGAGCGCGGCGACACCCGGATCGGCTCCGTCCCGCCAGACGTCGTGGTCCAGCCCCCAGCCGGGCGCGAACTCGTACTCCCGGATCTGGTTGAACGACCAGTTCGCCGGCAGCGGGAAGCCGAGATTGCCGGAGTAGCCCCAGGACATCCCGGAAACCAGCGACCACCGGGCGCCGACCTCCTGCGAGACGCGGCTGCAGACGTTGCGCGAGCCGTAGACTCCGAACTGGTAGTGGCCGCCCAACTCGGCGAGCGCCGCCTTCACCCCTTGGAAGTACGGCTTGACTCCGCTGTCGATGTCGACGTCCAGAGCGTCGAAGTCGACGGCGAAGTAGATGCAGGTACCGGCGGGAATCCGGTGCGCTACGGCCTTTTGATGGGCGATCCGCCCCTGGTCGTACCCCTTCGGGTAGGTGAAGTTGACCAGCTGGGTGCCGTTGTACTGGAAGATCGGGAAGAACCGTAGCCCGGCGTCCAGGATGGTCTGCGGCTCGCCGGGCTTGAGTGCCTTGTCCAGAAAGTACGGGTCCGACGGTGGCAGATGCTCGTCGAGGTACCGCCCGACGATCCGGTAGCCGGCCGCGACGAGCTGTGCGCCACGGGCCGCGGTGATCTCGGTGATGCAGTCGCAGCCGGTGGCGGGCCGGCCGGTGTCGCCGCAGGAGACGAGCAGCTGGGCCCAGGTGGTGTAGTCGTTGGTGCCGCTCTCGGGGATCTGCGAGAAACGCTGGAAGGCGCGCAGCCACGCCAGGTGGGTGGCGGTCTCCACGTCGGTGTCGATGTCCTGCGGCTGGTACGCCAGCGGCAGCTGCGGGTCGCCCGGCAGCATGGTCGGTGAGTTGGCGTAGCAGGCCGACCGGAACAGGTGCCGCAGGTCGCCGGTGAGTGGGCCGGAGCCGACGCCACGCAGCCCGGCCTGGGTGCCCGGCCCGAAGTTGCCGTTGATCGAGCCCAGCGGGATGCCGACCTCGTACTGGATGGCCATCATCAGCCCTTGCTGCACGTCCCGGGAGTAGAACCCGTCGCAGGGCACCAGGCTCATCGCCGGGATGCCGACGCCGGCCACGTAGCGTGAGTTCAACCGCTGCTGGATGCCCCGGATGACGCTGTCACCCTGCGGCACCAGACGGAACTGGTCCATCCGCAGCATCGCCCGCGCGACGTGCGGCCACATCGCCCGACGGGCCGACAGACTGGCGTACGCGAGCCCGGCGTCGGTGTAGAGCTGACTGAACGAGCCCTCCGAATCGGTGGTCCAGACTCCTTGATCGGTGGCGGCCCAGTAGCCCTTGCACCACAGCGCGGCGTTGTAGATGCGGACCAGGTTGGTGTTGGTCTCCTCGGCCGGCAGCCGGTTGCGGGTGCGGACCGCGGCGAAAGTGCCGGGCCCGAAGTTCTGCACCGTCGGCGAGATACCGAGCTCGTACTGCAGCCCCTGGGTCAGCGACAGCACGGTCGGCCAGCCGGTGCGACCGTCCTCCGGGCAACTGAGGTATCCCGGCGCGCCGGCATAGGTGGCGTTGACCCACTGCTGGGCCGCGAGTACGTGGCTGTCCGCCAAGCTGGTCCGTGGCGTGCCGGAATCGACCATTTCAGACATCCCCCGTGTTGTCGTCCGATGGAGAGGACGATACGGCGCACCGACCGGGTTGTAAATTGTCTGTCGTCGATCAACATGTCGGCCGGACGTGAGCTGAGGGGAAGGTCCCCGGGTCCTGCTGCGGGTACCGTCCCAGCGTGCCCAGGACACGCCTCGACCTCGACCGGATTCACGCCGCACGCCGGGTGATCGACCCCGTGTTCCTCGATACGCCGATGTACCGGTGCGACGCGTTGGGACGCCGGCTCGGCTGGCGAGCCGTCAGCCGCACTCGGCGTCGCCGCCGTGCTCGAGGACCGCGACCGCTTTGCTGGGCGGCGCGTCGTGGCGGTCGTCTGCGGCGGCAACGTCGATCTGGGCGCCTATCACCGCTGGGTCTACCGGTGACCGACCCAGACCGGTCCGGGCATGGCGAGGCCCGGAGAGCTGTCCTGTCTCCGGGCCTCTGGGCTGCCGCCCATTTGCTGCCGTCAGCACATTTAAAAGGGACAGATCACTCTTCATGACGCCGGGTTTTGCCCTTAAACTACCGCGCCGCGTTGGAGGCGCGAGCTGGATTCGAACCAGCATCCAGCTGTCCCTGTCCGTCCCTTCTCGACCTGACGACCGGCGGCGAATGCTGAGCGTGGAGCGAGAGCCTGAATGTGTGGCGGCTGCCTCTGCCAGTTGGGCCACCCCGGTGTGGATGGTGCCGGGGGCGGGACTCGAACCCGCACTGGGACCGCTTCGTCAGATTCGTCGTCAGCTTCAGCTTGGTGCTCCTCCGCCGTCAGCCGGCGCTAACCCGGCTGACGGCCACCCCCGGGGCTTCAGCCCGGGGGAGACTGTGATGCTACCCGGCAGCAGGTGTTCTGCGACTACCCGAACAGGTAGCCGAAGACCGCGTCGCCGATGCGCTGGTCGGTGACCTCGGCGCCGTTGGCCTCCTCGCGGGCGAACTTGACCGCGGTCTGCAGCGCAGCGATCCGGTCCAGCAACTCGTTGACCCGCCGGGCCGGCAGCGCACCGGAGAACTTCACCGTCGTCCAGTAGCCGACCGGTACGTCCTCGTAGTAGACCTCGACCTGCGCCGGGTGTTTGTCGGTCGCCTCGGCCTTGACATGGTTGCGGGGCACTTTCTTCGTCTTGACCGTACGCACCGGTTCGGTACGCCAGGAGTCGGTTGATTCGTCGCGGTTCCACGACTCGGCTGCGTCCAGCACGGGCAGTTTCTTGACGAAGGTGTGCAGGTCGACCAACTGTTTCTCCAAGAACAGCAGGTACGACACCGGCGCGGCGGTGACCAGGGTCCGGCCGTCAACCACCACGTCGGCGGTGGCCCGGGTGTTCGCCCAGTCCTTGGTGGCGGTCACGTCGAACAGCCGGGTCAGCGTCTTTGCCACGTCCCGCAGCACCTGCTCGGCGTGCACCTGCACCCGGGTCGACTCGGGCGGGAACTGTTCACCCTCCTCGTCCTTCGGCTGGTAGGTGCGGGAGATGCCGGACAACAGCGGCTGCTTCTGCACCACGTGGTGCGCCTCGGTCAACTCCGCGAAGGACTTGCTCTTGACGCCCTTCTCCACCGCGATGATCTGGTTCAGCTTGGTCACGGCGATCATGCTCGCAGACCATGTCAACCCGATCGACCGGATTTCACCCCGTCCGTCCAGGCCGGCTGAACCGATGATTGTATCGATCATCTTCACGTGCCAGAATTCGCCTCAGCCGCACCGGGAGCCAACGCGAGCGGCTCGTTCAGACCGAGGGGACAGCCGGGTGACCACCGTCCGGCGCCGGGCACTCCTCTCCAGCCCACCACGTCCACCGGCCTCGACCGTGCGGCCGCACCGTCCGCGGCGGATTCGGCCGGCAACCGGTCCAGGTCGACACTCCGGCCCGTGGTGGTAGCCCTGCGGATCTGTAGGAGAATGCGATGTCATCCGTCCCGAAACGCACCGTACACCGTAAATTGCTGGCCGTCGGTGGCGCTACCGCGCTGGTCGCCGCAGCCTTGATCATCCCGACCACCGCTGCCCACGCCGCAGTTGTCTGCAACGTCACCTACCAGGCCAACACCTGGAACGAAGGCTCCGGCGCCGGCGGATTCACCGCCAACATCACCATCAGCAATCGGCAGGATCCGGTCAACGGCTGGAGCCTGCGCTTCACCCTGCCGTCCGGTCAGACCCTGACTCAGGGCTGGTCGGCGAACTGGAGCGGCAGCTCTGGCGCGATTACCGCGACGAACGCCTCGTGGAACGGCAACCTGGGCACGGGGTCGTCCACCTCGATCGGCTTCAACGGGCGGTGGACCGGCAGCTACTCCAGCCCTACCGCGTTCACCCTGAACGGGGTGGCGTGCAACGGTGGCACCACGCCGACGACCGCCCCGCCCACCACGGCGCCGCCGACGACCGCCCCGCCTACCACCGCGCCGCCGCCGACGACGGCGCCCCCGACGTCTCCGCCGCCGGGTGGGCCGCGGGTGGACAACCCGTACGTGGGCGCGGATGTGTACGTGAACCCGATCTGGAGTGCGAACGCGGCGGCTGAGGCGGGTGGTAGCCGGATCGCGGACGAGCCGACGGGTGTGTGGCTGGACCGCACGAGCGCGATCTACGGCAACAACAGCCCGACGACGGGTGACATGGGTCTGGCCGACCATCTGGACGAGGCGGTGCGGCAGGACGCGGCGAACGGTAGCCGTCCGCTGGTCTTCCAGGTGGTGATCTACAACCTGCCGGGTCGCGACTGTGCGGCGTTGGCGTCCAACGGTGAGTTGGGTCCGACGGAGATTGGCGCGTACCGGACGGAGTACATCGATCCGATCGCGGAGATCGTGGGTCGGGCGGCGTACCGGAATCTGCGGATCGTGGCGGTGATCGAGATCGATTCGCTGCCGAACCTGATCACGAACGTGGGCAGCCGGCCGACGGCGACGCCTGAGTGTGACGTGATGCTGGCGAACGGCAACTACGTGACGGGTGTCGGTTACGCGATCTCGCAGCTGGGTGACGTGCCGAACGTGTACAACTACATCGACGCCGGGCACCACGGCTGGATCGGCTGGGAGGACAACTTCGGTCCGACGGCGCAGATCATCGCGCAGGCGGCGAACGCGTCGGGTGCGTCGCCGTCGGATGTGCACGGGTTCATCACGAACACGGCGAACTACTCGGCGTTGCGGGAGCCGTACATCACGGTGGACAGCAACACTCGCCAGTCGTCGTGGATCGACTGGAACAACTACAACGACGAGCTGTCGTTCGCGCAGGCGTTCCGGCAGCGGTTGGTGCAGGCTGGGTTCCCGTCGGGTGTCGGCATGCTGATCGACACGTCGCGTAACGGTTGGGGTGGTTCGGCGCGGCCGACCGGTCCGAGCAACGCCACCGATGTGGACACCCGCGTCGACGAGTCGCGGATCGACCGGCGGTTCCAGAAGGGCAACTGGTGCAACCAGTCGGGTGCCGGTCTGGGCGAGCGTCCGACCGCGGCGCCCGCTTCGGGTATCGACGCGTACGTGTGGATCAAGCCGCCGGGTGAGTCGGACGGGTCGAGCCGGGAGATCCCGAACGACGAGGGTAAGGGTTTCGACCGGATGTGTGACCCGACGTACACGGGTAACCCGCGGAACAACAACAACATGAGTGGTGCCCTGCCGAACGCGCCGGTTTCCGGGCACTGGTTCTCGGCTCAGTTCCAGGAGCTGATGGCGAACGCGTACCCGCCGCTGTGACCTGACCTGACCTGACGACCCGGGCGCCGGCCGCCGTCAGCACGACGGCGGCCGCGTCCGACCAAAGCCGAGCCCCGGCCCGCGACCGTTCCCGCCCTGACGGCGACCCCGACCTGCCCCGCCCGCACTGCCGCTGACGGGTCCGGTCGCTGGCGTGGCCCAGGCCAGCGAACTCGTCCTAGGACGCTTTACAGGTAGTGCGCCGGCTCACCCGGCCCGATCCCGCCCCACCGGTCGGACGGGCACGGGCACCGGCGCGGCGGCCGTTCGCGGGTACGCAGGAGCCGGGCGGCCTGGGCCGCCCGGCTCCTGGTCTCCCGCTACCTGCTGGTCAGGGCTGGCTACGCGGGCTGTCCGGGCCCAAAGTGTCGATGAACTCGTGCGGTCCGGTCACCTCGGACGCGGCGCGGGCCTGCTGCGCCCGGGCGGACATCTGCTCGGCCACGGTCCCGGCCGGCACTCCGGCCCGCCCGGCGGCGTCGACGACCTTGCCGTACGCCTGCTCGGCGAGGACCAGCGCACGCCGGTAGTCGTGCCGGGCGAGCGCGTGCTCCGCCGCACCGATCAACCGGTCGGCGGCACGCAGGTCACGGTGGGCCCGGCCGGGGTGCGGACCGTCCAACACCGACTCGGCGAGCCGGTTCGCCGCCTCGTTGTACGCGGCGGTCAGGAACCGGTCGCTGTTGTCCCGGTCGAACTGGCTGAAGTCCCAGTTCAGGTCGATGTAGCTCATCATCGAGTTGACCTGGTCGCCGGACCAGGCGAAGAAGAAGTCGTCCTCCGGGCCGTAGTCGACGCCGGTCTCGCTGTCGTAGCCGTCATGCGGATGACTCATTCCCAGGTGGTGTCCCACCTCGTGGATCAGCGTGGTGGTGAGCCCGTACCCGGCGTCGACGATCTCCGGGGAGACGAATGCGAAGACGTACGACTGCGTACCGTCGGTGTAGTCGTCGTCGGCGAAGCCCAGCGCCGGCACCGGGGTGCCGGCCGGCAACGCGTAGCTGAACACCGGCAGCTCGTAGTCGACCCGGTCCTGATCGTCGAGCACCCGGTCGAGTTCGAAACTGTTCTGCAGGTAGAAGTTGGCGAACGGCGGGTAGCCAAGCTCCGGGTAGCAGGACTCGTCGTCGATCATCACCGCGTAGTAGCAGCGCTCGGCGTCACCTTCGAACGGGAGGTTCTGTCCGTCGTAGTCCAGCACGTTGCGCCACCGCAGTTCCCGCAACTCCAGCTGCAGTAGCTCCTCGTCGATATAGCGGACGGACGCGTCGACGCCCTCCCAGCCCTCGTAGACGTTGCTGTCGATGTTGATCGACTTCGGCGGTTCGGCGCTCGGCAGCTCCGCCGGATAGAGCGGCGACGTGGTGAACAGCAGGTTGATCGCCACGTAGCGGGTAGTCAGGGCGAGGTCGCCGGTGAGCGCGTCGGGGGAGCGGTAGCCGTCGGCGGCGTACTCCCAGACCGGCGGCATCCGGTAGTCCTCGACGCCGTTGCCGTCGAGGTCGGGATCATCGACGTTCCAGTTCTCGGTCCACGATTCCGGCCCGGCCGACAGGTCGTGGAACCACACCCGCCGGGTGGAACCGAGGCCGTTCTCCTCGTCGTCGGCGGTGGTACCGCCCCACGCGGAGATCTTCCGGCTGTCCCGTTCGGCGCCGAAGTTGTGCCCGGTGTCCGGGTCAGGTTCATCGGTCTTGGTGTAGACGTGGAACTTGAAGTCCGACCGGCCGAACCAGTTGATGAAGAAGATGGTGTTGCGTCGGGTGTCGACGCCGGCCGGTGGGTTGAGGGCCAACCACCGCTCCACGCTCGGCGCGTCGATGTGGTGGTTGTCGGTGATGGTGGCGACGTTGCCCTGCTGCTCGTTGTAGAGCTCCTGGTAGACGGTGAGCGGCGCGGGCGTGGCCAGCCGCTCCAGCTCGGCGAAGAACCGGTCCTCGTACCGCTTGTTCGCGTACCGGACGCGGTAGTCGTAGGTGTAGGTCAGACCGAGCTTCTCGACCTGGTCGTACCACAGCCGGGAGCGGACCACCGGCTCGTAGCGCTGCGGCAGTTCATCGAGGTACGCCGACCGGTCCACCTGCGTCCGGCTGTAGCCGAGGAAGACCACATTGACCGGGACCTTCTCGGTGAGCGCCGGCGCTCCGCCCGGATTGAGGTGCGCGAAGTGCGGCGGTGCCGCCTGACTGGCGGGTGCCGCCGCGACGATCATCAGCAGTGCCGCTGCCGCCGCTATCAGGGTTGCCGCTGCGGACCTCGTCGTTGTCCTTGTCGACATCCAGTTTCCCTCCGTTGACGACAGGTGGCCGCCGGTCCGGCCGTCCACCCGTGGCAGGGGCGGTCGCCCTCCGCTGTGGACACGGTGCCATTGATCATCGGCGCTGTAAATCCGCCGCCGGTAAAACCTGGCGGACCCGCCGGGGGTGTGTGCCCAGTCGGTTGAACCGGGTATCTGTCCGAGCCGTATCCCGGGTTGACGGCGGGTGGTCCGCCGAGCACGGCGATTCGGGAGGCCACGTGGGGGAGCGGGAGCTGGGGCTGCGGCGGGTCACGATGATCACCGGCGGGCTGGCCGTGGCGAGCATCGCCGGCACGCTCGGCGTCGCCGTGGTGGCGCACGCCGATCACACGGCGGACCAGGAGGGGAACGCTCCGGCGGGTAGCGTGCAGGGCGAAACTGCGCCGCAGCCGGCCGGTGCCGACGGGCAACCCGATCCGGGTGAGGCGGGTACCGATCCGGCGGCGACGGCCGGCGACGGACAACCTGCCCCGGACGGCGCGACCGAACCGGACCAGCCGGTCGACCGGGCCCCGCCGACGGCCGAGTTTCCGCCGGTGACCGGCGGTGGTGGCCAACCCGGCCAGGCCACCTCCGGCGGGTCGTGAGGCGATGCCGCTGCTAGAAACCCTCCCGGTCGGGCCAGACTGTGCACAGTGGCAGGTGTGGGGAACCCTCGCCAGGGTGGTGGTGAGCGACCCTGCGGCGGTGCCGGCGGCCCGAACGATCGTCGAGGACGTGCTGGCCGCCGTCGACGCCGCCTGCAGCCGGTTCCGCGCCGACTCCGAACTGGTCCGGGCATGCCGCAGCGGAGGAACGCCGGTGCGGATCAGCCCGCTGCTCGCCGGCCTGGTGTCGGTGGCGCTGCGGGCGGCCCGCGAGACCGACGGCGACGTCGACCCGACCGTCGGGTCGGCGCTGTGCCGGCTGGGCTACGACGAAGATCTGCGCTGGGTGACCCTGCACGGACGGCCCGCCGTGCCGCAGACCGTCCCGCCGGCCGCGGACTGGCGTCAGATCCGGCTTGACGGGACCGATCTGGCCGTACCGGACGGGGTGCAACTGGACCTGGGCGCGACCGCGAAGGCCTGGGCGGCCGACCGCTGTGCCCGGGACGTCGCGCGCCGGTGCCGGGTCGGTGTGCTGGTCGCCCTCGGCGGCGACATCGCCACCGCAGGGTCGGCCCCGGAGGGACGCTGGCGGATCCGGGTGCAGGACCGTCCATCGGATCCGGTGTGCGTGATCGGTCTGCCGGCCGGCGGCGCGGTGGCCACCTCGAGCACGGTGAGCCGGCAGTGGACCGCCGGAGACGCAACGATGCACCACATCGTCGACCCCCGCACCGGTACGCCGGCGGGCCGGGTGTGGCGCAGCGTCTCCGTGGCGGCGTACAGCTGCCTGCGGGCGAACACGTTGAGCACCGCAGCGCTGGTGCGGGGTGCGACCGCCGATCGGTGGCTGGCAGGTCTCGGCGCGCCGGCCCGGCTGGTGGCTGTGGACGGCACGGTGCGGACCGTCGGAGGCTGGTCCGCGGAGGAGGAGACACAGTGACGGAGGCAGGGTGGTTCGTCGCGCGCGGCACCGGGGTGACGGCGCTCGTCCTGTTGTCGGCGGTCGTGGTGCTGGGGGTGGGCAGCAGGTCGGGCCGACCGGTGTTCGGCCTGCCCCGGTTCGCAGTGAGCCTGGTCCACCGCAATGCGGCGCTGCTGGCGGTCGGGCTGCTGACGGTCCACGTGGTCACGTTGCTTTTCGATCCGTACGCCAAGCTCCGGGTGTACGACCTGTTCGTGCCGTTCGGCGCCGAGTACCGGCCGCTGTACATGGGGCTGGGCACGCTCGCCGGTGACGTGATGCTGGTGCTGGTGGTGACCAGTCTGCTGCGTCGGCGGATCGGCGTGCGGTTGTGGCGGGCGCTGCACTGGCTGGCGTACGCCGCCTGGCCGGCGGCGCTCGGCCACTCGGTCGGAACCGGCACGGACAGCGGCCAGACCTGGATGGTGGCGGTCAACGCCGGGTGTCTGGCGGCCGTGCTGGGCGCGCTCGGTTGGCGTCTGCTGCTGTGGGTGCGGCCCCGGTCGCGGCGGCGGGCCACCGACGACGCTCCCCGACCCGGGGGGCAGGCCCCCGGGGGATCGCACCGGCGGTCGGGACTGACGACCGACGAGGCAGCCGTCCGTCCGCCGACCGACTGGCTGCACGCCGACCCGCCGGGCGACCGCGCGTCTGCCGGCTACCGACCTGCCGTTCCCGTCGGCTACCGACCTGCCGGTCCTGCCGGCTACCAACCTGCCGAGTATCAGCCGACCGGGCCGATGTGGGACCGTCCGCCTGCGGTAGTAGGTCAGGCAGAGCACCCGGTCGATTCCTACGTCGGCGGCCGGGCCGCCGCCTCCGTACCGTCCAGCCTGCTGGACATGTACCGCAAGCCGGGATCGGTCTTCCAGCCGGCGGACCCGCCGGGCTGGCTGCCCGACGCTGGCGCCGACGGCGACCTCGTCGCCCGGCGACCGCCCGAAGCCGGTGCCATCCCGCCGTACGGTGACTCCGAGGGCTATCGGATTGCGGGCCAGCGTTCCGGCACTCAGGGCGGGGTGAGAGCCCGCGCTGGGAGGGCCGTCAGGCCCGAGTAGTGCGCGAGGAGACGCCCTTCTCGAAGTCGCGGCACCTGGCCCATGATCGCCTCCATGCGGGCCAGGTGCCGATCGCCGAACACCTCGTGCCGAAACTTCGTCACGAAGACCAGAACGGACATGCATCGCGAGAACTCAATGTCTGCCGGTACGGACGCCTTCGTGTTCAGCCATAGACCAACACGGTACGGTGTATCTCGTGCAGCTCCGTCCTTCAGCTTCAGGGCGGACAGGATGCCAGCGTGAAGCTGCTCCACACACGGCCTTCACCGGGTGGCGCCGTTAGGAGTGACGACAGGTGAACGATCCGCACGGTGCACGGTTGCAGATCGACTGGGCTCGCTGTGACGGTCGGGGTCTCTGCATCGAGCTGCTGCCCGAGCTGCTGACCCGTGACGACTGGGGCTTTCCGATTTCCCGGGACGGCAGCCGGGAGCCGGCGGTGCCTGCGGAGCTGCGCCGGCACGCCGACCGTGCCGTGGCGAACTGTCCGGAGCTCGCGTTGCGGTTGACCTCCGCCCAGCCGGCGCGTCGGCGACGCTGACCGCGTGCCGCTGTCGCCGAGCTGACCCACACGTACCGCCGCCGTCCACCCCTGGCTGACGGGCGTCTAGCATGGGCAGGTCCCGCCGGTCGCGGCGTGGCGAGGAAGCCAAGGACACGATCCATGACCAACGACGACGACGTCCGGGAGCCCTGGCTGCGCCCGGTTCTCAGCCTCGCGGAACACGCTGCGGGCGTTCGGCGCGGCGAGCTGTTCGACCGTGCCGGCTGTGTCATCGTGCCGGGCCGGCGGCTCGGGCAGCTGGTGGGTGGACGTCCACCGGGTGTCACCACCCGGCAGTGGAGTGTGGCCACTCGGGCGCGGTTCGATCTCGTGGTCTGTGGTGCCGACGACTACCGTCCGGTCTTCGTGGCCGACTTCGTCGACCCCGCCGACCGGACCGCCGAGCAGCGTCGCGACGAACGAATGACCGACGCCGTGTGCGAAGCGGTGGGCCTGGCGGTGCTGCGGGTCGAGTCGGCGGCGCTGAGGGCGACCGGTCCGGGCCGGCGGGTGGTGGAGTACGTGCTCGACGCACGGACGTTCCAGCAGAGCACGGCCGGGTTGCGGCCCGGTGAGATCGTTGGGGACATCAGCTACCGGGACATCGTCGGCCGGCTGCCGGACGGTCGGACCGGCCAGGTCAACGATCTGGGTGCGGTGGCACGCGTCCGGGCAGTGGAGGCCTTCGTCAGCCGGCAGCTGTCCGATCCGCTCCTGCGTAGCCTGCATGTCGAGTGGAAGGACGGGGGCGCGGAGGGCTGGGCCTGGCTGACTGCCGGCGAGGGTGGGTTGCTGTTCGAAAGGGTACGGATCTGGCCGCACCGGCTGCACTGCGGGATAGCGCCCGGACGATTCGCTGAAGACCTGGCGGCGGCGGCCGTGGGGGAGCGGTTGACGACACTGGAGATCGGCGAGCCGCAGTTGCGTAAGCGCCACGAGCTGGCCGGCGAGTTGCATGCCTTGCTGTCACGCCGTGCCGAGATGAGTGGTGAGTTCGCGTTCGATCATGTGTCGTTCGACTGATCGCGTGCCTCCCAGCCATCCGACCAGGAGGGCGGTGGCGCCGGCGGATGTCCGCCCTGCCGCCGGACGAAATCGTCCGGCGCCGCCGCCGGCGCCGATAACCTAGCTGCCCGAGTGACGCGTGGGCACCTCTGCCGGGAATGTACCCGACGGGTGGTCAGCCCTTGTGGTAGGCGGCGATCACGTTTGCCGGGATGCGACCGCGTTCGGAGACCGGGTAGCCGTTCCTGGCCGCCCATTCGCGGATGGCGCGGTTCTGCTCGCGGTCGGAGCGGGCCGGCGCGGCCGAGAAGCTCCCGCGACCCCCTCGACCGCCAGCGCTGCTGCGGCTCACCCGGGTGCCGGCGGCGATGTACGTGTCTAGGGCTTTGCGCAGCTTGCCGGCGTTCTTCTCGGACAGATCTATGGTGTAAGTGACACCGTCCAGCGAGAACTCGACCGTCCGGTCGGCCTCGCTGCCGTCGAGGTCGTCGGTCAGCAGAGTAATGACTTTCTTGGCCACAGATGCTCACTCCTCGGGATACGGCCGTGTTCGGAATTGAGTCTGACGCATTGGCCATCGATTCCGCAACACTTCGGCCATTGTCAGTGGTCAGGCGGCCGGCGTTCGCTGGTCCGGATCTCGTTCCGGACACCATTTGGCGCTGGCCAGGGGGCGGTCGGTCGAGGAAAACCGGCATCCGGGTGCGGCGGTCAATGCTTGTCCCGGGCGGGGGTCACTGATCATCCGGTCTGCGGGCACTGGCCGGCCACAGCCACGTGGGATGGCCCACAATCCATTACCGAACCGGCGGCGGCTCTCTAGGATTGAGGAGCAGTGACGATCGCCTGGTTCAGGCGACGACCGCAGGAGCGGTGAGCGTCCGGTTCGGACGCTCGGTAGCTGCCGTTTGATGGACGTGGGTGCCGGCTGCGGTGATCACCGCAGCCGGCGCTCATGTGCATTCCCTGCCGTCGAAGTGCGCGGGCAGCGGTCGGCCCCGCCGAGTGAATTCAGCGGGGCCGTGA
The DNA here is from genome assembly GCF_030345075.1 of Solwaraspora sp. WMMA2065. NCBI lineage: Bacteria > Bacillati > Actinomycetota > Actinomycetes > Micromonosporales > Micromonosporaceae > Solwaraspora > Solwaraspora sp. WMMA2065. The sequence continues at coordinate 767,763 of NZ_CP128361.1, forward strand.
CGGTCGACCGACTCGGGGTGGGTCAGCGGAGCCAGGCGTTGCGCCGTACCAGCGGCAGGTTCCGCCACCAGTTGGCCAGGCCGTACCGGAGGCCAGCGCCGGTCGTGGCCAGGCCGAGCAGCACCAGGGCGTAGACCAGGTGGTCGTCCAGGAACGGGTTGGTGGCGATCGGCAGCGACGCCAGCCACATAAGGGCCAGCAACAACGAGCCGGATGCTGCGGCGACCCACATTCCGACGCCCAGGATCAGCGCCACGCCGATGCCGAGCAGGCCGACCATGAACAACCAGTCGGCCCAGGCCTGACCGGCCATGCCGCTGAAGAACTCGCTGAACGGGCCCTCCACGTTGCTGAGGTACCCGGTGGTCGGGGATCCGCCGTTGATCCAGGCGCGCTCGCTGGGGGTCGCCTTGCCGAGGCCGGCGAGCTTGTCGAGGAAAGCCCAGAGAAAGACGAATCCGAGGGCCAGTCTGGTCACTGCCCAGACCACCTCGCCGAACCGGGCCTCGGCGGGCGTGGTGGCGAATCCTCTGTCGGTCGTGGCTGGTGCCGGGTGTGTGGTGCGTGCCATCTCGATCCCCTCCCTGTCGTTGATCGGTGTCGGTGTCCGGCGCTCTCTCCGACACATCGATTGTCAGGGGATTTCCCGGCAGGGCGGCAGGGCCGGAAGTCCCGCCGGCCGGTGCCGGAGGTCGGCCTGTCCGGCGGCTGTCCGGCGGGGCTATCCGACAGCGGCCGACCGGCGTGAGTGATCCCGGGCGTGTTCGAGTAGCTTCACCAGGACTTCCTTGCCGGACTGCCGGTGCCGGGCGTCGCAGAGCACCACCGGCACCTCCGGATCGAGGTTCAGCGCCAACTGGACCTCGCCGAGCGCGTACTGCCGGGCACCGTCGAAGCAGTTGACCGCGACGATGAACGGGGTGCCCCGCTGCTCGAAGTAGTCGATGGACGGGAAACAGTCGGCCAGCCGCCGGGTGTCAGCGAGAACCACCGCACCGAGCGCGCCCATCGCGAGTTCGTCCCAGACGAAGAGGAATCGCTCCTGGCCGGGGGTGCCGAACAGGTAGAGCACCAGATCTTCGCTGATGGTGATTCGGCCGAAGTCCATCGCCACCGTGGTGGTGGACTTCTCCTCCACGCCGGAGACGTCGTCCACCGCGACCCCGACCTCGGTGAGCAGTTCCTCGGTGCGCAGTGGCCGGGTTTCGCTGACTGAGCCGACCAGGGTCGTCTTGCCCACCCCGAAACCGCCGGCGATGAGCACCTTCACCGCGGTCGGTGCGATCGGCCTGGTGCCGGCCGGATCAGAGCGCTCGTAGTCCATTGATAACCGCCTCGAATACGCTGTCGTCAGTCGGGTTCGACGCCGAACGGGGTTCCTGTACCTCGACCAGTGCGTGTTCGAGCAGGTCGCCGAGGAGGACCCGGACGGTGCCGAGGGGCAGATCCAGGTAGGCCGCGACTTCGGCCACCGACAGCGGCTCGCGGCAGCGGTCCAGGATCGACAGGTGCTCCGGGCCGAGACCGGCTTCCGTGGGTGGGGTCCGTGGCCTGGCCAGCACCAACGAGATGAGGTCGAACCGGCCGCGGCGTGGCCGGGTGCGTCCGCCGGTCATGGCGTACGGACGGACCACCGGCCCGGCGTGGTCGTCGATCCACCGGTCCTCACCGGATTCGTCGGACTGGCTCATCGTCGCCGGGTCACTTCTCTGTGTGGTTCTCGGCCGGGCGGCTGCGGGAGGCCAGGTACTTGCCGGCCCTGGTCACCAGCATCGCCATCTCGTAGGCAATCAGCCCCACGTCGGTCTCCTCGCTGGCCAGTACGGCGAGGCAGGCACCGTGCCCGGCCGCCGTGACGAACAGGAACGAGGACTCCATCTCAATGATGGTCTGTCGTACCGGCCCACCGCGGAACCGTTTGCCGGCCCCGCGGGCGAGGCTCTGAATTCCGGCGGCCAGCGCCGCGAGGTGCTCGCCGTCGTCGCGTCCCAGGCCGGCCGAGGAGGCCATCAACAGGCCGTCCACGGAAAGCACGATCGCATGCTCGGCCTGCTTGACCCGACCGACCAGATCGTCGAGCAACCAGGTGAGGTCCGCGATCGAAGCGGTCTGCTGCATCAGTGGTTCTCCTGTTCGTGCCAGCCCTAGCGCTGAGGCTCACGCCGATGGTGGTTTCCGGTCGTCGCCGACCGGGGCGGTGGCCGGTGACTGTCGTTGCGGCGCTGCCGCGGAATCCTCGGGTGGCGGCGCGTCAGGCAGTTGCGCCGCGTCCGATCGACCCTGCCTCGTCCCGCTCTGGTATGCGCTCATCATCCGCAGTACCTGCTCGGCCGGGCGGGCCGGGGGATCGGCCGGTTCGCTCTCCGGGTGCCCGTCCAGCTGCGACCTGTCGGGCGGGTTCGCGCCCGGCCCACCGGCGGATCCGGCGGCTGCGGAGCGTACCCGGACGGGTAGCCCGGACGGGGTGTAGGTCGATGTGTGTGACCCGGCTGGCGGGGCGGCCCGGACCTGGTCAGGATCGGACTGCACCGACCCGGCCGGACCACCCGCCGCTGTCGGTGCGGTCGGCGCGTCGCCGCCCGGTTGCGGTACGGGCTCGGATCGGGCGGTGGCGGCCACCTGGGCGACCGCCCGTACCGTGGAACGCCGCTCGGCGGCCCGACCCGGGCCGGCTGCGGCCGCCAGGGGCAGCGTCTCGACGGCGTCGGTCGCAGCAGAAACAGCCGGGACAGCCGCTGGGAGCCGGTCGCTGGAGCACAGATCCGGGTCGGTGGCTTCGTCGCCCGGCACCACCAGCTCCCGTGGAATCAGCACGACAGCGGTCGATCCGCCGTACGGCGACTCCTTCAGATGCACCCGGATGCCGGTGCGCTCGGTCAGCCGGCTGACCACGTACAGGCCGAGCCGGACGGTGCTGGACAACCGGAATTCCGGATGCTCGGTGATCCGTTCGTTCGCGGCGGCCCGCTCGTCGTCGCTCATGCCCAGCCCGCGGTCCTCGATCTCCACCACGTAGCCGTTGGCGACGAACTGCCCCTTGACCTGGACGGTGGTGTGCGGCGGGGAGAACGACAACGCGTTCTCGATGAGTTCGGCGAGCAGATGGATCACGTCGGCGACGGCCCGGCCGGCCAACGAGACCTGCCCGATCGGAGCGACGGTCACCCGGGTGTAGTCCTCGACCTCGGCGATGGCACCCCGGACCACGTCCACCATCGGCACGTCGCGGCGCCAGGTCCGGCCGGGTGTCGAGCCGGATAGCACGATCAGATTCTCCGCGTTGCGCCGCATCCGGGTGGCCAGGTGGTCGACCCGGAAGAGCTCCTCGAGCTTGTCCGCGTCCTCCTCCCGGCGTTCCATCGAGTCGAGCAGGGTGAGCTGCCGGTGGACCAGCGCCTGGGTCCGGCGGGCCAGGCTGAGGAACACGTCGCGGACGCTGCGCCGCAGCTCGGCCTGTTCCACGGCGGTGCGCACCGCGGTTTCCTGCACCTGGTTGAAGGCGCGGCCCACCTGCCCGATCTCGTCGTTGCCGAACTCCAGCGGCGGTGCCTCGGCCGCCACGTCGACCTCCTCGCCCCGGCCGAGCCGGTCGACCACGCCCGGCAGCCGCTCCTCGGCCAGCCGGTGCGCCGCGTCCCGGAGCCGTTCGAGCTGGGCGACGATCGCCCGTGCGGTGGTGATCGACATGATGATCGACGCGACGACCGCGAGCATGCCGAGACCGGCCGCGAGCAGCAGCCGGAGCAGCACCAGCAGTGCCACCGGCACGGCCCGGTCGACGAGGTCGTCGCCGCCGGCCAGCACGATCGCGTGCAGATCGGACATGGTCGTGTCGGCCGCGGGCCGCCACTGCGCCTCGGTCAACGGTGCCGACGAGGAGGACGGCCCGCTCGCGATGATCCGCTGCTGAGCGTTGCGGAAACGTTCGTAGCTGGCGCTGTCGACCAGTTCCGCGTACCGGGCCCGGTCCGGTTCCGGCAGTTCCACCACAGTGGCGTCGACGAGGAATTCCTGTGCGCCGACCAACTGTACGAACCAGGTGTGCTCGGCTGTGGTGAACCGTTCGGCGACGATCACACCGGCGATCAGCGCATCCTGCTGGGCGACCAGTTCCTGGCTCCGGTTGAGATCGGTCAGGGTCGCCGTGTCGTCGGCGATGTCGCGTTCGTCGAGGTTGCCCAGTGCACCGAACAGTTGGAAGAACGCGGCGATCGTGTTGGTGTAGGCCCCGTGTGCGCTGCCCCGGTCGACTTCCCGTGCCTCGACGGCGTCGCGGGTGGCGCGTAGCTCGGTCAGCCACCGTACCGTGTCGGCGACTTGTTGTTCCAGTCCGGCGCCGGCCGCGAGGTCCGCCCACCAGTGCTGGGCGGATGCCTGAAATTCGTTCGCGAGCAGTTCGTTTGCCTCGCGGAGCTCGACCAGTTCGCTACGGCGTTCGTCGGTTGGCCCGGCCAGGTATTCCATCGCCAGCCGTCGCTCGGACTGCAGTCCGAGCAGCAACGGCTCGCTCGGCTGGTAGATCTGGCTGTCATAGGTCTGCACCCACAACAAATTCAGGCCGTCGCGCAGGGTCACCCACGCGGCGAATGCCCACAGCGCGCTGAGTGACAGCAGCAGCGCGACAATCTTGGTACGCAGGTGAAATCCGCGTGACACCATTACACCGTCCCCGGCCTGACCTGCGAATATCTCGTCATCTGCCTGCTACTCCTGGCCGTACATACGCGGACTGTGCCGCGCCTGTTCATGAGCGCATCGGCACGGCGCACGCTAGCAGCGTCGCGGTCCGTGGCTCAAGCGTGCCTGTTGACGCCGGTGACGCGTGCCCGGTGCGCGAGTTTGCCGGCGGCCACGATCTCCGCCGCGACCACTGTGACCGGTTGGTAGAGGTCTTTGTCGTGCCAGAGCGCCGGCCCCTGGTCGGCGGTGGACGGTACGAGATGGGCGGCGCCCCGGCGGGCGGCCCGCAGCATCCGGTCACTGGGTGGGTCGGTGGTGTCGAGCAGGATCCGTACCGCGTACGCGGTCTCCTCGGCGGTGCCGTGCCAACGCCCCCAGGAGCCGTCTGGCCGTTGGGTGCGCAGCACCCAGTCCACCGCCCGCAGCACGGCGGCAGCCGGCCGGGCTCCGGTGCCGGCGGCGGACAACGCCAACGCGCAGGCGGCGGTCGCGTAGTACGGCGAGGCGTGCCAGCGGTCCTGCCAGGAGCCGTCGGGTTGCTGCTGGTCGCAGAGCCAGGCGCTGATAGACCGGTGGAGTACGTCCAGGTCGGCGGCGCGACGTCCACCCCCGACCGCCTGAAGGCTGTCGAGGGCGTGTGCGTTGGTGGTCACCGAAGTTCCGTCCTCCCCCGGCCAGGTGGCGATGTGGTCGCCGGCCCAGAAGCCGAGCAGCACCGCCGGATCGGCCGGCTGTCCGAGCAGCGCGAGACAGTGCAGGACCACGGCGGTGGTGTCGGCGTCCGGCGGCAGGCCCGCACCGGTCGCTGCTCCGGCCGGGGTGAGCGCCGCACGCAGCGATCCCGGCAGTTCGGGCGGAACCAGCACGGCGACGTCGGCGCGCAGCAGGGTGGTCAGAACCCAGGCCCGTTCGAAGACGGCGACCGGCGTGGCACACGGCACCGGACCGTGGTGTTGGTGTACCACCGCTTCCAGATAGCGGCGCGCGGGCATCGGGTCGACCTCGGTGTGGACCGGATCGATGGTGGCGAGCCAGGCCGCGGTGGCGGCCGGCGAACCGCCGACCGTGCCGGCCTGTCCGCCTGTCCCGGACCCCGCGAGCGGGTGGGCCGGCACGGGGGCCACCGCTGGACGGCCCAGCGGCGCCACCTGGTTGGCGAAGGTCTCGTACGCGTGCAGCAGCTTCGTCGGCACCGGCCGGCCACCGGCGGACAGCCGGCGCACCGCGTCCAGCCGGTCGGAGTCGAGTTCACCTCGCAGCCGTAGTGGGGGGTCGCTCGCGGGCAGGCCGGGGCGGTGCCGTAACCGTTGGTTGATCCGGCCGACCAGCGCTGCCACGATCAGATCAGCGGCGGGGGTGTCGGGCAGTGTCCCGCCGGCCGCCGCTGCGAGGATCCGGTGCGCGGCGGTCAGCCCCCGCGTCGTCGCGTCGGTCAGTGGCGTCGCGTCGGTCAGTGGCGTGGCGCTGGACCGGACCGGCGGTACGGCCCTGACGCCGAGCAGCGCCTCGACGGCGCTCAACGTCGGGACCAGCGCGTAGCCGCCCGGACCGCCCCAGCTGCCGTCCGGCTGCTGGCTGGCCAGCAGATAGCGCACCCGGGCCCGGTGCCCGGTTAGCCAGGGGGCGAGACTGACCAGTCGGGCGGTCTCGTAGACGGAGACATCGGTGCGGCCCCAGGGCTGACCGGGCAGCCGGTCCACGATCTCCTGCGCGGCCCGGTCCCAGTTGTCCGTGACCGGTCCGACGTACCGTCGGGCACGGACCGGGACCGGGTCGGCCGTGGCGCGTCCGCCACCGGGCGCGGCCCGGCTTCCGGTGACCATCACAGCTCTCCCCAGAAGTCGGTGACCCGGTAGAAGCCGCTGGTGTACCCCAGCTGCCGGGACAGGTAGGCGGCCTGGTTGGGGCAGCGGATCTCCAACGGCCGCAGCAGGTCGCGGCACCGGTCCACCAGATGTCCGATCTGGTCCTCCACGACACCCCGGTCGGCGGTCAGCAGCAGCGCGTTGAGGTCACCCCAGGTGGTGTCCCGCTTGATCGAGGCGAGGTCGTTGACCAGCCGGAGCACCCGCTGCACCTCCCGGCTGACGGTGATCAGCTCGGTCAGGTGCGCCAGCGTCGGCCCGTCGCCCAGACGCAGCCAGTGCGTCACGTTGACGAAGGTCGACCCGAAGTTGTCTGCGTTGTCGAGGTAGTCGGCGAAGGTCGGGCCGGCTTGCGCCGGGGTGGCGCGGCGGGCCGCCTTCCACCGCCATTCCCGGTGCATGGCGGTGAGCGTCCGGTCCAGCTCGGCCCTCCAGCGGTCCCGTCGGTCGGCGAAGGCGGGTGCCTGGTCGAGTTCGGCGACGATGTCGGCGAGGAATCGGCCGAGTTCGTCGTCGGGCCCGGCTGCGGCGCCGTACGCCACGGCGCGGCACCGGTCGACGAGGGCGACGATCTCGTCGTCGGTCGTGGCCTGGTAGTCGATCAACCAGTCGGCGGCGAACACCCACAGCGCGGCCCGGTTGGCCAGCCGTAGCTGCTCCGGGGTGCACCAGGGCGCGGCGAACGCGGTGGCCAGCGAGATCGCGGCGCTGACCGCCGGGTCGAACGGGCGGGCCGGGAACAGACCGGGGTAGGCCCGGGTGTGTTCGGCCAGGTCACGCTGACCGTGGATCGCGATCGCGCAGATCCGGCCGTTCTCGGCCGCGCTCTGCAGGTTCGCTGCGGCCGATGAGGACACCGTGTGCATCAGACCGTCCGGGAGAGGGCGGCCGGTTCGATCCGGACCCGTACCGGTGCGTCGGTCCGTACCGACGCACCGGCCTGCGGCGTGGGCAGCCGGCCGTCCGTCACCCGCACCCGGAACCGGCTGAGGATCGTGGCGACGATCAGCGACGCCTCCAGGTAGAACAGGTGCTGGCCGAGGCACTGGTGTGGTCCGCCGCCGAACGGGAAGTGGGCGTACCGCTGCCGACGCCGGGCCGACGCCGGGGCCGACGGACCGGCGTCGGTGTCTTGCGTACCGTCGGGGTCGAACCGGTCGGGGTCGAACCGGTCCGGGTCCGGCCAGACCGTGGGCAGTCGGTGGGTCAGGTACGGGCTCACCATCAGCTGCGCGCCGGCCTTGATGCGGACGCCGTCGATGACGTCGTCGGCGAGCGCGGTACGCGGGATCAGCCAGGCGACCGGGTACAGCCGCAGCAGTTCGTCCAGCACCATGCGGGTGTAGCGCAGCCGCGGCAGGTGCTCGCGGCGGACCGGTCCGGCGCCGACCACCTCGTCGATCTCCCGCTGCAGCCGGTCGGCGACCGCCGGGTGCCGGTGCAGCAGCGGCCAGAGCCAGGTCAGTACGCCGTACGTGGTCTCGGTGCTGGTGGCGAACATGGCCACCGTGTCGTTGCGGATCTGCGCCTCGTCGAAGCCCCGGCCGTCGCGGTCGCGACCGCGGACCAGGGTCCCGACGACATCGTCTGTGTCGTCGCCGTCGGCCCGGGCCTGCCGAACCACCGGCAGCACGATGTCGTCGATGGTCCGGACGGCCTGACGGAACGCGCGGTCGCGGGGCAGTGGGACCGCGTTGGGCACGAACGGCAGGAGCAGCCTCGGCAGTACGGCGGTGGCGATGGTGTCCTGGGCCGCGGTGATCCGCAGCGCCTGGTCGGTGGTGAACCGGTCGGCGAACATCACCCGGACGATGGCGCGGCAGACCAGCCGGGCCAGTTCGTCGCCGATGTCGACGGTGTGTCCGTGGCGGGCCGCGTCGGCCAGTGGCCCGGTCGCGTCCGCGATCGCCGTGGCCAGGTCGTCGGTGAGGGCGTCCAGCCGGCGGGCGGTGAACAGCGGCTGCAGCGTACGGCGGCTGTCCGACCAGACCGGACCTTCGCTCAGGATGCCGTCGCCGAACAACCGCAGGATGGGCCGCCAGAGCAGGCCACGGCCGTCGCGCAGGTAGTTGGCCGCGTTGTCCCGCAGCACGTGCGCCACCTGGGCGGGATCACTGACCAGATAGAGCCGGGCCGGTCCGGCGGACAGCCGGACGATGCTGCCGTCGGCGTCGGCGGCGAGCCCGACGAGGGTCTGCAGCGGGTCGCGGACCAGCCCGGGCAGGACGCGTAGCGCCGCGACCGGACGCATCGGGGCGGGAGAGGCACCCGGTCGGGGTGTCGGACCCGTCATGCGATCACCTGCACACGATCTCCGTTCCGTCACCTGACCGCAGGGTCCACCGGGTCGACTGGTGACTGATTGGAAGCAAAGGACGACGTTCGGCTGATCATGCCATGGTGATCACAGGCAATCTAGATTCATAGATGTTAAGTTCTCCTTTGGTTCGCGCGCCTTTGCGCACAACCAGGCGTACGGTCGTCTGCGCCGGCAGTCGGCGTGGCCCGGTGTGGTATGAGTGCACGGTGACCCAGACCCAGCACGGTGCCGGTGCCGGTGCCGACGACCCGAAGCCGGACCCCCGACGGGTGTCCGGCTGGTCCACCCTGGTGGAGTTGATCGCGCTCTGCGGGCTCGTGGTGACCCAGCCGCTGCTCGACGTGATCGGTCGCAGCCCGGATTTCTTCTTTTTCCACGGTGCCGGACCGGCCGCCGTACTCGCTCTGGTCGCGGTGATCGTGCTGGTTCCACCGGTACTGTTGTGGGGTCTCGGCTGGTTGATCGGGCTGGCCGGGCCGGCGGTGCGGCGATGGACTCATCTGATCGTGCTCGGCGGTCTGACCGTGTTGCTCATGGTGCAGATTGCAAAGGCGTTGATCGATGTGCGTGGCCCGCTGCTGGTGTTGCTCGCCGCTGTCGCCGCCACGGTGCTGCTGGCCGGGTACGTCCGGTCGACGGTCGCCCGGCAGGTGCTGCGGGTCGCCGCGGTCGGTCCGCTGGCGTTCGTGTCGCTGTTCGTCTTCGCCTCGCCGTCGTCGGCGGTGCTGCTCGGCCGAGAGACATCCGGCGCGCCGGTGCGCAGCATCGGTCCGCATCCGCCGGTCGTCGTGATCATTCTCGACGAGTTCCCGCTGGTGTCACTGCTCGACGAGCGGGGTGAGATCGACGCTGGGCTGGTGCCGAACTTCGCCCAGCTGGCCGCCGGCTCGACCTGGTACCGCAACGCGACAACGGTGAGCGGCAAGACCGTCAACGCGGTGCCGGCGATGCTGACCGGACGGTACCCGACCGGGGAATTGACCCCGCACTACTCGCAGCACCCGGACAACCTGTTCACCCTGCTCGGACCGGCCTACCAGGTCGAGGCCTGGGAGAACGTCACCCAGCTGTGCCCGCCGCAGCACTGTCGGGGACGTCCCGGGCAGGACCGGGGCAGTCTGCCGGTGATGCTGCGGGAAACCGCGGCACTGTACGGCCAGTTGATCTCCCCGGACGATTCGCTGGACGACCCGGCGGCGAGTTTCCGCGAACCGACGGTGGCCGACGACATCCGGGCCAACGACAAGTCCCCGGACGCCGGCCCCGGGTTCCGGATGAGCAGGTTGAAGGAGAACCAGCCGGCCAGGTTCACCGAGTTCCTCGGTTCGCTGCGACCCCGGGACACCCCGACGCTGCACTTCCTGCACCTGCTGATGCCCCACTCGCCGTGGACCTATCTGCCGAGCGGGATGCGGTACGACGGTCCGGGCGGGCTGCCGTACGACGGACCCTGGTGGGCCCGGCTCACCCATCAGCGGCACCTGCAGCAGGTCGGCTACACGGATCTGCTGGTCGGTGAGGCGTTGCGCACGCTGCGGGCGAACGGACTCTACGACGACGCGCTGATCGTGGTGACCTCCGACCACGGCGGCAGCTTCAGCGAGGGGGTCGCCGGCCGGGAGATGGACGACCAGTTCGCCGCCGCCGCCGAGCTCGCCTGGGTGCCGCTGTTCGTCAAGGAGCCCGGCCAACAGGCCGGGCGAATCGATGATCGCAACTGGGAGCAGGTCGATCTGCTGCCGACCGTCGCCGACCACGCCGGGGTGCAGGTGCCGTGGCGTACCGATGGCATCTCCGCACTGCGCGGCGAGCGGGAGACCACCGACAAGCGGTTCGACCCGCGACCGGGCGAGCCGGTGACGATCGACGGCCCGGTCCACTTCGCCGCCGTACGGGCGGGTTCCAGCGCCCGGCCGGTGTTCCCGCCGCTGCCAGCGGCGGACCTGATCGGCGTGGCGGTCGACGATCTGACTGTGGTCGACACGGGCCCGCCAGCGACCGTGACGAATCTGTCCGAGTACCAGGACGTCCGGGCGGAGCGTGGCAAGATCCCGGCGTTGGTGCACGGCACCCTGCCGGAGTCGGTGCCGGTCGGCGCATCGGTCGCGGTCGCGTTGAACGGGCAGGTCGGCACCGTGGTCCAGGCGGCCCGCGACGGTGCCGGTCAGCTCCGGTTCGTCGGGCTGATCCCGGACGAGCGACTGTTCGTCGCCGGTGCCAACCGGTTGGAGCTGTTCCTGGTGGTTGACGCCGAGCACGCCGGCGACGGCCCGACCGCAACCGCGCCGACTCTACGGCGCCTGCCCACCACCGGCTGATCCGAGACGCCCACCCACCTGCGGCCGGTCCACTCCGCCGATCGTGTCCGATCAGGCTTAGCGGAGCGGGCCGCCGGGTATGTGTCTGCCGGGTGTCGATACCCGACCGAAGGAGGCGACCATGGTCGGCAGAATGATCAAGCGCTGGGCGGTCGTCGCGGTCGCCGTGCCGCTGGCGGCAGCCGGGGCGCGCAAGCTCAGCTCGGTGGTGGAGTCCCGCAGGGGCCCGTCGTCGCGTGCCTCGAAGCTGCTACGGCAGGCGGGGGACGCGCTGCACCGGAACAAGCGGCGTCGCTGAAGGCGGTACGCCGCGACAGGTTGCCCGGTCCGGAGCACAACGGTCGGGGTCCGTTGCCACCGGACCGGGCAACCGCCTCTCAGGTCAGGACGGGCAGTTGCCGGCCGCCCGGCGCTTCTCGATCGCGTCGGCGGCGCCCGAGGCGTACTCGACGAGCACGCCGCCGCCCGGGTCGAACCGCCAGGTGTCCTGCACCAGCCGCAGTGAGCTGTTGCCCACGGTGTCGTCGCGGCGCCAGGTCAGGTCGACGCTCGTCTCGTCGACCGGTGTCACCTCCTGCAGCTGGAACTCGACGCCGTCCTGCACCGGGCACGCCTCGTTGGTCTCGACGAACACGTCCTCCGGCACCGACTGCTGGGCCTCGGCGGTCCACAGCTGCCAGGCACCCGACCAGTCGCCGCCGGCGATCAGGTCGAACTCCTGCTGAGCGACGTCGAGCGCTTCGGCGACGTTGACCTGGATCGGCTCGCGGGTCTCGGTCGGCGAGTCGACGCCCGGGACCGACGGGGTGCCTGGGGACCCCGTCGGGGGTGGGGTGCAGCCGGCGACGAGTGTCAGGGCGGCCACCCCGACGAGTACGCTCGCGGTAGAGCGGCGCATGACCGTTCCTCCTCTCGGTGCGCCTCCGGCAGGGGACGGCTTTGGGAGCGCTACCAGAGGTCAATCTGGCAGCTTAGGCCCAGCATCAACTTTTGTCGATCACCTGCGGGCGGTCGGATCGGTGCCGTGTATCAGGTGTGTGAAACCTTGTGAACAAAGTTGCGCCGGTGGCCTCGGCCTTTTGGCTGCTCTGCCTCGCCACACGCCGAGATAGTCTCGGTGAACGGGTTTCACCTCTTGTTCACTAACGTTCAGCCTGATAGAACACGGGGGGTGGCGCGCCGTACTTCGCGGCCCGCTTCGCCGCTTGACCCGCTACCTGAACGCACAGCTACCTGATTGCAAGGTCACCCTCGCCGTTCACGACGGAGGACTTCTCCCATGGCTGGTACCTCTCCGCAGGGCGGATCCGCCCCGCCCGCCCTCTCCCGCCGGTCGGTGCTCCAGCTCGGGGGCATCGGCGCGTTCCTGTTCGCCACCGGCGCCTGTGCCTCCGGCTCGGGCACCGACGGCTCCGACGACGCCTCCCCGGGCACCTCCGCCGACACCCTGCGTATCGCCGTCTCCAGCTACCTGAGCAGCTGGGACCAGGACTTCGTCGGCTTCGACCCGGTCGCGCTCATGCTGTACAAGAACGTCTTCCCGTACATGATCGACTACGGGGTCACCGAGGTCGACGGCTCCCGGATCCTCGACACCGAGAACGTCATGGCGACCTTCGCCGAGTCGTTCGAGCCGAACGAGGACCAGACCGTCTGGACCCTCAAGCTGCGTCAGGGCGTCACCTTCGCCAGCGGCAACGAGATGACCGCCGCCGACGTCAAGTGGTCCAAGGACCGGGCGTTCGCCGCCCAGGCCAACGTCGCCGGCATCTACCGGACCATCGGCCTGACCGAGCCGGACCAGGTCACCGTGGTCGACGACTACACGGTGCAGTTCACCCAGGCGTTCCCCAGCGCGTTGACCCGGCAGATCCAGGCGATCTCGCTGTACGTCTTCGACTCCGAGGAAGCGAAGAAGCACGCCACCGACGCCGACCCGTGGGCCACCGAGTGGTTCGCCAACAACGCCCCGACCGGCGGCTACTTCAACGTCGAGCGGGCCGTGCAGGGCCAGGAGATCGTGCTCGCCGCCAACGAGGGCTACCCGGGCCCCGACCCGGCGCAGACCAAGACCGTCCGGATCTCGGTGGTCCCGGCCGCCGCCAACCAGCGACTCCAGCTGGAGGCCGGCGACATCGACGTGGCGCTGGGCATCGGCCAGCGTGACATCGCCGACCTGAAGAACACCGACGGCGTCAAGGTCATCTCCGCGGCCAGCAACGAGCAGGTCGCCATCCAGATGTCGGTGACCACCGCGCCGTTCGACAACGTCGACGTCCGCAAGGCCCTCGCCCACGCGGTGCCGTACGACCAGATCATCAACAATGTGTACGGCGGCGACGCCCGCCCGACGAAGAGCCTGGTGCCGCTGGACATGCCCGGCTACGACGAGCGCGGCTACCCGTACGGCTACGACCCGGACGCCGCCCGCGCCGCGCTCGCCGCCGCCGGGGTCGACCAGATCAGCTCCGAGCTGGTCTACGCCACCGACAACGACACCCAGCAGCAGATCGCGGTTTTGGTGCAGAGCGAGGCCCGCAAGGTCGGCATCGAACTGGAACTGGTCCCGCTGGACCCGGCCACCCTCGCCGAGCGGCGGCAGCAGAAGAACATCCCGCTGCAGATCACCGCCGGTCAGCTGTGGGTCAACGACGTCGAGTACATGCTGGCCACCAGCTTCGTCGAGGGCGCCAACCTGAACTACTCCAACTACGTCAACCAGGAGCTGGAGGAGATCTACGAGCGGTCGCACACCGTCGTGGACCCGGCCGAGCGCAACGAACTCTGGCTGCGGGTGCAGGAGATCCTGGCCGCCGACGTGCCCTGGGTGATCTTCTGCCAGCCCAACTTCAACCTGCCGGTACGCGAGGACGTCGCCGGCTGGGTCCAGCCCATGGACGGACTGGCCCGGCTGCGCTACCTCCACGCCTCGGCCTGACCCACTCCGGCACCCACCCCTCATGCGCATCGCCCGCTTCGTCGCCCGCCGGCTGCTGCAGCTCGTACCGGTGCTGCTCGGCGTGATCGTCGCGACCTTCGTCCTGGTACGGGTGCTCCCCGGGGATCCGATCCGGACCATCCTCGGCCCGAACTCCACCGAGGTCGAGGCCGCCGCCGCCCGGGCCCGCTACGGACTGGACCAGCCACTGTGGAAACAGTTCCTGGACTACCTGGGCGGACTGCTCACCGGTGACCTCGGCACGTCGATCCAGAGCGGCAACGCGGTCGCCGGCGAGCTGGCCCTACGGGTCGGCCCCACCCTGCAACTGGTGGTGCTGGCGGTCGCCGTGGCGGTGCTCATCGCCGTGGTCGGCGGCATCTGGTCGGCGCGCCGCGCCGACCGGGCCGCCGACCACGGCATCCGGGTACTGGCCCTGATCGGCAACTCGGTGCCGGAGTTCTGGCTCGGCCTGGTGCTGGTCCTGGTCGGCTACAGCATGCTCGGCTGGTTCCCGGCCCCCAGCGGCCGGGTCGACCCGGACACCAACCTCACTCCGATCACCGGCGCAGAGCTGATCGACGCCGCGCTGACCGCAAACGGACCGGCGTTCACCTCCGCGCTGGCCCACCTGGCGCTGCCGGTGGCCACCCTGGCGATCGTGGTGGTCGCCCCGCTGCTGCGCAGCGTGCGCGCCTCCGCGCTGGAGGTGCTGCACTCCGAGGCGTACACCGCCGCCGCCGCGCACGGGCTGCGCGACCGGCTGCTGCGCCGCGGCTACCTGGTGCGCTCCGCGCTGGTCCGGCTGCCGTCGCTGGCCGCCCTGGTCTTCGGCACCGCGGTCGGGTCGACCGTGCTGATCGAGTACGTCTACTCCTGGCAGGGCTTCGGCCAGTGGGCGCTGCGCGGGCTGCTCTACCGCGACTTCCCGGTCGTGCAGGCCTCCGTGCTGCTCATCGCCGTCTGCTACGTCCTCGTCTTCCTGATCGCCGACGTGGTGCACGCGATCCTCGACCCGAGAGTGAAGATCTGATGGTTGACCTGCGCGCGGCCGGCGGACCGGCGGACAGCGCCGACGACGCCACCCCGGTGGTGGCTGCCGGCACCGCCCGGGGCGGCCGGTTCGCCACCGTACTGATCTCCGTCGGCGCGACGATCCTCGCGGTGGTGGCGCTGGCCGCGATCGCCGCGCCGCTGCTGTCGTCCTGGGGCCCGCAGGAGATCGACCCGGCCGGCACCCTGCTGCCGCCCGGCGGCAGCCACCCGCTCGGCACCGACATCAACGGAATGGACGTGTGGAGCCGGCTGCTGCACGCCGGCCGGCTCGACCTGGGCATCGCGGTCGCCGCGGTCGCCCTCGCCGTGCTCGCCGGCACCACCCTCGGCCTGGTCGCCGGCTACTTCGGCGGCTGGATCGACGACGTGCTGATGCGACTGCTCGACATCTTCCAGGCGTTCCCCACCTTCATCCTGGCCCTCGCGGTGGCCGCCCTGCTCGGCGGCGGCACGGTCAACCTGATCCTGACCATCGCCCTGGTCAACGCGCCCGGTTACGCCCGGCTGGTGCGGGCCGAAGTCCGCTCGGTACGGGAGCTGCCGTTCATCGACGCCGCGGTCACCTCCGGGGCGTCGCACCTCGGGGTGCTGTGGCGGCACGTGCTGCCGAACAGTCTCACCCCGGTGCGGGTGATCGCCCCGCTCGGCTGCGGCTGGGCGATGCTCACCCTGGCCGGGCTGTCCTTCCTCGGGCTGGGCATCTCGGTGCCGACCGCCGAATGGGGGTCGATGATCAGTCTCGGTTCGCCGGACGTGGTCGCCGGCCGCTGGTGGACCTCGGTGCCGCCCGGCCTGTTCCTGCTGATCAGCGTGTTCGGCTTCAGTCTGCTCGGCGAAGGGCTGCAGGAACGCGCGGAAGCGAAACGGCGGTGACCGCGATGGACCCGACGACGACGATCACCCGCGACCTGCTCGCCATCGAGAACCTGTCGGTGCTGATCCGCCGGCCCGGTCGGCAGGTCGCCGCGCTCAGCGGGGTCAGCCTGCACGTCGACCGGGGTGAGGTGGTCGGCCTGGTCGGCGAGAGCGGCGGCGGCAAGTCCATGGTGGCCCGCTCGATCGTCGGCCTGCTGCCCGGCGGCGCGCAGGCCACCGGCCGGGTCCGCTTCCACGGCGGCGACGTCACCGGCGACCTCACCAGTGACCTCACCAGTGACGCCACCGGTGACGCCACCGGTGACCCCGCTGGCGGGCCGAGTGACGGTGCCGGCAACACCGGCGGACCGGTCGACGTACTGCGGCTCGACCCGGAGCAGCTGCGCCGCCACCGTGGCCACGGCGCGGCGATCTGCTTCCAGAACCCGCGCGGCGCGCTCAGCCCCACCCGTACCGTCGGTCGGCAGTTGACCGACCGGCTCACCACCCATCAGGGGATGACCGGGCAGCAGGCCCGTCAGGTGGCCAGGGAACTGTTCGCGGCGGTCGGTATCCGCAGCCCGCAGCGGCGGCTCGACGCGTACCCGCACGAACTGTCCGGCGGGATGGCGCAGCGGGTGATGATCTCGCTGGCCACCGGCTGCGCGCCCGGCCTGCTGATCGCCGACGAACCCACCACCGGCCTGGACGTCACCCTGGCCCGGGAGATCCTCCGCCAGTTCCGCCAGGCCGCCGACGCCGACCGGCGTGGGGTGCTGCTCATCTCGCACGACCTGGCCTCGATCGCCGAGGTCTGCGACCGGGTGGTGGTGCTCTACGCCGGCACCGTCGTGGAGAGCGGGCCGGCGGCGCAGGTGCTGCGGGCCCCGGCCCACCCGTACACCCGGGCGTTGCTCGCCTCGGTGCCCGACGTGGACGGCCGCCCGGTGCGGGCCACCGCCGGCGGGATGCCGCTGCTGACCGCCCCGCCCGACGACTGCCCGTTCGTCTCCCGGTGCGCGCACGCCACTGACCGCTGCGCCGCGCAGCGTCCGCCGACCGGCGCCGTGCCGGCCGCCACGTCGGTCACGGCCGCGTCGGACCGCGCTGCCGGCGGGACGGCCGGCTGGACGCTGGCTTGCTTCCACCCGCAGACCGGGCCGTTGGTCACCGACCCGGCCGTCGTCGACACGTCGGTGGGCACCGCGTCGCCTGGCACCGCACCGCGGGTCGACGCCGAGCGGGCCGGCGCAGCCGAGCGGACCGTGCTGCGTATCGACGACGCGCACGTGGTCTACCGCAGCCGGTTCGGCCGCGGCGGGCACCACGCGCTGCGCGGCGTCGACCTGACCGTGGCCGCCGGCGAAACCCTCGGCGTCGTCGGAGAGAGCGGCTGCGGTAAATCGACCCTGGCCAAGCTGATCCTCGGGCTGGTCGAGCCGGCAACCGGCACCGTCGAGATCGGCGGCGCCCGGATGGCCGAGCTGCGCGGCCGGGCGCTGCGCACCCTGCGGACCCGCGCCCAGATGGTGTTCCAGGATCCGTTCGGCGCGCTCAGCCCACGCCGCACCGTCGCGGACGCCATCGCCGAACCGCTGCGCGCCCTCGGCGTACCGGCGCCGCAGCGGGCCGAACGGGTCGGTGCCGCACTGGACCGGATGGAGCTGGACCGGTCGATCCTCGCCCGCCGCCCGCATGAACTCTCCGGCGGGCAGGCACAGCGGGTCGGCATCGCCCGCGCCCTGGTCGGCGACCCCGACCTGATCGTCTTCGACGAGCCGACGTCGGCGCTGGACGTCACCGTGCAGGCGCAGATCCTCGAAGTGATCCGCGACGTCGCCGCCGACCGGGACCGGGGCAGCGTGTTCATCTCCCACGACCTGGCCACGGTACGCGGCTTCGCCGACCGGGTGATCGTGCTCTACCTGGGCCGGATCGTCGAGGAGGGGCCGGTCGACGAGGTCTTCACCAGCCCGGCGCACCCGTACACCCGGGCGTTGCTGTCCAGCGCGCCGAGCCTCGGCGCCGGGTTCGGCGGCGGCCGCGTCGACCTGCTCAAGGACCTCGACGAGACCGACGCCGCCGCCGGCTGCCCGCTCGCCGCCCGCTGCCCGTTCGTCACCGGCCGGTGCCGTACCGAGGAACAGCAACTGCAGCCGTACGGGCGCAGCCGGGCAGCCTGCTGGCGGGCCCCGGAGATCCCCGACCTGCTGACCGAATCCGAAAGGTGACCTGAGACGATGCCCGCACCGCACATCCGGCTCGCCGTCGACATCGGCGGCACCTTCGTCGACGCGATGGAGCTGGACACCCGCACCAACCAGGTCCGGTTCCGCAAGGCGTCGACCACGCCGGCCCGCCCCTGGGAAGGGGTGCTGGACGCGGTGACCGCGCTCGGCACCGACCTGTCCGAGGTGGAGCTGTTCATCCACGGCACCACGCTCGGGCTCAACGCGGTGCTGGAGCGCCGGGGCGGGGCCACCGGCATCATCACCAACGAGGGCTTCCGGGACGTCTTCCTGCTCGGCCGGGGCAACGTGCCCGCCGACCACATGTACGACTTCCAGTACGAACGGCCGGAGAGCCTGGTCAAACGGCGGTACACCGCCGGGGTGACCGGCCGGCTCGACTACCGGGGTCGGGTGGTGACCGAACTCGACCCGGACAGTGTCCGGGCCGCCGCCCGCACCCTGGTCGAGGAGCACGGCGTCGGGTCGATCGCGGTCTGCTTCCTGCACTCGTTTGTCGACCCGAGCCACGAACGCGCCGCCGCCGCACTCATCCGCGAGGCGTACCCGCAGGTCAGCGTCTCGGTGTCGACGGACATCGTGCGCGAGCACCGCGAGTACGAGCGGACCAGCACCACCGTGCTGGAGGCGTACATCCGGCCGATCTTCGAACGCTACGTCGACGAGCTGGAGTCCGGGCTGGCCGCCCGGGGCTTCGCCGGCCGGTTCCTGATCATGCGGTCCGGCGGCGGGTCGATGACCTCGACGACGGCCAAGACGTCGCCGACGCACACCGTGCTGTCCGGCCCGGCCGGCGGCATCGTCGGCGCCGCCTACCTGGCCGGGGCGCTGGGCCGGGACAACCTGCTCACCTTCGACATCGGCGGGACGTCGCTGGACGCCTGCGTGATCGAGGCGGGCAGCCCGGTCGCCGCGTACGAGGCGCAGCTGGAGCACTTCCCGCTGCTGATCCCGACGTACGACATCCGCACCATCGGTGCCGGCGGTGGCTCCATCGCCTGGCTGGACCGGGGCCTGCTGAAGGTGGGCCCGCAGAGTGCCGGTGCCGACCCGGGGCCGGTCTGCTACGGCCGGGGCGGGCAGCGGCCGACCGTCACCGACGCCTCGGTGGTGCTCGGCTACGTCGACCCGGACCGGTTCCTGGCCGGCACGATGGGGTTGCAGGCCAAGGCGGCGCAGGCGGCGCTCGACGAGCAGATCGCCACCCCGCTGGGGCTGAGCCCGACCGCCGCTGCGGCCGGCGTCTACGACGTGCTGCTGGCCCGCACCGTCGGCGCGGTCCGGCAGATCACCGTGGAACGCGGCCACGACCCCCGGGTCTTCTCGCTGCTCGCCTTCGGCGGTGCCGGCCCGTTGCTGGCCCCGCTGCTGGCCCGCGAGATGGGCATCCGGGAGGTGGTGGTGCCGTTCGCCCCGTCCGGCTTCTCCGCCTGGGGGATGCTGTCGGCCGACATCGTCGACGACTTCTCCCGGACGGTGCTGGCCACCCTGGACGCCGACGCGCCGGAGGGCAGCGTCGACCTGGCCGCGCTGGAGGCGATGTTCGTCGAGGTCGAGGCCGAGGCGGTCGGCTCCCTGGTGGAGCAGGGCGTCGACGCCGGCTCGGCGGTGCTGGAACGCCAGTTGGAGCTGCGCTACCTCGGTCAGGAACACACCCTGATCGTCACCGTCGGCGCCGAGCTGGACCGCGACGCGATCCGGGATGCGTTCGAGCAGCTGCATCGCACCCGGTACGGCCACGCGATGAGCAACCGGCTGCAGATCCTCAACCTGCGGGTGCGCGGTATCGGCCGGACCACCCGCCCGGAGCTGGTCCGCCCGCCGGCCGGCGACGGCGACCCGACGCGGGCGCTGCTCGGCCGCCGCGACGCCTTCGACTTCGGCACCCGCGAGGTGGCGTCGTTCGCCGTCTACGACCGGGCGAAGCTGGCGCCGGGGGACCGGTTCGCCGGGCCGGCCCTGGTCGACGAGGGCACCTCCACCACGGTGGTGCCCAGCGGGCAGCGCGTCGAGGTCGACCCGCACGGCTACCTGCTGGTGACCCTGGAGGAGGCGAAGTGAGCACGCTGGACGGAGCCACCGCCGAGGTGGTGCGCAGCTACCTGATCTCCGCCGCCGAGGAGATGCGGGCCACGTTGATCCGCACCTCGTTCAACCCGGTGATCTACGAGGTGCACGACTTCGGCATGTCGATGTACGACGGCGACCTGCGGCTGATCGCCGAGGCGACCGGGTTGACGTTTTTCCTCGGCGCCAACGACTTCTCCCTCGCCAAGGGGGTCGAGTACGTCGGCCGGGAGAACCTGCACCGTGGCGACATCGTGCTGCTGAACTACCCGTACTGGAACGCGGCGCATGCCTCGGACGCCACCCTGTTCGCCCCGGTGTTCATGCCGGACCCGGCCGACGCCGATCCGGACGCCGACGGCGACCTGGTCGGGTTCCTGTGCGTGCGGGCGCACTGGATGGACCTGGGTGCCAAGGACCCGGGTTATGTGCTCGACTCCACCGACATACACCAGGAAGGGCTGATCTTCCCCGGCACGAAGGTGGTGTCCCGGGGCGAGCCGGTGCACGAGATCCACGAGCTGATCCGCTTCAACTCGCGGATGCCGGCCGAGGTGCTCGGCGACCTGCACGCGCAGATCGCCGCGCTGCGCACCGGCGAGCGGCGGTTGCTGGAGATCCTGGCGAAGTTCGGCCGGCCCACGGTGGCCGCCGCCGTCGATGCGATCATCGCCGACGGCGAGGCCCGCAGCCGGGCCGCCCTGGCCGCCCTGCCGCAGGGCTCGTGGACCGCCACCGACTGGGTCGACGACGACGGCATCACCGAGGAACCGGTGAAGATGCAGGTCACCGTCACCATCGCCGACGGCACCTTCACCGTCGACTTCGCCGGCTCGTCACCGGCGGTGCCCGGCCCGATCAACATGCCGTACGGGGCCACCGAGGCGATCTGCAAGGTCATCCTGAAGTCGTTGACCTCACCGGACCAGCCGTCGAACGCCGGCACCATCGCGCCGCTGCGGGTCAGGGCCGAGCCGGGCAGCCTGTTCCACGCCGTCTACCCGCAGCCGACGTTCACCCTGTGGACCGGCATCGTCGCCGTCGAGCTGATCCTCAAGGCACTCGCCCAGGGCATGCCGGACCGGTTGCCGGCCTCGTCCGGCGGGGACGTGCCCGGGTTCATGATGGTCGGTATCCACCCGGACACCGGCCAGCTCTTCGCGGTCAGCAACAACGACCCGGTCGGCTGGGGCGGCACCCGGGAGCACGACGGGATGAACGCCGCCACCCACGTCTCCGGCAGCACCGGGCGGATGACCCCGATCGAGGTCCTCGAGGCCCGGACCGGGATGTTCTTCGAACGGTTCGAGATGCGCACCGACTCCGGCGGCGCCGGCCGGCACCGGGGCGGCGTGGGGCTGCGGCGCGACATCCGGTTCGTCACCCCGGGTGAGTTCCTGTCGGTGATCAAGAAGACGAAGTCGGCGCCGTGGGCGCTCGACGGTGGCGCGCGGCCCGACCCGAACCAGGTGATCGTGCACCCGGGCACCGACCGGGAACGGCGGGTCAGCACGAAACGGACACCGGTGGTGCCCGGTGACCGGGTCACCCTGCTCACCGCCGGTGGCGGCGGGCACGGCGACCCGCGCGACCGTGACCCGGACGCGGTCCGCGAAGACGTCGCCGAAGGCTACGTGTCGCCGGCCGCCGCCCGCGAGGTGTACGGGGTCGAGGTCGATGACTGATACTTCCAGGGTGGACGGTGCGGCGACCGAGGTGGTGCGGAGCTACCTGGTGGCCGCCGCCGAGGAGATGCGCTCCGCGCTGGTACGCACCGCGTTCAACCCGGTCATCTACGAGGTGTACGACTTCGGCATCTCCATCTACGACGCCGGGCTGCGGCTGGTCGCCGAGTCGACCGGGCTGAGTCGGTTCCTCGGCGCCAACGACTACTCGATCCGCAAGGGCGTCGAGTACGTCGGCCGGGAGAACCTGCACCCCGGCGACGTCGTGCTGCTCAACTACCCGTACTGGAACGCGGCGCACGCCTACGACGCCACCCTGTTCGCCCCGGTCTTCCTGCCGGAGCCGGCCGGTGCCGGCGGTGGCGGGCCGGCCGGGGACGGCCCGCTGATCGGGTTCCTGTGCGTGCGGGCGCACTGGATGGACCTCGGTGCCAAGGACCCGGGCTACGTGCTCGACTCCACCGACATGCATCAGGAAGGCGTCATCTTCCCCGGCACCAAGGTGTTCCGCCGGGGCGAGCCGGTGCCCGAGATCATCGAGCTGATCCGCTTCAACTCGCGGATGCCCGAACTGGTCATCGGCGACCTGCACGCCCAGGTCGCGGCGCTGCGCACCGGTGAGCGCCGGCTGATCGAGCTGGTCGAACGGTTCGGCCCGGCCACCGTCACCACGGTCGTCGACACCGCGATCGCCGCCGCCGAAGCGTCCACCGCCGACGCGCTCGCCGCGTTGCCGCAGGGTTCCTGGACCGCCGTGGACTGGCTCGACGACGACGGCATCACCGACGAGCCGATCAAGATGCAGGTCACCGTCACCATCGCCGACGGCACCTGCACCGTCGATTTCACCGGGTCGTCACCGGCCGTCGCCGGACCGGTGAACCTGCCGTACGGGTCGACCATCGCCACCGCCCGGGTCGCGTTCAAGGCGCTCACCACACCGACCGAGCAGACCAACGCCGGGCACTTCACCGCGCTGCGGGTGGTCGCCGAACCGGGCAGCCTGTTCCACGCCGTCTACCCGGCCGCCACGTTCACCCAGTGGACCGGCACGGTGGCGATGGAGCTGATCTACCGGGCGCTGGCCCAGGGCATGCCGGACCGGCTGGCCGCGTCGTCCGGTGGCGACGTGCCCGGGTTCATGATGGTCGGCACCCACCCGGACACCGGGCAGCTGTACGCGGTCAGCAACAACGACCCGGTCGGCTGGGGTGCCTCGCCCGACCACGACGGCATCGGCCCGGCCAACCACCTGTGCCAGACCCAGGCCCGCAACACCCCGGTCGAGGTGCTCGAAGCCCGGACCGGGATGTTCTTCGAACGGCTGGAGATCCGCACCGACTCCGGCGGCGCCGGCCGGCACCGGGGCGGACCCGGGCTGCGCCGCGACATCCGGTTCACCACCGCCGGCGAGTTCCTGTCCGTGGTGAAGAAGACCAGGTCGGCGCCGTGGGCGCTGGACGGTGGTGGGCAGCCGGACCCGATCCAGGTGGTCGTCCACCCCGGCAGCGACCGGGAACGACGGGTCAGCACGAAACGCACGCCGGTCGCCCCCGGTGACCGGGTCACCCTGCTCACCGCCGGTGGCGGCGGGCACGGCGACCCGCGCGACCGCGACCCCGAGGCGGTTCGCGCCGACGTCGCCGAAGGCTACGTGTCACCGGCGGCCGCCCGCGACGTCTACGGCGTCCCCGCACCCGCACCCCGCAGAAAGGCCCGCGATGACCAACCCCGCTGACCGGACGCCGACATGAGCGCCGCCACCCACCCCGGACCGGTCGACACCGTCCTGACCAACTGCACCGTCGTGGACGCCCGCGTCCTCGACGGCGTCGGTCCGGTCACCGACGCCGCCGTCTGGGTGCGCGGCGACCGGATCGCCGCCGTCGGACGGGCCGCCGAGGTGACCGCCACCGCCCGCGCCGAGGCCGACGTCACCGAGATCGACCTCGGCGGCGCGTATCTGACACCCGGGCTGACCAACATGCACACCCACCTGTCGCTGTCCCTGCCCGGTGCCGGCGGGCAGAGCGTCAAGGACCTGACCCCGCACGAACTGGCCCTCTACATGGCCGACGGGGCCCGGCGCACCCTGCTCTGCGGGGTGACCACGGTGCGCTGCGTGGCAGAAAAGGACCACGCCGACTTCGCGCTGCGCCGGGCGATCACCTCCGGCCGGGTCACCGGGCCACGGATCTTCACCGCCGGCCGGGCGCTGGTCTGCACCGGCGGACACGGCCACGAGAGCACCGACACCCTGGAATGCGACGGGGCCGACGGGTTCCGGCGCGGCGTACGCAGCCAGATCAGGGCCGGTGCCGACCTGATCAAGGTGATGATCTCCGGCGGGATCGCCGGCGAACACGAGTCGATCCACACCCGGCAGCTGTTCCCCGACGAGATGGCCGCCGTCATCGACACCGCGCACGCCTGGGGGCGCAAGGTCACCGCGCACGCCGGCCCGGCACCGGTCATCGGCGAGGCCGTCGAGCTGGGGCTGGACTGCGTCGAACACGGCTACCAGCTCACCGAGGAGGTGGCGGCGCGGATGGCGCAGCGGGGAACCGCGCTGGTGCCGACCCTGCTGGTCACCCGGTGCAAGGAGTTCTTCGACGAACTCGGCGTACCGCAGTGGATGCAGTGCCGTTCGCTCGGTGCCGGACCCCGGCACTTGGAGAGCTACGCGATGGCCCTGGCCGCCGGGGTGGAGGTGCTGCTCGGCAGCGACATGCCGCCGTTCTGGCAATTCGAGGGCACCAACGCCTCGGTGCGGGAGCTGGAGTACCTGTCGGAGAGCGGCATCGGCCCGGCTCGCGCCCTGTACGCGGGCACCCTCGGCCCGGTCCGCTGGCTCGGCGCCGAGGCCGACCTCGGCACCGTCGAGACCGGCAAGTACGCCGACCTGGTGGCGCTGGACGCCGACCCGACCGCCGACACGTCGGCGTTCCGGGGGGTGCGCTGGGTGATGTCCGGCGGCCGGGTGGTCCGCGACGACCGCGCCGGCTGGACCGCCTGGTGAACGACGTGAGGAGCAGAATGTCCGAGCAGGAGACCGCCGAGATCGCGGCGGCGATCGGCGACATGTACGACGCGTTCCTCGCCGGCGACCGGGTCCGCTTCGACCGGCACCTGCACGCCGACGTGACCACCTGGGAGACCCACCTGCCCGGCCCGCTGCGCACCCGCGACCAGCTGGACGCCTACCGGGAGCGACGCGACGCAGCCGGGGCCCGGCCGGTGCTGGACCGGCTGGCCCCCGAGGACCTGCGGATCGACGTGTGGGGCGACGCCGCGGTGGCCCGCTACGTGCTGGTCGCGGTGCCGGCCGGCGGCGGGCCGGCCGAACACAGCCGGGTCACCGACGTCCTGCGCCGCACCGGCGACGGCTGGCGGATCGTGCACCACCACTCCGAACTGGTCCGCCACCCGGCGGGACCGGCCCGCGAACCCGCCCTCGAACCGGCCGGCGGCCCGGCATGAGACGGCTGATCGCCACCGGGTACGGCGAACCCGACCAGGTGCTCACCGTCGCCGACCTGCCCGACGACCCACCACCCGGCCCCGGCCAGGTCCGGATCGCCGTCGCCATGGTCGGGCTGAACTTCCTCGACGTGATGCTCTGCCGGGGCGAGTACCCGGTCCGCCCGGCGCCGCCGTTCACCCCCGGCGTGGAACTGGCCGGCCGGGTCGTGGCCACCGGCGCCGGCGTCGAAGCGCTCGCCGACACCGACGTGGTGGCCTGCCCGGCGCTGCCGCACGGCGCGCTCGGCGAGACCGTCACCATCGACGCGGCGCTCGCCGTACCGCGTCCGGCGGGCATCGACCCGGTCGTCGCCGCCGCCGTCCCGGTCACCTACCAGACCGCCTGGTTCGCGCTGGACCGCGCCGCGGTCCGGCCCGGTGAGACGGTGCTGGTGCACGCTGGGGCCGGCGGCGTCGGCATCGCCGCCACGCAGCTGGCCGCCGCCCGGGGTGCCCGGGTGATCTGCACCGCCGGCGGGCCGGCGAAGACCGCGCTGTGCCGCGACAACGGCGCCGACGTCGCCGTCGACTACCTGGCCGGCGACTTCGTCGAGGCGGTCCGCGACGCCACCGGCGGCGCCGGCGCGGACGTGATCGTCGACCCGGTCGGCGGGGACGTGTTCACCCGGTCACTGGACTGCCTGGCGTTCGAGGGCCGGCTCGTCGCGGTCGGCGCGGCCGGCGGCAACCCGCCACCGGTGGACCCGATGCGGCTGATCGCCGGCAACCACACCCTGGTCGGGCTCTCCTGGGGCTCGACGTACCCGTGGACCCGGCCGGACGCGGTCGCCCAGGCGTACCAGCGGATCTTCGAACTGATCGCGGCCGGCACGGTCCGGCCCCCGGTGAACCGGGTCGTCGACCTGGCCGGCACCCCGGCCGCGCTCGCCGACCTGGCCGACCGGCGCACCACCGGAAAGATCATCGTCCGGATCGACCCGAGGGAGCAACCATGAGTGATCAGACTGCCGGCACCGACGGCGGCGACATCACCGCCGGCGGTGACATGGAGGTCTACGACCTGCGGGTCAGCGTGGACCGGATCACCGGCCGGTCGGTCTGCGGGATGGCCGTCGGCGACCACTTCGACCTGACCGACAGCGCCCACCTGAAGATCCCGGAAGGGAAACACTTCTGCGTGTACGCGCTCGCGTCGGTGCTGCCGTTCCTGGCCGCCAAGCAGCGCGACATGCCGCCGGGGGACTGGCTGGAACGCGACACCCTGTTCGCCTGCCCGGACCCGGAGGAGGGCCTGGTCATGCGGGTCGAACGGACCTGCAAGCGGCGAATGAACTCGGCCGACCTGACCTGAATCATCGGAGGTTCGCGTGGCTGTGGAAATCGGACTCGGCCTGCAGAGCGACAAACGCGCCGGCGACTACGCCCGGCTGGCCCGCGCCGCCGAGGCGTACGGCTTCGACGTGCTGAGCGTCTTCGGTGACCTGATGTACCAGCCGCCGATCTTCCCGCTGCTGGAGATGGCCGCCGCCACCGGACGGGTCCGGCTCGGCACCGCCTGCCTCAACCCGTACTCGATGGCGCCGTACGAGATCGCCGGCCAGCTCGCCGCCCTCGACCTGGCCTCGCACGGGCGGGCCTACCTGGGGCTGGCCCGCGGCACCTGGCTGGGCGCGGTCGGCATCGAGCAGCCGCGTCCGTTGACCGTGCTCGCCGAGGCCGCCGAGGTGATCCGTCGGTTGCTGCGCGGCGACACCGCCGGTTTCGACGGCAGGGTGTTCCGGCTGGCCCCGGAGACCGCCCTGCGGTACGCCGTACAGCGTCCGGACCCGCCGCTGCTGCTCGGCGCCTGGGGGCCACGCGGTGCCGCGCTCGCCGGCCGGATCGCCGACGAGATCAAAGTCGGCGGCAGCGCCAACCCGGACATGGTCCCGGTGATCCGCGACCGGCTGCGTCCCGGCGCCGACGCCGCCGGCCGGTCCGTCGACGACGTCGGCATCGTGTTCGGCGCGGTGACCGTGGTGGACACCGACGGCGCGGCGGCGCGGGCGAAGGCCCGCACCGAGGTGGCGATGTACCTGGCGGTGGTCGCCGACCTGGACCCGACCGTCACCGTGCCGGACGACCTGCTGGCGCAGGTCAAGTCGCTGGTGGCAGCCGGCCGCGACGTCGACGCCGGCCGGCTGGTGCCCGACGACCTGCTGGACCGGTTCGCCTTCTCCGGCACCCCCGGGCAGGTCGCCGCCCAGGCGCAGGCGCTGATCGACGCCGGGGTGCGTCGGGTCGAGTTCGGCACCCCGCACGGGCTCACCGACGACCGTGGCGTCGAGCTGCTCGGCAACGCGGTGCTGCCGCTGCTACGTAGGGAGGCTTCCCGATGACAGTCGACGGTGTACTCGTCGTCGCCGGCCCAGTGCTGACCGTCGACCCGGAACTGCTGCGGGGCCTGGTCGTCGCCGAGGCGGCCGGCCTCGGCGTGGTCGGTGACTTCGTGGTCGCCGCCGACGCCGACGAGGTCCGCGGCCTGCTCGACGGGGTCGGCAGCGTCGGCGGGCGCGCGGTGGTGCTGCTGCCCGGCCCGGATCCGGCGGTACGGGCGCTGCTGACCGCCGACGGCCGCTGGGCGGGACGCACCGTCCACTACGACCCGCAGGTGACCGACCCGCAGCCGACCGGTCCTGGCTCGGTCCACCTGTCCGGCCGGGGCGTGTGGGGGCTGGCCTGGGCGATCCGGCACGCCGTGCACCGGCTGCGCCGCCCGGCGCGGCGGGTCGCGTACGGGCAGGACCCGGAGCAGTGGGGCGAGCTGCGGCTACCGGCCGATCCGTCTGATCTGTCCGCCGGGCCGTTGCCGGTGGCGGTGCTGCTGCACGGCGGCTTCTGGCGGTCGATCTGGGCGGCGGACCTGATGGACGCGCTCGCCGTCGACCTGGCCGACCGGGGTTACGCGGCGTGGAACCTGGAGTACCGCCGGCCGGACCGGCACGGCTGGCCGGCGACCACCGCCGACGTGGCGACCGGGCTGGCGGTGCTGGCCAACCTGCCGGAGCTGACCGGTGGCGCGGTGCCGGACGGTCTGCTGGACCTGGACCGGGTCGCGGTGTTCGGCCACTCGGCCGGCGGGCAGTTGGCGGTGCGGCTGGCCGCCGACGGCGGCCCGGTGCCGGTGGCGTTGGCGGTCTCCCTGGCCGGGGTGCTGGACCTGGCCGAAGGGGACCGGCGGCAGGTCGGCACCGGCGCGGTCGCCGCCGCGCTCGGCGGTGACCGCGACACCGTGCCGCAGGTGTACGCCGCCTCGGATCCGATGGCCCGGCTGCCGATCGGGGTGCCGCAGCTGATCGTCCAGGGTGCCGGCGACGACCTCGACCTGATCGACTTCAACCGCCGGTACGTGGCGGCGGCGCGGGCCGCCGGGGAGGACCCGGGCTGGCTGGAGCAGCCAGGTGACCACTTCTCGGTGATCGACCCGGCCGCCCCGATCTGGCAGGCGACGATGACGCAGGTGGAACGGGTCCTGGGCCGGTGACGGGCCGGATCCGGTCAGCCGTCCCGAAATTATTACGTGTCAGTGAACATGTTGCCCACTAGTGGGCAGTGCGGCGGTCAGAACAGCCGCGGGGTGACCACCGACACCACGGTGGTCACCTGGTCGGTGTCGTTGTACAGCCGGTGCGGGGTGCTGGACCGCAGATGCAGGCTGTCGCCCGGGTAGAGCCGGTGCTCCACCCCGTCGACCTCGTACAGCAGCTCGCCGCTGACCACGTAGGCGAACTCCTCGCCGAAGTGCCCGTACGCCTCCTCGCGGCGCCCGCCCGGCGCGATGTGCACCAGCATCGGCTCCAGCACCAGGTTGGGGCCACGGTCGGAGAGCATCCGGTAGGTCTGCTGACCGGAGACGTACTCGGTGGCACCGTTGTCGGCCCGGGTGAGGGTGAAGTGCACCGGCAGGCTGCCCTGCGGGTCCTCGGCGGTTTCGGTCGGCTCCGCGCTGAAGAACTCGGCGACCGGCCGGTCCAGCGCGGCGGCGACGCTGTTGAGCGCGGTCAGCCCGATCGACGAGACACCCCGCTCGACCTGGGACAGGAACCCGATCGACAGGTTGGCGCGGCTGGCCAGACCGCGCAGGGTTAGCCCCTGCTCCTTGCGGAACTGGCGCATCCGGGCGCCGACCAGATCCTGGCGTGCGTCGCCGTCGGCGACGACGCGATCAGACCTGCGCACCGGACCTCCCGTGACCCCCGCGCGGACCGCCCGCCGGGCCGCGCCGATTCTTGTTCGATGGTATCGAACTAGCCGCCCCGACCGGAACCCCGACCACCTGCTCGCGGCGTGACGCAGTGGTGCTGCGGAGGGTGGCCGTCTCCGTGCTTACGGTTCGTATGGCGGCGAGTGTCGGAAGGGTGTGTCGTGTCCGCTTTGTGGTCACAGCTTGTGACTGCCATTTACACCGATCGTTCGGATCGCCTACAGTTCGGACACTGACTGGCGTCGATCACGGGGGTGCCGGATGGCAGGCGTGCGCATCGGCGGATCGCGGCGATACTGGGCCGCGACAGTGGCCGCATCGGTAGCCCTGACCGGGCTGGCGGTGCCGGCACGCGCGGCCGCTGCTCCCACCAGCTCTCCGCCACAGGCCTGTGTGGATGAGCAGGCAGACGCCGCCTCGGCGACGCGAATGGTCGAGATCTGTGGCCGACGCGTCGAGCTTCTCTCCGAGCGTACGGAGTGGACACAGACCTTCGTCAACGTCGACGGTTCGCGGACCTTGGAGCAGACCATCGAGCCGGCCCGGGTCCGTAAGGGAAACGCGTGGGTGCCGGTCGACACCACCCTCAAGATGACGGCCAACGGCGTGGCGCCACGGGCAACGGTGCTGCCGATGGTCTTCTCCGGAGGCGGCGATGCCCCCCTTGCCCGGCTCCGGGACGGCGAGCGAGAGCTGGCGATGACCTGGCCATTCCGGCTGCCGAAACCCGAGCTGGAGGGCGCGACCGCAATCTACCGAGACGTACTACCTGACGTCGATCTACAGGTGACTGCGCAGCCCTTGGGCTTCTCCGAGGTGCTGGTCGTGCATTCCCGCGAAGCGGCGGCGAACCCGGACCTGGCGTCGCTGCGGTTCGGATTGGAGACCAAGGGTGTCACGGTGGGCGCGACCGCCTCGGGTGGGCTGGCCGCCCGTGACGACAAAGGCACCGTCGTGTTCGCCGCGCCTGCACCTCTGATGTGGGACTCCACTGAGTCCGCGGCGGCCGCAACCGACACGGCACCGGAGAGGGCCACCCGGGAGAAGGACACGCGCGAGTCCGCACCGCAGCGCAAACCGGACTTGGCAGAGCAGCAGCGGCAGCTGGATGAGTCGTCGACCGCCGAGGTCGCGCCCGACCAGCCCGCCATCTCCGAGGCGGCCCATCGGGCGGTGATGCCGGTCCGCGTCGACGAGGACTCGATGACCATCCTTCCGGACAAGGCGATGCTGGCTGATCCACGGACGAAGCTGCCGATCTACATCGACCCGTCCTGGACCGGCGGGATCGTCAGCAACGCGTGGACGACGGTGTGGAGCAAGTACAAGGCGAGCTCGTTCTGGCAGAACTCGTCGGCGTTGTACAACGGATCGACGTACGGGTCGGCCGGTGCGGGCCGTACCCAGGACTGCTCCGGCTGCAGCGACTACATCATCCGGTCGTTCTTCCGGATGAACACCTCCAAGGTGTCCGGGAAGCACATCGTCAAGGCCGAGTTCCGGATCGAGCAGCGGCACGCGTGGACGTGTAGTCCGAAGAGCAACGCGAAACTGTGGCTGACCGGGGCGATCTCCTCGAGCACGACGTGGAACAACCAGCCCACCTGGAACAGCAGCTACACGGCACAGACATCGGGAAACCGCAAGTACGGGGCGGCGCACGGCTGCCTGGGCACCGGCACCATCGAGTTCAACGTGACGTCGATGGTGGCGAAGGCCGCGTCCAGCAAATGGTCGAACCTGACCGTCGGTCTGCGGGCCGTCGACGAGGGCACCAAGAACCAGTGGAAGCGCTTCAACCACTCGTCGCCGAAGCTGGCCATCACCTACAACACCAGTCCGAACGCGCTGACGGACCGCAAGTCTGACGGCAAGGCCTGCGCCACTGGGACGGCGCGACCGTACGTGCTGACGACCACGCCGATCCTTGCCGCCAGGCACTCCGACCCGGACAGCGACCAGCAGTCGCTGACGACCGACTTCTACTGGTGGCCCGTCGGCGGCGCCCGTAGCGAGACGAACAAGGTCTCCCAATCGGCGGGGAACCCATCGACGGTCTCTCGGGCGGTCCCGTCGGGCAGGTTGACCGACGGTGTCAGCTATGTCTGGCAGGCCAGGACCTGGGACGGATCACGGCACGGCGCTTGGTCCGGCACCTGCGAGTTCACTGTCGACGCGACACCGCCACCGCCACCGGCGAACGTCGGCTCCACGAACTACCCCGACGACGGAGTGCCACGCGGCGGAGTCGGTCTCCCCGGCACGTTCTCCGTGGCCGCACCGACCGTCCGGCCCTACGAGGTCAAGGAGTACGCCTACAGCCTCGACTCGGGTGTGCTGACCGCCGCGAAGACGGTGCCGGCGCGGACGACGGACTACGGCGCGTCGATCACCCTGGCGCCGTTGCGCGACGGCGTGAACCTGCTATACGTGTGGTCGAAGGACCACGCTGGTCGGTTCTCTACCCCGGTCATCTACGACTTCAGCGTCCGGTCCGGCTCCGGTCCGGCTGCCGAGTGGACGTTCGAGGGAACCGGGACAACCGCCACTGACGTCTCCGGCCACGGCAACAACCTGACCATCGGCGCGTCGGCGACCCGGGTCGCCGGCCGGTCCGGCGTAGGCACGGCACTGTCGCTACCGGGCACCGCGGCGGCCACCCGGGCTGGCGGGCTCAGCACGCCGCACCCCGACACCGGTGTCTCGACACAGGTCCGCACCGACGTGAGCTTCACCATCGCCGCCTGGGTCAGGATCGACTCCACCACCGGAACTGGCCTGCAGACCGTAGTCAGCGCGAACGGCTCCCGGGTGTCTGCCTATCACCTCGGCTACGCCGGGGGCAACCAACGCTGGCGATTTACGATGGCCGGAGCCGATGTCGACAACCCCGCGCTGTACAGCGTGCTGTCCAACGCCGCACCTACCGCTGGCCGGTGGACCCACCTTGCCGGGGTGTACGACGTCTCGACAAAACAGATGACGCTCTACGTCAACGGTGTCCTCCAGACGGCAACTGCGACCCTCGTCGGGGGGTTCAACGCTACGACAGATGTCGCCGTTGGCAAACGCAAGTGGAACGGCAGCGACGACAGCTTCTTCACCGGTCTCGTCGACAACGTGCGCTTCTACAACTTCATGGAGACCCCGGCGAACCTCGCGGAGCTCGCAGTACCGCTGCCGCCCGTCGTCACCTTCCCCAACGGCAACGAGGTCAGCGCTGGCGGCCAGCTCACCGTCCAGTTCGATGCGGGTGGGGACGCGAATATCACCGCGTTCCGGTACAGCGTCGACGGCGACGGGCTGGACAGCACCGTGAACGCGACAACCGCAGGCGGCACTGCGACCGTGACCGTCAACGTTGGCAGCCAGATGGGTGAGCGAGTCATCTACGCGGTCGCGCTAGACCACGGCAACCGGATTAGCAACCCCAGTCAGGACACCTTTATCGTGGCGTCCGCCGCGAGTCTGTCCGGCACGGTGCGGAACGCGTCCGTCCTCCCGCAGGCCGGGGTGGTCATCGAGCTGCAACCTGGTGGTCACCAGGCTACCTCGGGGGCGGATGGAACCTACACGATCTCCGGGTTCGCGCCTGGCCTGTACACCGTAACCGCTACCTTCGGCGGCCGGTGCGGTGAGCTATTCAGCGAGCCGCTGGAGATCAACGGCCCAGGCACGATCTTCGACATCTTCCTCTGGACGTTCAGCGACGACCTGGGCCACACCTGCACCGAACAGGCCACTGCGTTCACTGGGGCGTCCAGCACGATGGCCTTGACCGGTGACGACGCCGTCGCTGCGGTTCCCTTGCCCTTCGCGTTCCCGTTCTACGGCGGTGCCTACCGAAGCGCATGGGTGGACACGAACGGCTTGCTCTCCTTCACCGACCCGGGCGGCTCCCACCCGTACACCGGTCAGCAGCCGGCGCCGGCGACACCAGCCGCAGCGGTGGCACCATTCTGGGACGACTTGGTCGTCGACGCCTCAGCGAGCGTGCGTACCGCGACCACCGGCAGCGGTACGGGCCAGCGGTTCATCGTCGAATGGCGCAATGTGCACCGTAAGGGCAACACCGCGCAGCGGCTGTCCTTCGAGGTGCTCCTCGCCCCCGATGGCACCGTCACCACCAACTACGACCAGCTCGACAACGCCGCCGAGCGGGGTGCGCACGCGGTCGTCGGGATCGAGGCATCCGACGGCCAGGACCGGCTGCGCTACTCAGCCGCCGAGCCGGTGCTGGCGAGTGCCAAGGCGATCACGTTCACCCGGCCGGACGCTGTCGGCGAGCTGGAGCTGCACACCCTGACTGGCACACTGACCAACGCCTCGGGCGCACCGGTGGTCGGTGCCACGGTGACCCTGGATCCGACCGGTTTGAGTACGACGACCGGCACCGGCGGCGCGTACAGCTTCACCGGACTCGTAGCGGACAGCTACACCGTGGCGGTGCGGATGCCGGGGCGGTGCGGTGCCGTGGCCAGCCAGCAGGTAGAGCTGTTCGCCGACCTGGTCCGTAATCTGCAGCTGGGTCCGGACTACGGCGGGATGGGATACGCGTGTAGCACTGGGAGCTCCGGTTTCGTCGCCGCATCGACGGTGCTCGGGTTGACCGGTGACGACGCGGCGACCATGGTCACCCTGCCGTTCCCGGTACGGTTTCACGGCGAGACGTACACTAGTGGGCGGGTGCACACGAATGGCCTGGTGAGCTTCGGCAGCGTGTCCGGTGAGCCGGACACCTGGGTAAACCCGACGATGCCAACCGCCGCCGCCCCGAATGCCGTCGTCGCGCCGTTCTGGGACGACCTGGAGGTCGATGCGTCAGCCAGCATCCGCACCCAGACCCTGGGCAGCTCACCGAACCGGTCGTACGTCATCGAGTGGCGCAACGTCGGGTTCCGGCCAACCAACGCGCAGCGAGTCACGTTCGAGGTGATCTTCCACGAGGATGGTCGGATCGCTTTCCACTACGCAGCGATGTCGACCCCGGTCCAGCAGGGTGCGGGTGCAACCGTCGGCCTGGAGAACGCATCCGGCACCGTGGCGGCGCTGTTCTCCTTCCACGAGGCTGCGCTGACTGCCAACAGCTCGATCACCTACACCCCGGCCCCCAATGGGACGGTCGAGGGCGTGTTGACCACGGCGGTTACCGGTGACCCGGTAGCCGGCGCGACGGTGACGTTGAACCCGGGTAACCGCAGCGCCACCACTACCGCCGACGGAAGCTACCAGTTCACCGCGGTCCCGGTGGGCGAGTACCGGGTCGCGGCGTCCACGGGTGACAACCGGTGTGCCGGCCAGTACGCCCGCGAGACGATCAACCATCCAGGCGGCACCTCCGACGTGGATCTGTCGGTGATGGTGGACGGCGATGAGTTCGGCTATAAGTGCACCACCGGTGCACAGACCTTCATCCCCGGTGACGTCGTCGAGGGATGGCAGGGCGACGAGACGGTATGGCAGAAGAACCCGCCATTCCCGGTCAAGCTTTACGGCGAGTCGTACACGTCGGCGTGGATCAGCGCCAATGGCCTGATCAGCTTCAAGGACCCAGCGTACATCGGCTGGATCGGCTCCTGGCCGGGCCCGATCCCGTCACCGGCGGCAGAGGGCTCACCGAACGCGGCGGTCTATGTGCTGTGGGACGACTGGGTGGTCGACTCCCAGGCCCGGATCGCGACCAGAATCAGCGGCACCGCCCCGAACCGGCAATGGGTCGTGGAGTGGCGCAACGTTCATATCTACGGTGACACCAACACCCGGGCCACCTTCGAGGCCATCTTCTCCGAGAACGGTCAGATCAGGCTCGCCTACGCCGACATCGACCCTGCGAAGTCGATCGAACGTGGCGGTGAGGGCACCGTCGGGATCGAGAACGGCGACGGATCCATCGGCTTCCAGTACCTGTTCCGTGAGCAGTGGCTAGCCTCCGGTCAGGGCGTGACGTTCACCCCTAACCCTCCCGGCCTGGGCAGCGTCACCGGCACCGTCACCTGTGCGGGAGCACCGGTAACCGGAGCGACCGTTGCGGTCGCCGACAAGACGACCACGACCGCCGCTAACGGCACCTACCAGGTCACTGCGGTTCCGGCCGGCACCTGGGCTGTGATTGTCACCGTGCCGAGCGGCACCTGCCGGGGCTCGGACGCGCGCCAGGTGACGGTCGGGACCAACACCCAGGTAACCGCCGCCTTCGGCCTAGCCGCTACCGCGACCGGCGGCGGCTACCAACTGACTGAACTACCCGTAACCTACACCGCCGCCAACGGCACCGTGCTGTCGCTGACTGGTGACGACGCCTACACCTCGGTCGCCCTTCCATTCCCAGCGACCCTCTACGGTCAGAGTTACTCCACCGGCTGGGTCGACACCAACGGCCTGATCAGCTTCGTCAACCCGGGGACGCCGTCACCGAACGCCTGGCCCATCCCGTCGCCCGCCGACGCCGAACAACCCAACGCCGCGCTGTACCCGTTCTGGCACGACTGGGTCGTCGACAGCAACGCCAGTGTCCGCACCGCTGTGCGTGGCACCGCACCGAACCGCCAGTTCGTCGTCGAGTGGCGCAACGTCCACTCGTACGAGGATCCCCGTACCCGGGTTACCTTCCAGGCCATCATCGACGAAGCCGGGGGCTACAGCTTCGCCTACATCGACAACGACGGCACCTTCCTCGAACGTGGTGGCGGTGCCACGATCGGCATCGAGAACGCCAGCGGAACCGCCGCGATCCAGTACACCTACCGGCAACCCGTGCTCCCGCCCGGACTCGGCCTGCGGTTCACCGCTCCCGCCCCCTGACCCGGCTGAACCGGACGTTCCAGCAAGGCATGCCCGGGCGGCGACGCATCGTCCGCCCGGGCATGCACCAACCACACCAGCCGACTTTCCGCAGCTGACGCCGGTCGCGGGTAGCCCCCTGCCGTCGCTCCGCTAGCCCTCTCGGAGGTATTACCGTGCGGTCGAGCCCTCCTATCCATCGGTTGTCAGGTCTGGGCCGACGCGGCCTTCGGTGGCTGCTGGTTGCGCCTCTCACCCTGACGATGATCGCGACTTTGCTCGTCGTCCCACCTTTGTCGGCGAGCGCGGCGGCGTGGTTCACGCCACCATCCGCCGCTGAGGTCAAGCCGGTACCTGTACGGCCAGTACCGGTCGGTGTGCCGCGAGGTCAGCTAGCAGAGCCGCCGGCCACCGCGCAGCCTGCGCCGCAGTGGCCCGCCGCCGGGTCCGCCGAAGTGGACCTGACGGCGAGCGCCCGTGCGGCCGGCCCGGTAAAGGCCGGTACCCTGCCGGTGCTGGTGAGTCAGACGGCCACCTCGGTGCGCTCCGTTGCGACGCCGACCCGGGTCCGGGTCGGCGTGCTCGACCAGCGGGCCGCAGAGCGGGCAAAGGTCAAAGGGATGCTGCTCAGGGTCGGCCGCGCCGACGGCGTTACCAGCCAGGGAACGGTAAACCTCAGCGTCGACTACCGTGCCTTCGCCACCGGGTACGGCGCCGACTGGGCGAGCCGGCTCCGGCTGATCTCGTTGCCAGCCTGTGCCCTGCAGACCCCGGACCGCCCGGAGTGCGCCGGGAGCGTCCTGCCAACCCGCAACGATCTCGCCCAGCGTACGGTCACCGCGACGGTACCCGTGGAACCCCAGGTGGTGGCGGACCGAGGCATCCCCGACGCGGCTTGGCGGGGAGCCCTTCTTGCCCTCGCAGCCGGAACCTCTGGGGCAGCGGGCGACTACGGCGCAACCAGCCTGTCGCCGTCGGCGACGTGGTCGGCGGGGAGCAGCTCCGGTGACTTCACCTGGTCCTACCCGATGCGCAACCCGCCGGGCCTCAATGGCCCGACCCCCGAGATGAAGCTGAACTACTCCGCGCAGAGCGTAGATGGGCGGCACGCGGCCTCCAACAACCAGCCGTCCTGGGTAGGGGAAGGCTTCGAGTTCGTCCCAGGTGACTTCATCGAGCGCCGGTATCGGTCCTGTGGGCAGGACATGGACGGCCCTGACAACAACAACGCCACCAAGACCGGCGACCTGTGCTGGGAGACCCAGAACGCGACCATGTCGCTGGGCGGCGCCGGTGGCGAGCTGATCCACAACGCCACGGACGGCTACTGGCACCTGCGCCGGGACGACGGTACGCGGGCCGAGCGCATCGTCGGCGGAGCGAACTACGGAAACGGCGACAACGACGGTGAGTACTGGAAGGTCACCACGACCGACGGCACCCAGTACTTCTTCGGCCGGCACAAGCTGGCTGGCTGGACCACCGACAAGCCGGTGACCAATTCGACCTGGACGGTGCCGGTCTTCGGCAACGACCCCGGGGAGCCGTGCAGGGGTTCGACCTTCGCTAGCTCCGACTGCATGCAAGCGTGGCGGTGGAACCTCGACTACGTCATAGACCCGCACGGCAACACGATGTCGCTGTGGTACACCAAGGAGAGCAACGGGTACGCCCGCAACAATGCCGCGTCCGATGTTGCCACCTATACCAGGGGCGGTTACCTGACCCGGATCGACTACGGCACCGACAACCGGACCGAGGTTGGTGGGGTCCGCACCGACTCGCTCTACCGTGGCGTGGCTGCACCGATGCGGGTCAACTTCGCCGTAGCCGACCGGTGCCTCGCCGACTGCACCAACCACGACGGCGTCCACTGGCCGGACACCCCGTGGGACCAGGAGTGCACCGGATCGTCCTGCCTGATCGGGGCGCCGACGTTCTGGTCGAAGAAGCGGCTGTCGGCGGTGACCACCCAGGTCCGGGACGGAAGCGCCTACCGCAACGTGGAGCGGTGGACCCTCACCCACACCTTCCCAGACCCCGGCGACGGTACCCGTGCCGGACTGTTCCTGAAAAACATCTCCCACGAGGGCCTGGTCGGCATCGTCGCGAACGTACCGGACATCGAGTTCACCGGAACCCAGCTCAGCAACCGGGTCGACACTAACGACCACTCGGCGGCGATGAACTGGTGGCGGCTGGCGATGATCCGCAGCGAGACCGGCGGCACAGTGAACATCAACTACTCGGCGCCGGACTGCGTCGCCGGGACCCGGATGCCGAGCGCAGCGCACAGCAACACCCTACGCTGCTATCCAGTCCGTTGGACGCCGGAGGGCTACCCCGGTCCGGTGACCGACTGGTTTCACAAATACGTGGTGACCACCATCTACGAGACCGACCACACCGGGGGCATGCCGCCCGCCGGTAGTCCTCGAACCAGCTACTCGTACAGCTATCTGGGGAATCCGGCCTGGCGCTACGCCGACGACGACGGACTGATCGGCAAGAAGGACAAGAGCTGGTCGGTCTGGCGGGGCTACGAGCGGGTCGGCGTGACGGTCGGCGACCCCGGTGAGCAGACCTACGTTGAGACGAAGTACTTCCGGGGCATGCACGGCGACAAACAACCGAGCGGGACCCGGAATGTCTCGGTGACCGGTACCGGGGTGCCAACGGTCAACGACGAGGACTCGTACGCCGGCCTCGTCAGGGAAAAAACTGTCTACAATGGTCCCGGTGGCGCGGTGGTCTCCCGAGAGGTCAGCGAACCGTGGCAGTCCGCCCCGACAGCCTCGCGGACCATCAACGGCGACCTGGTCGAGGCGCGGTTTGTGGACGTTTCCGGTCAGCACAACCGGGTGACGTTGGACGCCGGCCGGGGTGAGCGGGTCACTTCGCAGTACACCACCTTCAACGCTGATGGCTTGCCGATCCAGGTCGACGAACGAGGCGATACCGCCAAGACCGGCGACGAGCAGTGCGTGAAGATCGCCTATGCCAACAACACGACGAACTGGCTGATCGGCCTACCCCACACCCGCAGCACGTTCGCGGTGCGCTGTGCCGACGCCACCAATCCGGCGACTCTGACCGCTGACCAGGTCGTCTCGGTCGATCGGATTTCGTACGACGGAAACGCGCACGGGACGGCGCCGACCCGCGGCGAGGTTACCCGGAACGAACAGATCTCAGGCTGGACGGCGGGTTCGTCCTCGTTCGCGACGGTGTCTCGGGCCGCCTTTGACGCGTACGGCCGGGTCGTTGAGACCTGGGACGCGATGAACCTCCGATCCACCACCGGGTACACGCCGGCAACTGGGGGTCCGTTGACCCGAACCGTCGTGACCAACCCGCTGGGCCACACCGTGACCAGCGATCTGGAACCGGGCTGGGGGCTGGCCACCAGGGTTACCGACCCAAATGCCAAAATCACCGACCTGTCGTATGACGGGTTGGGCCGGCTCAAGGCGGTCTGGAATCCGGGACGAGACAAGGCAACCGATCCGGCTAACGTGACCTACGACTACCTGATCAGGGCGAACGCTCCATCAGTGATCACCACCCGCGCACTCAACCCGGCCGGGAACTACGTCACCGCCTACGCACTCTACGACGGTCTGCTGCGTAAGCGGCAGACCCAGGCAGCCTCTCCGTCAGGGGGGCGGTTGTTGACCGACACGTTCTACGACACGGCCGGTCGGGAGGTGAGGTCGTACGGCGTCTACCACACCACCGGCACACCGGGTACCACCCTGGTCACCGCGACCGACGCGGCGTTCGTGCCCAATCAGATGCGTACCGAATACGACGGAGCTGGCAGGGCTACCGCGTCGATCTTCCAGCCGTACGGTGCGGAGCGGTACCGGACCCGTACCTACTATGCGGGTGATCGGGTGGACACCACGCCGCCTGCCGGCGGTACGGTCACCTCTAAGGTGGGCGACGCTCTGGGCCGCACCGTGGAGTTGCGGCAGTACCACGGCACCACCCCGACCGGACCGTACGACTCGACCACCTATCGGTACAACGCAAAAGGGCAGCAGGACCGGATTACCGACCCGGCAGGCAACCAGTGGACCTTCGGCTACGACATCCGTGGGCGGCAGGAGGCCGTGCACGATCCGGACAAGGGCCTTACCACACTGACCTACGACAACGCTGACCGGGTCACGTCAGCCACGAACGCCCTGAACCAGAAGCTGGTGCATGTCTACGATCCGCTGGGCCGCAAACTCGCCACGTTTGAGAATGAGCTAGGTGGGACGCTGCGGGCCCAGTGGGTTTACGACACCTTGGCGAAGGGGCAGCTGACGCAGAGCACCCGGATGGTCGGCTCAGCGCCGTATCAGGTGAGAGTCACCGGATACACCGACGGTTACCAACCGACCGGTACCCAGGTGATCGTTCCCGCGTCTGAGACCGGTCTGGCCGGCACCTACAACATTAACTCTACCTACAATGTCGATGGCAGTATGGCCTCGCAGTTCCAATCCGAGACCGGGGACCTGCCGGCCGAGACACTGCGCTACCACTACGACCCGGTCTCGGGACTACCGAAGCAGCTCACCACGCTCTACGGCACCGCCCCCGCGTCGAGCTATGTGGCGGACACCGACTACAATGCTTTGGGCAAAGTCGACCAGTACGAGATGTATACCGGGCTCTACTCGGAGACCGGATCCCGTCTGTTCCGGTCATTTACCTACGAGTTGGAGAGCGGACGGCTTACCGGCAACCGCACCGACCGGGATTCGGTCGCGCCACACATAATCAGCGACGTGCGGTACGACTACGACAAGGTCGGCAACATCGTAAGTATGTCGGACCTGGCGGCAGCCGGTGGAGCGGACCATCAGTGCTTCCAGCACGACTACCGGGGGCAGTTGCGACAGGCGTGGACGCCGGGCAACGGTGACTGCGACGCCGCTCCTGCGGCTGCGAACCTTGGCGGCCCCGCCAAGTATTGGTTGGCGTGGGACATCGATGCCGCCGGCCGTCGTCTGCAGCAGGTCGACCGCAGTGATCCAGCCACAGAGCGTGTCACCTCCTACACCTACGGGTTTCCGGTCGGTAGCGGCTCCCGG
Organism: Solwaraspora sp. WMMA2065; assembly: GCF_030345075.1. Classification (NCBI taxonomy): domain Bacteria; kingdom Bacillati; phylum Actinomycetota; class Actinomycetes; order Micromonosporales; family Micromonosporaceae; genus Solwaraspora; species Solwaraspora sp. WMMA2065. The sequence continues at coordinate 809,389 of NZ_CP128361.1, forward strand.
CCGCACGCGCTGAACGGCACCAGTACCGAGGTCAATGGCGTGGTCACGAACACCGCCTCGTACACCTACGACGCCGCCGGCAACACCCTGACCCGACCGACGGCGACCGCCGGTACCCAGACTTTGACCTGGGACCCGGAGGGCTTGCTGGCAACCAGCACCGACAGCACCGGGACCACCAGCTACATCTACGACGCCGACGGGAACCGGCTGATTCGCAAGGACCCGACCGGCAAGACTCTCTACCTGCCTGGGCAGGAGCTGCGGTACCGCTCCTCGGACGGAGCCCTGACCTGCACGCGGTACTACAGCTTCAACGGACAACAGGTCGCTTCGCGGACCGCAGCAGGGTTGGTCTGGCTGGCCAGCGACCACCAGGGGACCGCGCAGGTGTCGGTCAACGAGGGCAATCAACAATTCACCGTCCGCCGGCAGACCCCGTACGGCACCCCGCGAGGCGGCTCACCGGCCTGGCCGAACAGCAAGGGCTTTGTCGGTGGAACAGCGGACAACACCGGGCTGGTCCACCTTGGCGCCCGCGAGTACGACCCGGTGATCGGCCGGTTCGTTAGCGTCGACCCGGTGTTCAATGAGGACGCGCCGGAGCAGATGAACGGGTACGCCTACTCGGCGAACAGTCCGGTCACCCATTCGGACCCCACTGGCCGGGAACCGGGCGGCAGTTGGATGTACGTCGGTAGCAACCGATGGACCAGCACCAACGGCGGTTACCGATATCATTATCGGGCCGACTATTACCTGTTCTGCCGGTACGGCGGATCACAGTGCCTGGGCGGTGTCGGCAACACGCCCTACTGGATCCCCATGCAGTACGCCGGCCAGCCCGGGGTCTGGCTGGTTGCCCGGGTGGTGCTCCACGTCTGGCGGGTGGCTCTCAACATCATGGGCCCGGTGGCCGGCCCGGCCAGCCAGCCGAAGCCACGGGTGCAGATCCCAACCACGCCTTCCTGCCCGCCGGCTCCGATGCCGCAGGAGCCCAAGGGCGAACTGGACGGACCGAAGTGCGAGTTCTTTGACTTCAAGTGTCTGTTTAGTGGTGGCGAGGGCGCGAAGAAGTGGTGGCGAGGCAATCGCGACTGGGTCACAGGCACCGTCGGCACGATCGGTGTCGGCGTCTGCATCGTTGCCACAGCCGGGGTCTGCGCGGTGGCCGGTGCGGTCGGTCTCGGGGTCGCGCTCACGGGCCGGGCACTCGACGTTGCCTCGTCGGAGAGCGGCTGGACTCAGGATAATGTCGAACGAATGTTCACCGGCATGGCAATTGACTATGCCTCGTCGAAGATCCCTGGGGTGCGGCTGTTCAAGACGACTAGGTCCGGGGCCACGGTTTATGTGCCGCAGCGTAGCTTCCGTAACCCCACACGGGACTACAGCCTGACCTGGCAACAGCAGTTCAAGCCGGGCGGGACATGGGACCGTCCAGCGGCGAGGGCCGCAGGTGTCCGAGCAGCCGGACAAGGGGCTTGGTGGATGGCATCGGCACCTGGTCCCATCGCACCCTGGCAACAGGGCATCCCGATCACCGATCCGCTGCAGTGGTGAAGCGGTACTGGCGGCGACGTCGGCGGGCCGTCCCGTCCGTCTGCCGGGCTATCATGGGCTGTCGATGGGAGAGGTCGTGATGGCCAAGAAGAGGGTCCGTACCGCTGCTGAGGTCGCTGGTGCCCGCCGGGACTGGCGGAAGACCGCCCTGATGGCGGTGGCCTTTCTGCTGGTGGGGATGGCGTTGCTCGGTGGTTCGCTTGCCTACCGTTGGCATGTTTCGGCTGAGGCGGACCGGCTGGGTGGTGTGGGCGTTCCGGTCACCGCGTACATCACCGACCGGGCCGGTGGTGGGGGTCGCGGTAGCGGGATCGACCGGATCGAGGTTCACTACCTGTACGACGGGGCGCAGTACGACGCGTGGATCCCGTGTGCTGGTGTGACCGGGTGTCACAGCACGCCGGAGCGGGAGATGACGGTCTTGGTGGACCCGGCCGATCCGCAGAGGTTCCTGGCGGAGAACGGGCATACTGACGGCTCGTTGTCGTTCCTGATGTCATGGACCATGATCCCGTTCAGCCTGCTCATGATCATCGTCGGTGCCGCTCTGCTCATCGTCGTCATAAAGACGAAGGCAGACAGGAGATGACCCGCGTTGCCGGTTCGAGGAGAGGAAACATATGGCAGGAGATCTGAAGCGGACAGGCTGGCGACAGCGAGGCGGCCGTGACCCGAAGGTGTACGCACTCTCGGTCGCTGGGGCGGTGCTGGTGTTTCTTGGCCTCGTTCCGCTTGACTCGCTGATACTGGTCGCCGTCGGTGTCGGACTGGCGGTGGCCGGTTGGCTGGTTGCCCGTCGCTCGGGCTGACGTCGACGGTCGGGCCGGTCGGGGTGCCATGCCGCACCCGACCGGCCACCCGGCATGGCTCCTTGAAATCAGGTAGGATCTAGACTGCGCGGCGTCGTTCATGGACTGTAACTTCGGGACCTGGTGCCATGTGCTGCGTCCGATGCGGCGAGATCGTTGGTGGTTAGCGGAAGCCGAAGCAGTGCTCGGCGTTGCGGTAGTTGTCAAGTCAAGTTGAGACAGTTTGTGCCTGCTGGGTTGGCTGGTTGATCCAGGCGTGCTCGGGTAGCCGTGGTGCGCGCGGCCGGCGGGTGAACCGGTCAGGGTGAGCGGTGTGGGCGGCGTCGAGGGCGCGTTGGCGGTGCTCACGGACCTGCTCGGCGGTGCCGTAGTGCACCGACGCCGGGGTGTGCCAGCCGATCCCGGAATGCCGATGCCCATGATTGTAGGCGGTGAAGAATCCGTCGCTGAAGGCTCTCGCGTCGGCGAGGGACCCGAACCTGGCCGGGAAGTCCGGCACATACTTTATCGTCTTGAACTGCGCCTCGGAGTACGGGTTGTCATTCGATTAACCGGCTAATTGGCCTGTTGCTCCGCGTTTGGCCGGTTAAGGTTTCGGGTCAGTGTCCTCGTCTGGTGATCTGGCGTAGCTGTTCTTCATGGCGGCGGACGCGGCCGGCGATGGCTTCGACGGCGGTTCGCAGGGCTGTGATGTCGCCGGCGAGGCCGCTGAGGGTTCCCGCTTGCGCGGCGCTGTGGCGGTGTTCCTCGATGAGGGCGCGTAGTGACGGGTTGCGGTAGAGCGTCGTGCGGCCGAGACCGGTGCGTGCGGCGACCTGTGTGAAGGTGATCGGCTGCTGGTCAGCGATGAGTTCGGCGCAGGCCTGTTCAACCTTCGTGATCGCGGTGTTCATCCGGCTTGTGCCTGTTCGATGAGGGTGTCCAGCCGGGCGATGAGTTTGTGGTGGCGTGCGGCCTCGGTGATCCAGCCGCGTTGCTCGGCGTCCTGGGCGAGGGCGTCCGCGTCGACGCGTTGAGCGGTGAGGATGGCGAGTGAGCTGGCGTCGGCCTGGAAGCTCGGGCAGTGTTCGCAGATGTTGGCGTAGGTGCAGGCGCCTTGGGCGGGTGCCCGTAGGCAGAACCCGCCGGCCAGCCGGGACTTGATCAGGGGTGTCGTCTTCCAGTCCGCGCCGCGGGTGATGTCTGTCAGCGGCAGGCTCGTCGTCGGGTTCCTGGGGATGCCGGCACGTTCCTTCGCCAGGGTGAGCGCGCGTTCGTATTCGTCGCGGATCGTGGTGTCGAACAGCCGCCCGTAGCGCAGGCTCATCTCGGCGGAGACGTGGCCGAGTAGCGCCATCAGTGCCTGCAGTGACACCCCGGCGTTGACCAGGGCGGTGGCGTAGGTGTGGCGGAGCTGGTGGGGTGTCGTGTGTCCGAGGCCGGCGGCGTCGGCGGCCCGTTCCAACTCCTCGCGGACGGTGTTCTGGGACAGGCGTCTCCCGTGGTGGGTGAACAGGAACTGCGCTCGGCGTCGGTATCGCGGGTGGGGTAAGGGCTGGCCTGGGGAGCGGATGGCGATGATGTGGTCGATCAGGTCGAGGACGTCGTCGTCGAGGGGACCATGCGTTCGGACTCGAGCTTGCCGAGCGGGACCTTCAGCCAGGCGCCTTGCCCGGGGACCTCGTGCACGCAGTCGATTTCGAGGTCGAGGAGTTCCCCGATGCGCAGGCCGCAGGCGCGTTGCAGCCGCAGCGCGCAGGCGGCCAGCGCGTTGCCGGTGCTGGGCTTCCGGAGTTGCTCGGTGAGTCGCCGGTCGGCGTCGACGGGCAGGTAGCGGGGCAGGACTTTGGGCAGCTTGGGGATGTCGTCACGGAACACCAGCCGTCGGGTCGGGGCGTCGGGCCAGCCCCATTCGGTGATGTCGGTGAGGAATCCTGCCAGCGCCAGGACGCGGCGGGAGCGTTCCGCGACGGTGATGACCTCGTTGGTTTTGGTGTTGATCGCATCGACCTGCGCCGACAGGTAGGGTTCGATGTGGCGGCATCGTTGCAGGTCCGCGATCGAGTGCAGAGCCGGGTCGATGCGGGCGAGGAAGACCCCGAAGTGCATCAGCCGGGTGGCCAGGGACGAGACCGTCTTCGGCACGCACGTGGCGCGTTTGCGTTCGAGGTAGGCGACCAGTGCCGCGCGGATCGGTGGGGTCACCCCGCGCAGCCGATCCGCGAAGGCGATCCCGGATGCGGTGGCTGACGGGGCGGACAGGACCTGGAGATGGAACAACACCCGACGGGTGTTGCTGATGGCGGCACCGTAGTGCCGCCATCCGTTGCCGGTTCGTTCCTCCGTTCGACGCAGGCGTAGGTGAAGGCGTCGATGTCCCGGTCGGTGAGGCGGTTCAGCGGCCGGCCGGTCTGGATCAGGAGCCGGGCAGGTACCTGCGAAGCGGTGGCGAGCCGGACCCGTTCGGCGAAACCCAGCTGCTCAGCGGTGCTGAGGAACAGCGCCAGGTCGGTGCCGACCTGGCAGCCCTGCACTTCTCGCCAGCTGCTGGAGAACTTGCGCTCCAGCAGGTAGTCGTAGCCGGGCCGCAGACCGCCGTGCAGGATCAGGAACGTGATCAAGGGCCGGGTCGAACCGTTGGCCGACAACCGCACCGGCAACGGCTCATCCGCCCACGCGGCCGGGTCAGGCCACCGGGCGAAGAACGAGCGCGCCGCCGTCCAGTACGCGGTGTTCCCGCGACCCGTCCGGGCCAGATAGTCCAGGTAGGACGCGTGAAGGTCATGACTGGGCACGGATACGCTCCCGGGCAGCGTCGAACTCGGCCTTGACATGCGCCGGCGCGAGATGAGTGTAACGGGCGCTGCTGTCCACGTGGGTGTGCCCGAGCAGGGCCTGCATGACCGCCAGATCGACTCCGGCCTCGGCGAGCGCGGTGCCGAACGTGTGCCGCAACGCGTGCGGGTGCCCGCCGCCGATCCCCGACAACCCACGGTGATAGCGGAAAATCGTCCGCAGCCCGGCCGCCGTCAACGGCTGCCCACGGTTGGGGCCCTTCGCCACGACGAACACGTTGGCGCTACTCGTTTCCGGGCGCTCGGCCAGCAGGTAGACCTGGATCACCGAGGCCACATCACCATCGAGCGGGACCCGGCGTTCCCGGTTGCCCTTGCCCACGACCTGCAGCCACCTCCCGCCGATGTCAACGTCGGCGACGGTCAGAGCGAGGACCTCGCACGAACGCAGGCCGCAGTACAACATCAGGCCGGCGATCGCCCGGTCTCGCCAGGTCCGGAAGCTGGCCAACAGATCGGCCGCCTGAGGCTGGGACAACGGCCGTGGCAGCCGACGAGGCTCGCGTAGCCGCAACGCCGACCTGCTCTTCGGACGCCGCGCCGTGTGCGCCAGCAGCCCGTTGCGTTCCCCCGCAACCGGCCGGCGGGCCTCCCGCCCCTTCGGCACCGGGCTGACCGCCGCCGGGTCCCGCATCGACCGCATCGCGAACAAACCCGAGATCGCAGCGAGCCTGCGGTTGATGGTCGTCGCCGCGTACCTGTCGACGCGGCCTCCCCGCAGCCGGATCACGTTCGGGCCCGGCCGCCCGGGAATCCGCGCCTCACGGCACGCCCGTAGGAACCCCAGCAGCACGTCCGTGGTCACCGCGTCCAACGCGACGTTCTCGCTCACCAGCCACCGGCAGAAGGCAAGCAGGTCGAAGCCGTAGGCCCGGACCGTCCTCGGCGAGTAGTTGCGGTCGCTCAGGTACGCCAGATACTCATCGACCAGCGCAAAGCCAGCCGACGCCGATCCAGCGAGCATCCAACCGTCGCCACACCGCACGAGCCGCAACGACTCATCGATCCCACCCATAAGGAACAGATGTATCGGCAACGAACATCCCGGACAAGGACCCGAGATGTCTCGGCGTGTCACCTGACCTGCGGAAACACAGCCATTAGCCGGTTAAGAGGCACGTGCGGGGTCGGGAGTGCGACCGGAGGACACCGAGGTCGACGAGCATCTCCGATACCGGCTTCGACGCCATGGCGCCGCCACGGTCGGCGTGGATGGTGTGCGGCTCGATCCCGTTACGGGCGATCGCGTCGGCGAGGAAGTCCCGGGCGACGACGGCGTCCTCGGCTGCCGCGACGAGCCAGCCGGTCACGTAGTGGGAGTAGATGTCGATGACGACGTAGCACCGGTACCAGACGCCTTTGACGGCTCTTCGAAGTTGAGCGGGGTTCGCGGTTGACGGCGACCCTGGCGTAGAGGGCTCGCAGCCCTTCAGTGATCATCTGAGTGTCTAGATCGGATTGTCACGAGCGGAGAGCTGCGAGCATGGTCAACGATACGACCCGGCTGCTGGGCCTGGGCGGCCTGGTGGTGGATCGGGTCAGGTTGGATCCCGACGGTGTCCCGGTGGTGGCTCTGTCTACCGCCGATGAGCAGGCACGATGCTGCCCGGACTGCGGTGCGCGGGCCCGGCGGGTCAAGGACTGGGTGACGACCCGGCCGCAGGACCTGCCCGTGGCGGGCCGGGCGACGCGGCTACGGTGGCGTAAACGCCGCTGGCATTGTGACCAGGGCGGATGTCGACGCCGGACGTTCACCGAGCAGGTGGCGCAGGTCCCAGCCCGGCACCGGGTGACCGCCCGGTTGCGGAAGGCGGCCGGGGCGGCGGTCGCGGACGGCGCCCGCACGGTCGTGCAGTCGGCCCGTGATCACGACCTGTCCTGGCCGGTGGTCGCGGCGGCGTTCACCGCCCACGCGGGCGTGGTGCTGCCCGACGAACCGGAACCGGTGGAGGTCCTCGGGATCGACGAGACCCGCCGGGGCCGGCCGAAGTGGGTCTTCGACCAGGTCAGCCAGGCGTGGCAGAGCAGTGTGGACCGCTGGCACGTCGGGATGTGTGACCTGTCCGGCGGTCAGGGACTCCTGGGCCAGGTCGAGGGCCGCACCGCCCAGGTGGTCGTCGACTGGCTCGGCCAACGCGGCCAGGCGTGGCGCGACCAGGTCCGGTACGTCGCGCTCGACATGTGCACGATCTTCAAGTCCGCGATCCGTGGAGCGCTGCCGCACGCCGTCCTCGTCGTCGATCACTTCCACGTCGTGCACCTCGCCCACCAGGCCCTCAACGAGGTCCGCCGCCGGGTCACCGTGCAGGTCCGGGGCCGCCGGGGTCGCGCCGGTGACCGCGAATGGGACCTGCGTAACCGGCTGACCCGCTCCGCGAGGCGGATGCGCGCTGAACGCGTCGACACGCTCTGCGACGAGATCGCCGGGCTACCCGCCGGCATCAGCGTGCCGGTCCTCGCCGCGTGGAACGCCAAGGAGGACCTCCTCGACCTGCTGGCCCTGGCCCGCACCCACCCGGACCGGGAACACGTCGCCCGGCTGCTGCACCTCTTCTACCAGCGCTGCGCCGACAGCGATCTACCCGAGCTCGCCCGCCTCGCGACCACGATCGAGATCTGGTGGCCCCAGATCCTCGCGTTCCTGCACACCGGCATCACCAACGCCGGCTCCGAAGGCACCAACCGGGTCATCAAGACCGTCGCCCGCGACGCCTACGGCTTCCGCAACCCGATCAACCAACGCCTACGAACCCGCTGCGCGACCACCCGAAAAAGCCGCGGCCACCTCAACCCCGCCTAACTTCGAAGAGCCGGCTTGATAGGAGCCTGCGAACGCTCGATTGAGGCATGCCCCCTCGTCCGGCTCCGCAGTGTGTGCGGGGTGACGTGTTTCTCCTTGATCGACGCGCAGGTGTCTGCGGCGGTAGCGGCGTGTCTTGCGACGAGGCGCTCGACGGCGTCTCGGGAGAGCCGGCCGGGCGGTCCGGTTCGAACAGCCGGCGCAGGTGTTTGACGTGAGTCTGGATGACGTTGGTCGACGTGACCGGTGGCGGTTGGTCCGGCCAGAGCGCGTCGGCCAGCTCCGAGCGGGGCAGCGGATGCCCGCCGGCGAGCGCGAGTAGACCGAGCACCGCCCGGCGGGCGGTCGGGCCGGGGTCGAGTGCCTGCTGCTCACGCCACACCCGTACCGGGCCCAGCACCTGCACCCGCAAGAAAACTCCACCTCGTGACCGCTGTGCCACCGCCCGATGCCGGACGGTGATCGACGTTCCCACATATCGACCGAGCGGAGTATAGGTGCTGGTGAGTCGCCGTCAGCGGGCGGCAGATGTGGGGTGGGCACCGGCGAGCGCTCTCAGGTAGCCGTCGGTGTAGCCGGCGAGGTTCGGGTGGAACGCGTCGTCGAGGTGGAGGATGTCGTTCCGCCACGGGTCGGAGCCGCAGAGCCGGTGCGTGGCGAACAGGGCGTCCACCGGGACGAATACCCCGTACGGCGTCGCCGTCACGTCGATGGTCGCGTTGAGCTGCACCGCGACGGCGAGGATGTCGCCGTACACCTGCTTCAGCTTGCCCGGCAATGTCGTCTTGATGTACGCGACGGCCTTGTCCAGAGCTTCTTCGCAGATGCTGTCGTGCAGCGCCTCGATGCAGTTCTCCAAGGTGGAGGTGAAGCCGAGGTTGTCGCCGCCGACGGTGATGGTCACCAGCTTCGTGTCCGGCCCGAGGAAGCCGAACTGATGCGCGATCACGTCGTCGGCGGTGGCGGGCACGGCTCGGCATGGTGACGCCTCCTCGATGGTGAAGATGCTCCGGCCGGGGCGGCCAGCATCTCCAAAGTGGAGATGAGCATGCGCCGTCGATAGCCGGCAGTCAATCAAAGCGTCGGAAACCCTACTGTCGGCTGAGCCGCTGATCACCCGTCGTTGGTCGTAGACCGAACCGGTCGGCGAAGCCGGACAGGTCGTCCCGCTGCTCGGCCAGGGTGTCGGCGCCGCTGCCGACCACGATCCGGGTCACCCCCTGCGCCGCGTACGCCTCGACCCGTTGCGCCGAAAGCTCAGTCGACCCCCACCGGGTGTACTCCAGCGCGTCAGGGTCACGGCCGGCCTCCGCCGCGACGGACCTCGCCAACTCCCACTGTGCCGCCCGCTCGTCCGGGGTCAACAGCCCGCCGGGGAAGTAGCCGTCGCCACGTAGCCCGACCCGCCGGGCCGCCGCCCGGCTCGAACCACCCACATGAATCGGCAACGCGGTGGCGCCGTGCGGCTTCGGAAAGCTGCACACCCGCTCGAAGTCGAAGAACTCGCCGTGGAACGACACACCGTCGGCGTCACCGCTCCACAGCAGCCGTAGCACGTCGATCGCCTCGTCGGCACGTCGGCCACGGGAACGGAAGTCGACGCCCACCGCCGTCGCCTCACCGGGCAGGCCGCCCAGTCCGACGGTCAGCAGCCGCATCCGGCCCTTCGACAGGACGTCGATCGTCGCCAGCCGCTTGGCGAGCACTACCGGATGGTGGTACGGCAGCAGCAGCACCCCGGTGCCGAGCAGCAGCCGGTCGGTTGCCGCCGCCACGAAGGCCAGCAGGTCCAACGGGTCCGCGTACGGCAGTGTGGGCGGCATCTCGACCGCCCCGACCGTCGCACCTGGATACAGCACCACGTGTTCCGGCACGTACAAGCCTTCGAACCCGCATGCCTCGGCGTGCTGGGCGTACCCGATGAGCCGGTCCGGGTCGGTGCCGTGCAGCGGGGTGCTGTAACTGACCGCGAACCTCACCGCCGCCGCCGATCCGCCCGCGCTCGGTCGAGCTGGCACCGCAGCTGTTCCCGGACACCTGCCAGCCGCGCCAGTCCGGCATCGACCTCGGCCAGCTTGCGCCGCAGCACCGAGATCGAGTCGGGGCAGATGTCGCCGGACGGGTTGCCGGCCCGCAGGCAGGTCACGAACGGGCGGATGTCCTCCAGACCGAAACCGACGGCGAGCAACGACCGGATCTCGCCGACCACCCGCAGCTCCGTATAGTCGTAGTCGCGGTAGCCGTTGGCGCATCGCCGGGGCCGGACCAGCCCCTGCGCCTCGTAGTAGCGCAGCGTCCGGGCGCTTGTCCCGGCCTGCCGCGCCAGCTCACCGATCAACATGTGCCCTCCCCGGCCAGCCTCGGACCCACCGTGACGCTAAACGTTGACGTCGGTGTCAGGGCAACGAGCCGGCGGACCTGGCGACGGTCAGCCGAGGGCGGCAGCCATCCGGCGTACCGCCTCGGTGATCGTCTCCGGCGCGGCGGCCAGGTTCAACCGGGCGTGTCCGACCCCGCCCGCGCCGAAGTCCAGCCCGCCGCTGAGCGCCACCCGCCCCCGGTCGAGGAACACCGCCGCCGGGTCGTCGCCGAGCCCCAACGTCCGGCAGTCCAACCAGGCCAGAAAGGTCGCCTCGCCCGGCGTGTACCGCACCTGCGGCAACCGGTCCGCCAGCAGTTCGGCCAGCAGCCGCCGGTTCGAGTCGACCGCCGATCGTACGGTGTCCAGCCAGTCGCCGCCGTCGCGGAACGCCGCCGTGTGCGCGATCACCCCGAGATGGTTGACCCCGTGGCCGACCTCCTCCGGCAGCCGGGCCAGGTCGGCTGCGGCCGCTGGTCCGGCGACCGCGAGGGCGGCCTTCAACCCGGCCAGGTTCCAGCCCTTCGAGCCGGAGATCAGCGTCAGGCTGTCGTCGGCGCCGGGCACCGACAGGTACGGCACGAACGGCACGCCGGACGTGGTCATCGGGGCGTGGATCTCGTCGACCACCACCCGTACGCCGTGGCGGCCGGCCAGCTCCGCGACGGCGGCCAGCTCGTCGGCGGTGTGCACCGTCCCGGTCGGGTTGTGCGGACTGCACAGCAGGTACGCCGCGCTGCGCCCGCCCGCGCGGGCGGCGGTGAACGCCTCGGCCAGCGCGTCAAGGTCCAGCCGGCCGTCCGGACCGAGCGGGGCCTCCCGCACCGGCCGGTCCAGGTTGCGCAGGAACCCGTAGAACGGCGGGTACACCGGCGGGTTGATCACCACCGTGTCGCCCGGCCCGGTCACCAGCTTCAGCATCTCGACCGCGCCGAGCATCACGTCCGGCACGATCGCAGTGCGCGCCGGGTCCAGACCGTCCCATCCCCACCGTTCGGCCGCGAACCCGGCTACCGCCTCGGCGTAACCGGCGCCGGTGGCGTACCCGAGATCGCCGGCACGCACCGCCGCGTCGATCGCCTCGACGACCGGCCCGGCCGGGTCGACGTCCATCTCCGCCACCCACACCGGCAGCACGTCAGCCGGGTAGAGCCGCCATTTGATGCTGGTCCGCTGCCGGGCCCGGTCCAGCGGCACCCACGGTCCCTGCAGTGGTGAAGTCGTCACGTTCGCCTCCGATCCTCGCATCGCTCGGGTGTCACCGGTCAGCCGATCAGTCCGAGTGCCCGGAGGATCTCGGTGCGGTCGACGTCGGGTAGCGCGCCGAACCGCCCGTGCAGGTACGCCCTTTCGAGGTTCTGCGACCGGCGTACGCGTTCGCCGGCGAACTCGGCGAGCGCGCCGAGGCGGGTCGCGCCGTCAGCTGCCTTTTCGGTCAGCCAGACCTCGTCCCGGTTCAGGTGATTGAGCAGGCTGGTGTCGTGCGACGTGAAGATCAGCTGTGCTCCCGAGGGGTTCGTCGCGGGGTCGGTGAACAGCCGGATGAGGTGCATGGACAGTGTCGGGTGCAGGCTTGCGTCCAGCTCGTCGAACAGCAGCAGGGAACCTGCTTTCAGCGCGGTCAGCACCGGGCCGATGAGTTGAAACCAGGTACGGGTGCCCTCCGACTCGGCACCGAAATTCAAGGGGACCGCTTTGCTTTCCGCGCGATGCACCAACCGGACCCGTCGTCGACGGCCCGGCGGTGTCAGATCCTGATCAGCAGCTGCACCGTCATCGATCAGCACGTCCTCGATGCCGAGGTCGGCCATCCGCAGCAGCGCCAACGCCTGGGCCCGGTCCGGACGCAGGTCCTCGAACCACGCGGGTTGCAGCTGATCGGGGCCGGTCTCCTCGAACCAGTACCTGGTCGAGAGGCTTGCCGCCCGCCTCACGAACGGGCGGCGCCGAGCCATTTGCCCCAGTGTCTGGACGTTCAACAGTGCGTGGGCGGGGCCGGAGACGAGGGGCTCGCGGAACCGCCGGGCAGCTGACAAGGCGAGGGTACGGGCGGTCAGCAGCTCACGGGTGCCCGACAGGTGGCCGAGGCCCCGTTGCAGCGTCAGCTCGTCGCCCTCGCGTTCGAAGATCCGACGCCGCTTACGCTCCGGATAGTGGAACAGCCCTTCGTAGCGGATCGCGTTGGTATCGAGCTCGACGATGTACTCGAAGCGGACCCCGCCGAGGATCAGCTCGACGGTGAACTCCGACGGGCGTCGGGGACCGTCGCCGAACGCGAACGGCTCGACCGGGATCCCGTCGTCCCAGAACCGCAGCGAGTCGGCGACCGCGTCGCGTAGCCAGCTGAGCGCGGCGACCACGTTCGATTTGCCGGAGGCGTTGGGACCGTAGATTGCGGCGACCGGCAGCAGGCTCTCGTCGATGCTGTCGATCCGCTGCACCGCCGGCCGGTCCCGGTCGACGGCGACCATCGACAGCTCAACCGGTCCGAGGATCGAGCGGAAGTTCGCCGCCTCGAAACGGATCAGCACAGCACCTGCCTCCTAGCGCATGACCCCGCAACCATACCGCAGTATCCGGCAAAAACTGACAGAATCGCGGCTCTGTCGATGTCCAGTCGACTGACAAGCAAGGTCAGTCGGCGGCGGTGACCGGACGCCAGCCCAGCGGGGTGGAGAGCACCATCGTGCTGGACGGCTGACCGTACGGGGCGAGCCGGTCGATCACGTCCTCGAAGGCGTCCATCGACGCCGCCGCCACCTTCAACATCGAGCAGGCGTCCCCGGTGATCCGGTGGATCTCCAGGATCTCCGGCCAGGTCGGCACCTGCGGGTCGCGCAGGATGCAGTGCGACCCGTAGCAGGACATCCGGATCAGCGCGATCACCGTCCAGCCGGCCCGGGTCAGGTCGACGTGCGCGTGGTAGCCGCTGACCACCCCGGACTCCTCCAACCGGCGGACCCGCTCGGCGACCGCCGGCGGCGACAGATGCACCCGGCGGGACAGCTCGCTGAAGGAAAGTCGGGCATCGGCCTGCAACTCACGCAGCAGCGCCCAATCCATCTCGTCCACGGACACTTTCCCTTCGTTAACCGACCACCCAAATCTAGCCACGGACCTGCAGGTCGCGGCCGCGTACCGCCGTTGATCCGGTATTCAGCCGCGGACCGCAAGTCGGCAATCATGGGCGACACAGCCAAGGGAGGGCAGCCGACGTGAACAGCACCGACGTGGCCAGCCCGCCGGCCGTGCGGCCGGTGGACGCCGCCGAACGCGACGCCCGCGCCGCCGCCAACGCCGGCGAGCCGACCCTGGAGTTCGGCGACCGGGTGCCGTACGACGCCTACGTGCACGCAAGCACCCTGCACAGCCTGCAGCGCACCCTCAGTGACGACCCCGGCGAGATGTCGTTCCTGATGGTCAGCCAGATCATGGAGCTGTACTTCGGGCTGACCCGCCACGAGCTGCGCGACGCCCAACGGCTGATCCGCGCCGACCGGGTGTGGGAGGCGCTGGCCCCGCTGCGCCGCGCCGCCCTGCACCTGGAAGGGCTCAACGCCTCCTGGCAGACGCTGCGCTGGATGACCCCGGCCGACTTCAACCGGTTCCGTAACCTGCTCGGTGAGGGCTCCGGTTTCCAGTCGGCGATGTACCGGCAACTGGAGTTCATCCTCGGCATCCGGACCCCGTCGCTGATCCGCCCGTTCCGCCGCCAACCCGAGGTGTACGCCGAGCTGGAGCAGGCCCTGCACGCGCCGAGCCTGTGGGACGACGTGATCGCCCTGCTGGCCCGCGCCGGCCACGACATCCCGGCCGACCTGCTGGGCCGCGACGTCGCCACCGAACACGAACCGCACCCGTCGGTCGAGGCCGCCTGGGTCGAGGTCTACCGGGTCAACGGCCCGGACAACCATCTGCGGCAGCTCGGCGAGGCGCTGACCGAGGTCGCCGAACAGTTCGGTGACTGGCGGTACAAACATCTCAAGGCGGTGCAGCGCACCATGGGCGCCAAGGTCGGCAGCGGCGGCTCCGCCGGGCTGGCCTGGCTGCAGCGCAGCATGAACCGGGTGGTGTTCCCCGAGATCTGGTCCGCCCGGACCAGCATGTGAGAGGCTGCCGCATGTTCAATGAGGACGACGCCCGTCGCCGCGACGCCGCCGACCCCGGGCACCGCGACCTGTTCCACATCCCGCCGGCCACCGGCGGCGACCACCCCGACGTCGCCTACTTTGCCGGCAACTCCCTCGGCCTGCAACCGAAGGCCACCCGCGCCGAGCTGCTCGACGACCTCGACGACTGGGCCCGGCTCGGCGTCGAAGGCCACCTGGAAGCCGGCCGGCCGTGGCTGCCGTACCACGAACTGCTCACCGACACCGCCGCGCGACTGGTCGGCGCCCTGCCCAGCGAGGCCGTGGTGATGAACTCGCTGACGGTCAACCTGCACCTGCTGATGGTGTCGTTCTACCGGCCGGCCGGCGACCGCACCCGGATCGTCATCGAGGACTCGGCGTTCCCGTCGGACAGCTACGCGGTGCGCAGCCAGGCCGCCTTCCACGGCCTCGACCCCGACCGTACGGTGGTCCGACTGCGACCCCGCCCCGGCGAGGACACGCTGCGCACCGAAGACGTCGTCGACTACCTGCGCACCGAGGGCGACCGGGTGGCGTTGGTGCTGCTCGGCGGGGTCAACTACCTGACCGGCGAACTGCTCGACATCCCGACGATCACCACCGCCGGCCGGGCCGCCGGCGCGATCGTCGGCTGGGACCTGGCGCACGCCGCCGGCAACGTGCCGCTGCGGCTGCACGACTGGGGCGTCGACTTCGCCGCCTGGTGCTCCTACAAGTACCTCAACTCCGGTCCGGGCGCCCTAGCCGGGGCGTACGTGCACGAACGTCACCACGGCGATCCGACGCTGGCCCGCTTCGAAGGCTGGTGGAGCACCGAGCCGGCGACCCGCTTCGAGATGACCCCGGTGTCGCGGCCACCGGCCAGCGCCGACGCCTGGCAGATCTCCAACCCGCCGATCTTCGCGATGGGTCCGGTCCGTACCTCGTTGCAGATCTTCGACAAGGTCGGCATGCCGGCGCTGCGCGACCGCAGCGAACGGCTCACCGGCTACCTCGAACAGCTGCTCGACGAGATCGTGCCCGGCCGGCCGATCAGCGTCGTCACGCCCCGGGATCCGGCCCGGCGCGGCTGCCAACTGTCCCTGCGCATCGGTGGCGGGTCGGGTGCCACCGGCGGGTCGGGGGCGCACGCGCTGACCGCCCGGCTGCGCCACGAGCACGGGGTGATCGCCGACGCCCGCGAACCGGACATAGTCCGGCTCGCCCCGGTGCCGCTGTACTCGACGTACCACGACTGCTGGCGGGCTGCCCGGGCGCTCGCCGCGACCCTCCCAGCGAAAGGCGGCGACGATGTCTGAACGTGCACCCGTCGCGGTGGTCGGCGCCGGCCTGGCCGGCAGCCTGCTCGCCTGCTTCCTGGCCCGCCGCGGCCTGCCGGTCACCCTCTACGAGCGGCGGTCGGACCCGCGACGCGGCACCGCCGAACGCGGCCGGTCGATCAACCTGGCACTGTCCGAACGCGGCCTGGACGCGCTGCGCCGCATCGGCCTGGCCGACCAGGTGCTCGCTGACGCGCTGCCGATGCCCGGCCGGATGATCCACCCGGTCGACGGAGACCTGGACTTCCAGCCGTACAGCGCCGACGGGCAGCGGGCGATCAACTCGATCAGCCGGGGCGCGCTGAACAACGCGCTGCTCGACGCGGCCGAGGCCGCGCCCGGCGTCACCGTCGTCTTCGACCACCGGCTCGTCGGGCTCGACCCGGACACCGGTGAGGTGACCTTCGACACGCCGCAGGGCAAGGTCCGTGCGCACGCGCAGGTCGTGCTCGGCGCCGACGGCGCCGGTTCGGCGGTACGCGGCCAGCTGCTCGCCCACGGCCTGGTCGACGAGAGCCTCGACTTCCTCGACTACGGCTACAAGGAGCTGACCATCCCGGCGGTCGGCGGCGACTACGCACTCGACCCGGGTGCGCTGCACATCTGGCCGCGCGGCACGTCGATGATGATCGCCCTGCCGAACCCGGACCGGTCGTTCACCTGCACCCTGTTCTGGCCGACCGGCGGCACGTCGAGCTTCGCCTCGCTGAGCAGCCCGGCGGCGATCGAGCGACACTTCCGTACCCACTACCCGGACGTGCCGCCGCTGGCCCCGAACCTGGTCGACGACTACCAGCACAACCCGGTCGGCCTGCTCGGTACGGTGCGCTGCGACCCGTGGCAGGTCGGCGGCCGGGTGGCGCTGGTCGGCGACGCCGCCCACGCGGTCGTGCCGTTCTACGGCCAGGGCGCCAACTGCGCCTTCGAGGACGTCGTCGAGCTGGACCGCTGCCTCGACGACACCGGCGGCGACTGGGCGGCGGCGCTGCCGCTGTACCAGTCCCGCCGCCAGGACAACGCCGAAGCGATCGCCCAGATGGCCCTGGCGAACTTCGTCGAGATGCGCGACAAGGTCGCCTCCGCGACGTTCCAGACCTTCCGCAAGGTCGAACACGCCCTGGAACGGGCGTTGCCGGGGCGCTACGTGTCCCGGTACGAGATGGTCTCCTTCACCACCATCCCGTACGCCGAGGTCAGGCGTCGGGTCCGGCGGCAGCACCAGGTGCTGGCGGCGGCGGTGGCCGGGACGGCGGCGCTGTTGGTAGGGGCACTCGGCGCCGCCGTCACCCGGTCCCTCCGGAAGGGACACGGTTCTGCCCGGAAGGGACGCCCATGACCCTGTGGCACCCCGACCTGTACGCCGGTCGTCCGGCCGTCAACGGTCCCGGCCTGCTGCGCAACTTCGTCGACGGCCGGTTCGTCGATGCCGGGAAGCGGTTTGCGAAGGTGTCGCCGGTGTCCGGGGAGACGGTGTTCGAGGTGGCGGAGGCCGATTCTGCGACGGTCGACGCGGCGGTGGCGGCGGCGCGGTCGGCGTTGCGCGGACCCTGGGGTGACATGGCTGAGCGGGACCGGGCGGCGGTGTTGCGGGCGGTGGCCGACGAGTTGGACCGCCGGTTCGATGATCTGGTCGCCGCTGAGGTGGCGGATACCGGTAAGCCGGTCGGTCAGGCCCGGACGTTGGACATTCCGCGTGGGGCGGCGAACTTCCGGGCGTTCGCGGAGATCGCTGCGACGGCGCCGACCGAGTCGTTCACCACGGTCACCCCGTCCGGTGGTCGGGCGTTGAACTACGCGGTACGTAAACCGGTCGGTGTCGTCGCGGTGATCGTGCCGTGGAATCTGCCGCTGCTGCTGCTGACGTGGAAGGTGGCTCCGGCGCTGGCCTGCGGCAACGCTGTCGTCGTCAAGCCGTCGGAGGAGACGCCGGCGTCGGCGACGTTGTTGGCGGAGGTGATGGCGGCGGCCGGCGTACCCGACGGGGTGTTCAACCTGGTGCACGGCTTCGGGCCGGGCGCGGCGGGGGAGTGGCTGACCCGGCATCCGGGGGTGGATGCGATCACCTTCACCGGTGAGTCGGCGACGGGGTCGGCGATCATGCGGGCGGCGGCTGACGGGGTGAAGGCGGTGTCGTTCGAGTTGGGCGGCAAGAACGCCGGCCTGGTCTTCGCCGACGCCGACCTGGACGCGGCGGTGGCCGGCTCGGTGCGGTCGTCGTTCACCAACGGCGGTCAGGTGTGCCTGTGCACCGAGCGGCTGTACGTGCAGCGGCCGGTGTTCGACGAGTTCGTGGACCGGCTGGCGGCCGCCGCCCGCGACGCCCGGTACGGCTGGCCCGCCGACGAGACGATCTCGACGATGCCGCTGATCTCGCGGGCGCATCGGGAGAAGGTGCTCGGTTTCTACGACCTGGCCCGCGTCGAAGGTGCCGACGTACGAGCTGGTGGTGGCGTGCCGGCCTTCGGTGATGCCCGCGACGGCGGCGCGTACGTGCAGCCGACGGTGTTGACCGGGTTGGGGCAGTCGGCGCGGCTGGTGTGTGAGGAGGTGTTCGGCCCGGTCTGTCACATCGCCCCGTTCGACACCGAGGAGGAGGCGTTCGCGCTGGCCAACGACTCCGACTACGGGCTGGCCGCGACGGTGTGGACCCGTGATGTGGGGCGGGCGCACCGGGCCGGCGCCAGACTGGACGCCGGCATCGTCTGGGTCAACACCTGGTTCCTGCGGGACCTGCGTACCCCGTTCGGCGGGGTCAAGGCCTCCGGCGTCGGCCGCGAAGGTGGCGTGCACTCGCTGGACTTCTACTCCGAACTGACAAACGTCTGCGTGGACCTGACATGAGCGTGACTGTGGACATCGAGGCCGCCGTCGCGGCGCTGGCCGGGGCGTACGACACCGGGGCGCCGTGCCCGCCGCTGCGCGACCGGCTGCTGCCCGCCGGCGACGTCGCCGCCGCATACGCGGTGCAGCGGGAGTTGGTGGCCGGCTGGACAGGCGCGGGCCGCCGCCGGGTCGGCGCGAAGATCGGGTTGACGTCGCCGGCGGTGCAGGCCGCGTTCGGCGTCTACCAGCCCGACTTCGGGGTGCTCTTCGCCGACATGACGGTCTGCGACGGCGACGAGGTCGACCTGGGCGGGCTGATCCAGCCCAGGGTGGAGGCCGAGGTGGCGTTCGTGCTGTCGGCGGATCTGCCGGACGGGCCGGCGACCGTGCTCGACGTGCTGCGGGCCACCGACTTCCTGCTACCGGCGGTCGAGATCGTCGACTCCCGGATCACCGACTGGGACATCTCCATCGTGGACACGGTGGCGGACAACGCCTCGTCGGGGCTGTTCGTCCTCGGTGACCGGCCGGTGCCGCCCGCCTCGGTGGACCTGCGCGAGTGCGGCATGGTCCTGGAATCCGCCGGTGAACCGGTGTCGGTCGGCGCCGGGGCGGCCTGCCTCGGTAACCCGGTGCACGCCGTCGCCTGGCTGGCGTCGACCATGGCCGCCGCCGGGGATCCGCTGCGGGCCGGCGACGTCGTGCTCTCCGGTGCGCTCGGCCCGATGGTGCCGGTCACCCCGGGGGCGGCGTACGAGGCGCGGATCGCCGGGCTCGGCTCGGTACGGACCAGATTCAGCGCGAAACCGGCCGACCGGTCGGCCGACGGCGAGTCAGGGGAGGGGTCGTGATGGGTGTCGGGGTGGCGGTGATCGGGTCGGGCAACATCGGTACCGATCTGATGATCAAGGTGCTGCGGTTGTCGGAGTCGCTGGACATGGTGGCGATGGTGGGTATCGATCCGGAATCCGACGGGCTGGCCCGCGCTGGCCGGTTGGGTGTGGCGACCACGAGTGATGGGGTCGACGGCCTGGTGGCGATGCCCGAGTTCGCCGACGTGCGGCTCGTGTTCGACGCCACGTCGGCGGGTGCGCACCGGCGTAACGACGAGATCCTGCGGGCGCACGGGCGGACGGTGGTGGATCTGACCCCGGCTGCGGTCGGCCCGTACGTGGTGCCGCCGGTCAACCTGGACGCGCACCTGGCCGAGCGCAACGTCAACATGGTCACCTGTGGTGGGCAGGCGACGGTGCCGGTCGTCGCCGCTGTCGCGGCGGTGGCCCCGGTGGCGTATGCGGAGATCGTCGCGTCGATCGCGTCCCGTTCGGCCGGTCCGGGCACCCGGGCGAACATCGACGAGTTCACCCGGACGACGGCCCGCGCCCTGGAGGTCGTCGGCGGTGCCGGTAGGGGTAAGGCGGTCATCGTGCTGAACCCGGCGGATCCGCCGCTGCTGATGCGTGACACCGTCTACTGCCTGGTCCCGGCCGGCGTCGACACCGGCCGGGTGGCCGCCTCGGTGGCGGCCATGGTCGGGTCGGTCGCCGGGTACGTGCCCGGCTACCGGCTCAAACAGCGGGTGCAGTTCGATCCGGTCGACACTTTCGTGCCGGCGCTGGGCAGCCATTTCACCGGCATCCAGGTGTCGGTGTTCCTGGAGGTCTCCGGTGCCGGGCACTACCTGCCCGCCTATGCCGGCAACCTGGACATCATGACCTCGGCCGCGTTGCGTACCGCGGAACGTCTGGTCGCTGTCCGAGCGGAGGCGCGGTCATGACCCGGCTGTACGTGCAGGACGTGACGTTGCGCGACGGCATGCACGCCATCGGGCACCGGTACGGCGTCGACCAGGTGCGGCAGATCGCCGCCGCGTTGGACGCGGCCGGCGTCGACGCGATCGAGGTCGCCCACGGTGACGGCCTGGCCGGCTCGTCGGTGACGTACGGGCACGGTGCGGCGTCGGACGCCGACTGGATCACCGCCGCCGCCGAGTCGATCAGCCGGGCGACGTTGACCACGCTGCTGCTGCCCGGGATCGGCACCGTCGACGACCTGAAAGCCGCCCGGGACCTCGGCGTCACCAGTGTGCGGATCGCCACCCACTGCACCGAGGCCGACGTCGCCGCCCAGCACATCTCATGGGCCCGCGACCAGGGTATGGACGTGGCCGGCTTTCTGATGATGTCGCACATGAACACCCCGGACGGGCTCGCGCAGCAGGCCAAGCTGATGGAGTCGTACGGGGCGCACTGTGTCTACGTCACCGACTCCGGCGGTCGGCTGCTGATGGACGACGTCGCCGCCCGGGTCGACGCCTACCAGCAGGTGCTGGACCCGGGCACGCAGATCGGTATCCACGCCCACCACAACCTGTCGTTGGGGGTGGCGAACAGTGTGGTCGCCGTCGAGCATGGCACCACCCGGGTCGACGCCTCCCTGGCCGGGATGGGTGCCGGGGCCGGCAACGCGCCCCTGGAGGTGTTCACCGCCGTCGCGGACCTGCACGGCTGGGCGCATGGCTGCGACACGTTCGCGTTGATGGACGCCGCCGAGGACCTGGTCCGGCCGCTGCAGGACCGGCCGGTCCGTGTCGACCGGGAAACCCTGTCGCTCGGCTACGCCGGCGTCTACTCCAGCTTCCTGCGCCACGCCGAACGCGCCGCCGACCGCTACGGCCTGGACGTGCGGTCCATCCTGGTCGAACTCGGCCGCCGCAGGATGGTCGGCGGCCAGGAAGACATGATCACCGACGTCGCCCTCGACCTCGCCGACGCCGCCAACACCGCCCACGGAGGCACCCAGTGACCAGCACGGACGTCGACCTCGCCGGGTTGGCCGCCCAGCTCGACGAGGCGGCCGTCACCGGCACCCCGATTCCGCAGCTCGCCGAGGCGCTCGGCATTGACGTCGACGCCGCGTACCGGGTGCAGCGGGCGCTGATCGCCCGCCGCACCGGCCGGGGCGAACGCCTCGCCGGCGCCAAGATGGGCCTGACCAGCAAGGCGAAAATGGCGCAGGTCGGCGTCGACTCCCCGATCCTCGGCCAACTCACCGACACCACGCAGGTGCCCGACGGCGGCAACGTCGACATCTCCGGACTGATCCACCCCCGGGTCGAACCGGAGATCGCCTTCCTCCTCGACAGGCCACCGACACCCGGGATGCCGTTCACCGACGCGGTCCGGGCCGTCGCCCCCGCCCTGGAGGTCATCGACTCCCGCTACGCCAACTTCACCTTCTCCCTGCCCGACGTGATCGCCGACAACACCTCGGCAGCCCTGTACGCCGTCGGGCCCTGGCAGCCGGTCCCGGACGGCGTCGACAACCTCGGCGTACTCCTCGACGTCGACGGACGCACGGTGCAGACCGGATCGACGGCGGCCATCCTCGGCGACCCCCGCCGCGCGCTGACCGCCGGGATCGCCCTCGCCGACCGGCACGGCCCGGCCCTGCGGGCCGGCTGGATCTTCCTGGCCGGCGCCGCCACCGCCGCCGTCCCCCTCCCACCCGGCGCCCACGTCCGCGCCACCGTGCAAAGCCTCGGCACCGCCGCCTTCACCACCACCGGAGGTACGCGATGACCGCGCACCTGGTCGCCGGCAAGGCCACCCCACGCGGCAAGTTTCCACACGTCAAGGTCGCCGGCGGATTCATCTTCGTCTCCGGTACGTCGAGCCGCCGCCCCGACAACACCATCGCCGGTGCCACGGTGGACGAGTTCGGCACCACGCAACTCGACATCCGGGAGCAGACCCGCGCGGTGATCGCCAACATCGCCGACCTGCTCGCCGCCGCCGGTGCCGGCCTGACCGATCTGGTCTCGGTCACCACGTACCTGGTCAACATGAACGACTTCGGCGGCTACAACCAGGTCTGGGCGCAACACTTCGACCACACCGGACCCACCCGGACCACCGTCGCCGTCCACCAACTACCCCACCCACATTTGCTCATCGAGATCCAGGCCATCGCCGTAGCACCGGCTGACGCCCCCACCCGGAAGGAGTGACACCCGTGAGCGACATCGCCGAACCGGTCAACTTCCCCCACTGGGTCAGTGAGAACGAGCACCTGCTCAAGCCGCCGGTCAACAACAAGCAGCTGTTCCCCACCGGCGACGATTTCATCGTGCAGGTCGTCGGCGGGCCCAACCAGCGCACCGATTTCCACGTCGACCCGTACGAGGAGTTCTTCTACCAGGTCAAAGGCAACATGCACGTCAACCTGATGACCGACGACGGGCCGCAGACCGTGCACATCCGGGAAGGCCAGATGTGGGTGCTGCCCGGCTACGTGCCGCACTCGCCGCAACGCCCGGAGGCCGGCTCGATCGGGGTCGTCATCGAACGGGTCCGCGAGGAGGGCACCCTGGAGAAGTTCCAGTGGTACTGCCTCGACTGCGGAAACCTGGTGCACGAGGTGGAGTTGCAGGTGCGCGACATCGTCGCCGACCTGCCGCCGGTCTTCACCGCCTTCTACGGTGACGAGTCCGCGCGTACCTGCGACAAGTGCGGCGCGCTGCACCCGGGCAAGGGCTGAGCCTCACCGTGACCGACGCCGGGCAGACCATCGACGTCCACACCCACCTGGTGCCCAGGGGCTGGCCGGATCTCGCCGCCGCCTGTGGGGGGACCGGCTGGCCGTGGCTGCGGGTCGACTCCGAACGCGCCGCGATGATCATGGTGGGTCAGACGGAGTTCCGGCCGGTCGGCCCGCAGACCTGGGACCCGGCCACCCGGCTGGCCGACATGGACGTCGACGGGGTGGACGTCCAGGTCGTCTCGCCGACGCCGGTGTTCTTCGCCTACGACCGGCCGGCAGACCAGGCGGTCAAGGTGGCCCGGATCTTCAACGACCTGACCCTGGAGGTCACCGCCGCCGGAGGTGGCCGGCTGGTGCCGTTCTGCCAGGTGCCGTTGCAGGACCCCGACGCCGCCTGCGCCGAGCTGGACCGCTGCCTGGCCGCCGGCCACGCCGGGGTGGAGATCGGCAACCACGTCGGCGACCGTGACCTCGACGACGCCGGCATCGTCGCCTTCCTGCGACACTGCGCCGACGTCGGCGCGCCGGTGTTCGTCCACCCGTGGGACATGCCGGACGGGCCACGACTGGACCGGTGGATGGCCCGCTGGCTGTCCGGCATGCCCGCCGAGACCCACCTGTCGATCCTGGCGCTGATCCTCGGCGGCGGCTTCGACCAGCTGCCCCGTACGCTGCGGATCTGCTTCGCCCACGGCGGCGGCAGCTTCCCGTTCTGGCTGGGCCGCGCCGACAACGCCTGGCACCGCCGGGGCGCCGTGGTACGCGGCCGGTCGGCGCACCCGCCGAGCCACTACCTGGACCGGTTCTACGTCGATTCGGTGGTGTTCGACCCGGCGGCGCTGCGGCTGCTGGTCGACACGATGGGTGCCGACCGAGTGCTGCTGGGCAGCGACTACCCGTACCCGCTGGGGGAACGGCCGGTCGGCGCGGTGATCGACAAGGCGGACTTCCTCACCGCTGACCAGCGGGCTGCCCTGAGCGGCGGCAACGCCTACCGGTTCCTTACCGGCTGACCGGCGGCGACCTGCCGGAGCAGGGTGGCGAGTTCGCGGAGCAGCTGCGGTGGGCAGCCGGCGAACGGGCTCGCCTCCAGCGTCGCCGCGATGATCTCCTGGCGTACCTGTCGGCCCTTGTCGGTGAGGGCGAGCACCCGGCCCCGCCGATCGGTGGGGTCGACGCTGCGCTCGACCAGTCCGCGCTCGATCAGCTGGTTGGCGATGAAGCTGAGGTTGGGGGCGTTGCAGTACAGGCGCTCGGCGAGCGCCTTCATCGACGGTGCCGGTCCGGCCGGGTCGATCGCCCACAGCGCCTGCGCGGTCGCGTTGGTCAGCCCGTGGGCGGTCAGGGCGGGTTCGAGCCGGTCGCTGGTCGTCATGAAGATCTCGTGGTTGGCGCGGATGGCGTCGACGAGGTCCCGGTGGTCCACCGGCCGACGGTACCACTTGCGCTTCGAGTCTCGAACTATTACGGTCTGAAACGCTTCGAGTCTCGAAGCATATCGTCGGAGCCGAGGAGCCCACAGCATGTCCCAACTGGCCGAACCGCTCGAACTGCCCAGCGGGCAGGTCCTGCCGAACCGGATCGCCAAGGCCGCCATGGAGGAGTTCCTGGCCGTCGCCGGCCAGCTGCCCGGCACCGAGCTCGCCACGCTCTACCAGCGCTGGGGTGCCGGCGGAGCGGGGCTGCTGATCACCGGGCACGTCATGGTCGACGAGCGGGCCCTCGCCGACCCCTCCGACGTCGTGCTCGCGGACCGTACCCCGCTGGAACCGTTCCGGCGCTGGGCGGCGGCGGCGACCGCTGGCGGTGCCCGCGCCTGGATGCAGATCAACCACCCAGGCCGGGTCGTCCACGCGGACATGCCGGGGCTGGCCTGGTCGGCGTCGGACATACCGGTCAGCATCGGTCGGCTGTCCCGCTTCTTCGCCCAGCCCACCGCGATGACGCCGGAGCAGATCGACGAGGTCGTCAACCGGTTCGGTCGCACGGCACAACGAGCGGTCGAGGCCGGATTCGACGGGGTGGAGATCCACGCTGCCCACGGCTACCTGATCAGCCAGTTCCTCTCCCCGCTGACCAACCGGCGAACCGACCGCTGGGGAGGTGAACTGCGCAACCGGGCCCGGCTGCTGGTCGACGTGGTCACCGAGGTCCGGCGTCGACTGCCCGACGGCGCGGCGGTCGCGGTCAAGCTCAACACCGCCGACTTCCAGCGCGGCGGCTTTGACCCGGACGACGCCAGGCAGGTGGTCGGCATGCTCGCCGACACCGGCGTCGACCTGGTCGAACTCTCCGGAGGGTCGGTGGAGAGCCTGGCCACCAACGGCTACCCGGCGGACGGACACACCCTCGCCCGGGAGGCTTACTTCCTCGACGCCGCCGCGACGATCATCCCGCAGGCCCCGGTGCCGGTGATGCTCACCGGCGGCGTGCGACGCCGCGCCGTCGCCGAGCGGGTACGCACCCAGGGCGCGGCTGTCGTCGGAGTGGCGACGGCACTCGCCGTGGACCCGGAGCTACCGCGGCGCTGGCTGCGCGGCGAGGAAGCAGCGGCCACGGCCCCGGGCCCGCGCTGGAAGAACAAGCACCTGGCCTCGGCGGCCACCCAGGCCGTCGTGCACTGCCGGCTCCGCCAGGTCGGGCGAGGAGCCGCCGACCCCGGCCGGGCAGACCCGGTCGTCTCCCTCATGCAGGAGCAGCTCCAGCGACGCCGGTCGCTGCGGCGCTACCGCCGCTGGTTGGCGGAGCCGGTCAGCGTACGGACGTGGTCCTGGCCAGGGTGACGAAGGCGGACCAGGCGGCGGGGGCGAAGGTCAGGGTGCCGCCGTCGCGGTCCTTGGTGTCGCGGACGTGGACCCGGCCGGGCACGTTGTCGGCGACCTCGACGCAGTTGCCCCCAGCGGGGTTGCTGCGGGTCGACTTGCGCCAGCGAGGGGTGGTGCTCAGCTCCATGTCTGCACCGCTTTCAGGATCATGTCGTGGGATTCCTCGACAGGCAGAGCATAGCTGCGGACACCTTCCCAGGACCGCTCCAATATCTGCACGTCGGCCGGGTTGCTGATCACGTCGCCGCCGAAATGGGAATCGACGTAGCCGAACACGTGATCGTCCACGGTCGCCATCGCGAACGAGCCGTTAAGCCCGTGGTAGGCGTCGGCGCTGCCCGGCACCACGTGCACCCAGATGTTGGGGCGCGCCGCCGCCTCGGCGAGACTGCGCAGCTGCTCGGCCGTCTGCTCCGGCGTGCCGACCTGACGGTGCAGCACGCTGCGGTCGAGGACGGCGATGAACTCGGCCGGGTCGTCGGCGCGGGTGAGCACCTGCTGGCGGGTGAGCCGGTTCGCCAGCCGGGTCGGCACGTCGTCGACCGGGCCGACGCGCAACAGTCGTTCGGCGTACTCCCGGGTCTGCAACAGACCCGGGACGACCGCGAGCTCGAACGACCGCAGCAGGGTGGCCCGCTCCTCCATTTCGGCCCACGGGCGCAGGAAACCGGCGAAGGACATTCCGCGCGCCTCGGCGGAGGCGCGCTGCACGCGGTCGCCGCTGCCCAGCACGTCGTCGAGGATCTTCGCGTTCTGCTGCACCGGGACCAGGCGGCCGTTCTCGTAACTGCCGATCGACGACGCGCTGAGCTGGATCAACGCGCCGAGCTGCTGCTGGGAAAGCCCGCGCTCGGTGCGCAGGGTGCGAATCAGGCGGTGCACCTCGTGCATTGTCGGATCCCCGATCTGCTGATGGTGGGGCGGTGCGTCGAATGCCACCCCTACCTCTATCAGTACGACGGATCGGAGTCCATGATGGATATCGGATAAATTCCGGATAGTTTGTGTGATCGATATCGGGTGCTGTCGGGTCTTGTGTCTTATCGGGTCGGCTGTGCGTCGAGCCGGGCGATCCGGCGGGGCCCGGCGGTGCGCCGGTAGCTGGCGTCGAGCAGCTCGCCGATCTCGGCCCAGTCGGTGTCGTCGGTCAGATCCACCCCGACCCAGCCGGAGGCGGCCAGGTACGCCGGGGCGTAGCAGCGCGGCTCGGCCAGCAGCGCCGCCCGCTCGTCCGGGTCCACCAGCACCAGTACGGAGTGATCATGCTGCTGGTAGACGCCGCCGACCTTCACCGAGCCGCCGTAGTAGGCGAACACCTTCGTGGTGTAGAAGGCTGGATGGCCGTGTGAGATCTTCTCGGCGGCGTCGGGGAAGGCCAGCGCGAGCCGGCGTACCTCGGCGAGCAGCGGGTCGGCGTCGTCGAACATGATCGGGTGCGGCATGACGGTAGGTAATCACACCCGGCTGACACTTCGGTCCCGTTCACCGAGCCGGCCGGGCGCGCTGATGCAGGCGGGTCGGTCGGTCCGGGCGGGCCGCGACCGGGATCTCCAGGACGGTGACGGCTTCCCCGTCGCCGTCGACCAGGTGATCCTCCGCCGTGGGACCGGCGACTGTCAGATCTTGGCGGGGCAGCCAGGCGAACAGCTCGAGCCCGGCGCGGACCACGCCGGTCGCCGGTGCGACAACGGCCCGGACCACGGTACGGGCGGGCAGGTCGAGCCGCTCGCCGGGCCCCTCGGTCGCCACCGCCGCCCGGAACACCGCCTCCGGCCAGCCGCGGAGCCAGGTCAGCAGCACCGTCGGCGGCCGCAGACACAGCGTTGCCAGCTCGGCGGGATCGGCGACCGTCAGATGGCGTACCCGCAGCCGGCGGGCACCGACCTGCGCGACCTGCGGCAGCACCGACGCCGTACCGGCGAGGTGGTCCTCGGCGTCGGCGACCGTCGCCGTACGGGCGGCGATGTCGTCGCGCAGCACCGCCACGGTCTCGGCCAGGGCCTGCCGCAGCTCGGCGTCGGGGGCGTCCAGCAGGTCGGCGATCCGGCGCAGCGACAGTCCGAGGCGTTGCAGGCCACGGATGCGTTCCAGCCGGGTCAGTTCGGCCGCGCCGTACCAGCGGTAGCCGGTGAGCTGGTCGGTCGCTGCCGGCGGCAGCAGCCCGACCTTGTCGTAGTGCCTCAGGGTCCGCTCGGAGACCCCGACCATGCGCGCCACCTCACCGATCCGCCACACGCCGGTGTCCTCCTGCCCCGCAGTGTTGACTCTGCCCCTGCGGCAGGGTTTTAGCGTGCCGCCATGGATGCCGTTGAACGCGATTCCGCCGCCCGGCTGACAGGCGTACTGCTGCTGGGGTCGTTGCTTGCCATGCTCGCCGGTGTCGGCGTTGTCGTGCCATCCGGGTTGACCCTGAACCCGGCCGACCCGGCCGCCGTGCTGACGGCGGTGCACGCCCGGGTCGAGCTGCACCTGATCGAGTTGGCCCTCGACGTGATCGGCTGGCTCGCCCTGCTCGCCGCCGGTCTGGTGCTGGCCGCGCGTCCCGACCGTCCCCGCGCACACCTGTCCGTGCTGGCCGGCGGACTGCTGACCGGCGCCGGCCTGGCCGGGCTGCTGCACGACGCCGGAAACCTGGCGGTCACCCAGCTCGCCGCCGACCCCAACCAACCGGCTGCCGTGGCGGTGGCGGAAGGGCTGCTGCTCACCGCGAAGTGGACGGTCAACCTGGCCGGGCTGCTCTGGGTGGCTGCGACCGTGGCGGCCGCGTCCGGCATCGCGTTGCCGACCGGGCTGCGCTGTGCCGGGGTGGCCGTCGCAGTGTCCGGTGCCGCCGGCGTGGTCCTGCCCTGGACCACCGGGACCGACGGCCCGTCGGCAGCTGCGGAACAGCTCGGCTATGCCCTGCATCTACCGGTGATGCTCTGGTGGGGCGTGCTCGGCTGGCGGCAATGTCGATGCGGGCGGGTGCGCCGTACGGCGACAATGCCGGTGTGAACGACAAGGTATTGGTCAGAATGAGCAAACGGATGTCACTGGCGCTGCGCCACGCGCCCGACCGGTTCGCGCTCGAACTGGACCCGGCCGGCTGGATTCCGGTGACGGACCTGCTCGACGCGCTGCGGATCACCCGGCTGGAGCTGGACACCGTCGTCAAGCGGGACAGCAAGCAACGGTTCGCGCTGCGCCGCGACCCCGACGGCACCGAGCAGATTCGGGCGAACCAGGGGCATTCGGTCCCGATCGACCTGGGGCTGGTCGCGCTGCCTCCGCCGGAGCGGCTCTACCACGGCACCACCGCCGCCGCGCTCGACTCGATTCGGGCCACCGGGCTGCACCGGGCCCGGCGGCACCACGTGCACCTGTCGGCGGACACCGACACGGCCCGCCGGGTCGGTGCCCGGCGGGCCGGTGGCGTCGTGTTCCTCACCGTCGACGCGGCGGCGATGGCCCGAGACGGTCACCTCTTCTATCGCAGCGCCAACGGGGTGTGGCTGACCGACGCGGTGCCGCCCCGCTACTTGGATATCTGATCAGCGACGCGTGCCTCGATGGTCGCCATCAGGTCGGCCGGAAGC
Organism: Solwaraspora sp. WMMA2065; assembly: GCF_030345075.1. NCBI lineage: Bacteria > Bacillati > Actinomycetota > Actinomycetes > Micromonosporales > Micromonosporaceae > Solwaraspora > Solwaraspora sp. WMMA2065. The sequence continues at coordinate 838,968 of NZ_CP128361.1, forward strand.
AGACCGGCGGACGCCGCCGCGAGACATTCGCGCAGCTCGGTGCGGTTCTTCACCCCGAGCACAACGGTGTCGACGCCGGGCATCGACAGCGTGTACCGGTGGGCCAGCGAGGCGGCCGACTCGCCCAGTTCGCCGGCCAGCTCGCGCAGCGGCGCGGCCCGCCGGAAGTCGACCATGGTCGGATGCTCCGGCGGCAGGTCCCGGTCGACGGCGTCGGTGAACGCGCCGGCCGCGACCGCCCGGATGCCCATCACTCCGACGCCGTGCCGGCCGGCGGCCGTCAGGATGTCGCGTGGCCGGGAGCCCCCGCTGCCGGGCATCAGCAGATCGCCGGGGGAGTCCAGCAGGTTCGTCACACACTGGGCGACCGCCGGGGACGGCTGATCGCCGAGCACCCGGATGATCACGTCCGGCTCCTCGACGGCGGTGATCCCCCAGGCGCCGATCCGGCCGCGCCGGACCAGATCCTCGAACGCCGGCCGGACGGCTTCGGTGAACAGGTCGGCGGAGGTCGCCCCGGTGGTGCCCGGCGCGGCCTGTGCCACGATCGGGTTGTGCAGCAGTAGCGCGTCGACGAACGACAGTCGCATCCGCTGCAGGCTGTCGTCGAGGGACTTCTCCAGCAGGGCCGCGACGTCACCGGCGGCCGGGTTGCCCAGCCCGCATTTGGTGACGACCCGTACGCCGGCCGGCAGGTTGCCGTCGAACGCCGCGCCGACCACCCGCTCCGCCTCGCCGTCGCCGTAGCCGGGCGCGACGTCGAGCAGGTCGATACCGGCGTCGACCGCCTCCCGTACGGTCGCCACCGCCTCGTCCCGGTCGGTGACGCCCCAGACCTGGCCCAGCCCGCCCCCACCGAGGGTGAGGACGCTGACCGGTCCGACGCTGCCGAGAGGTCGCTGTTCCATCGTCATGTGCTCCTTCCGATGATCCTGTTGCGACTCAGGATTGCACCTGGAGCGCGCTCGAGGTCAACCGTGGACCGGCTCGGTCACCTACGAGGTGATCGGTGTGCCAGCCGTCGGCCAGGTTGCCGGGAGGGTTGGCCGAGACGAGTCATCTCCGTCTGTTCGAGATTTCCCAGACATTGACTAGTATCACAGAGATGGCGTCGTAGACATCGAAACAAAGCAATGATTAACGGTCAGAAAGGGGCAAACGCATGAATGGATTCGACAGGCGAATGGGTGGACCGATCAGCCGGTCGCTCCGTCGGCTGACGGTTGTCGCTCTGGCTGTCACCGTGGGGCTCTTCGTGCTCCCGGCGACAGCAGCGCAGGCTGCCACGTGGCGGTCGGCGACATCCACCGGATGGGGGCCGAGCCCGGCCGCCGGCCAGCAGAACGCGGCGAACAACGCCCGCGCGGCGCTCACCTCGCTCGCCGCAAACCTCGGCGAGACCTGCAGCAATGTCACGGTCTCTACGCCGCGACACCTCTACACCGCGCCCGACGGCTCGGCGTACGTTTACGAGGCGACAGCCACCGGCTACTGCGTACCGGCCCCGCCGCCACCGTCGTACACCGTTGCCCGCTCGGCTACCCGGCAGGGCAGCGGTGCCACCTCGACCAGCGCGATCCAGAACGGGGCCCAGGCTGCCCGCGCCGACATTCTCGCCGTCGGCGTGGCCTGCGCGAACTGGGCGACGAATGCCAGCAATGTGTTCACCGCGCCGGACGGATCCTGGCACGTCTACAACGTCACGGTCAGCGCTCTCTGCACGAACTGACAAGCCTCGGCATTCGGCAGGCTCGGGTGCGACATACGCGCAACGCACTTGGACAGTCGTCAGCCCATCGCCGTCGACGTGGCCGCCTGTCCGTAGATCAGCGCGCCCGCCCGTAGGATCCGGGGCTGTGGACCCGGCGCTCGGCACACTCACCGGGCAGCAGCGGTCGTTGTTGGACCGCTGGCTGCCCGGCGTGAGCGTCGAGCGGGACCACAGCTGGGGCCTGGTGGCGACCACCGTCCTGGAGGTGACGCATGCCGGGTCGCGGTTCATCGTCAAGGCCGGCGGCGACCGTGACCATCACCTCGCCCGCGAACTGCACGCCCACCGGCACTGGCTGCGCCCGTGGACCAGGATCGGCCGCGCTCCGGCGTTGGCGTACGGCAGTGCCGAGGCGAAGCTGCTGGTCACCCGGTTCCTGCCGGGTGAGCTGGCGCTCGGCAGCGGGCACGCCGACGACCCGGACGTCCACCGGCAGGCCGGCGAACTGCTGGCGATGCTGCACGCCCAGATTGCCGTCACCGACGATGACCACGAGCGGCGGGAGAACGACAAGTCGCTGTCCTGGCTTGCCAGCCCGCACCGGATCGACGACGACACGGTACGGCGGTTGCGCGCCGAGATCGCCAGCTGGCCGACGCCGTCGGCGACCCTGGTGCCCACCCACGGCGACTGGCATCCGCGCAACTGGCTCGTCGACGGTGGCGTGGTCAGTGTGATCGACTTCGGCCGCGCGGCGCTGCGTCCCGCGTACACCGACCTCGCCCGGCTGGCCGTCAACGACTTCCGCCGTACGCCGGGCCTCGAAGCGGCGTTCCTCGACGGCTACGGCCCCGATCCGCGTACGGCCGACGCATGGCACCGCACCCAGGTCCGGGAGGCGATCGGCACCGCCGCGTGGGCCTACCGGGTGGGCGACGAGCGGTTCGAAGCCCAGGGCCACCGCATGATCGCCGACGCGACGGGCGACCGACCCGACCGTCGGGCATGAGCAAAACGCCGCTTCAGGTACAATTTTCTGTACCTGTGCGGAGGTGATCATGCGGACGGTGAACTTCACCCAGCTGAGGCAGAATCTGGCTGCCGAGCTCGACAGCGTCGTCAACGACGCCGAGGAGGTCGTGGTGACCCGGTCGGGTCATGAGCCGGTCGTCATCGTGCCGCTCGCCGAGTACGAGTCGATGAAGGAGACCGAGTACCTGCTCCGTAACCCGAGCAACGCCGCAGCCCTGCGGCGATCGATCGCAGAGCTGGAAAACGGCGACGCGCAGGAGCAGCAGCTCGTCGATCCAACCGCCGGACGGGACGTTGCGTGAGACTGGTTTTCACCGCGACAGCATGGGCCCAGTACCTCAGCCATACGGATCGAAAGTTGATCAAACGCATCAACGACCTCATCGCCGACGTGATGCGTAACGGTTACGAGGGCATCGGCAAGTCGGAGCCCCTTCGTGGCGAGCTGTCCGGATTCTGGTCCCGCCGGATCGATCGCGAACACCGACTCGTGTACCGGATCACCAAGGAGGACGTCGAGATCGTCGCCTGCCGGTACCACTACGAGCGTTGACCTCCTCCAGTCCCGGCGTCAGCCGGGGAGGTGGTCGGCCCAGGTAGGCACGGATGGCGGCGTCGACATCGCCGCGGCTGTGCGATCGGTCACCGTTGTCCAGGAGGTCGCGGATCCGTTTGCCATTGTCCATCGCCCAGTCCTCTCCAGCCGGTGCGCGACCCGAGGCGCTGGCCGAGGCCCGGTGGGCGTTGACCAGACTGGAGTCACCCGCCGGCCGGGCGCCGTTTCCCGCCGATCTCACCCCGGCGTACGGCGTGTTCTACCAGGGCTGGACGAACTGGCTGCGCGGCGGCGTACTCAGCCTGCAACCGCCGGGCGGTCGGGACCGGGGCGAGCTGGCCCGGTTCACCGAGGCCGCGGCGGACCTCGGCGCGGCCTTCGACACCACCCTGGACACGACCGGGTCGCCGTACCTGCCGGCGTACCACGGGCAGGCCTGGCCGGTGGACTCCACGGTGGCGGTGGCGTCGCTGCGGCTGCACGACAGCCTGTTGCCGGACCGCTTCGACGGTACGGTGGCGCGGTGGCTGGCCGGCGTACGGCAGCGTCTCGACCCGGCCACCGGCCTGCTGCCGCACCGCGTCGACCCGGTGACCGGGGCACCGGCCGAGGTGGCCCGCGGCACCTCGCAGAGCCTGATCCACCGGTTCCGGCCGGAGATCGACGCGGCGTTCGCTTGGGAGCAGTACCTGACCTTCCGGGACGGGTTCGTGGCCGCGCCGCTGCGGCTCGGCCCGGCGGTGCTGGAGTACCGGGCCGGCACCAGCGGCCCGGCCGACGTCGACTCGGGGCCGCTGCCGCTGGGGGTGAGCCTGTCGGCCACCGTGGTCACCCTCGGCGCGGCCCAGGTGCACGGCGACGCGGCGTTGGCCGGCGCGCTGGCCAGCTACGGCGATTTCGCCGGCCTACCGGTCGACACCCCGAACACCCGGCGGTACGCGTTCGGGCTGATGCCGATCGGTGACGCGTTCCTCGCCTGGTCGAAGTCCGCGCGGCCGTGGGTCGCCGCCGCCGTTGATCCGCCGCCGGCCGGTGTCTCCTGGACGTGGCGGCTGCCGCTGCTGGCGCTGTTGTCCCTCGTGGCGGTGCTGCCGTGGCTGCCCGCACTGGTCCGCCGCCGGCCCGCGAGCAGGAAGCCGGTGAGCCGGTGAGCCGTTTAGTCGGCCGACAATGGCGTACGCCCCGAGGGGTCACCTCGGGGCGTACGCTCGGGGCGGCTCACCGTCGACGGGTCATCTACCGGCGAGCCGGGTCACGGGTCAGCTGGTCTCCAGCGCTCCCGCCGATCGGCCGCACACCTGGCGCAGTGCCCAGTCCTCGACCCGTACGTCACCGGCGGTGACCTGGGTCTGGCGGGTCTGCGGCATGTAGCCGTCCTTTGCCACGATCATCGTGACCGGGTTGTGCCGGTGGTCGAGCCAGTGGGCGTAGCCGCCGTCGGCGTCGGTGGTCAACGGCAGCTCCATCGTCCACGTGCTCAGCTGCACCGTCGCCCCGGTGATCGGGGTCAGGTCGCCGTCACAGCCCACGGCGGAGACCGTACCGGTGATCTTGCCCCAGGTGTCCGGCGGGGTGACGGTCATCGTCACCGGCACCGTGTCCACCGCGTACGGCGTGTCCTCGAAGACGGTGACGCCGGTGGTGTAGGTGCCCGGCTGGGCCACCTCGGCGGTCAGGGTCAGCGTCACCGTGAGGCTTTCGCCGGGGGCGATCGTGGCGGTGCCCGGGTCCACCGTCAACCATTCGGTGTCCGTCATCGACCCGCACTGGTCGAAGCCGGGCAGCAGTTCCACTGTGCTGGTCGGTTGGAATCCGGAGATCGCCGATCCGCCGACCCGGTAGAGCCCGCAGGCGCTGCCCGGCCGGAAGCTGGGGCTGTTCGCCGTCGGCAGGGGCGACCACGCGTCGGTCGCCGGGTCGTAGGCGTACCCCTCGTTGGTGATCGCCTGGGTGCCGGTGCCGCCACCGGAGATCAGCAGCTGGTTGTCGGCGGTGTGGTACGCCGAACCCCACAGGTTCACCGGCAGGTCCGCCACCTGCGTCCAGGAGTCGCTGGCCGGGTCGTAGGAATAGCTGGCGGTCACCGGCTGGCTGTTGGACAGTCCACCGGCACAGACGATCCCGCCGCTGACCGCGCCGCAGGACTGCCAGGCGATCGGCACCGGGTAGCTCGCGACGGTGTCCCAGGCGTCGGCCCGGGGGTCGTAGCGGAACACCTGGTCGCTGTACGGGGCGCAGCTGGTCGTGGTGCAGCCGCCGACCACGTACAACTCGCCGTCGAGCACCGCCGATCCGGCGGCGGCCGACGCGGCCGGCACGTCGGCACCCGTGCTCCACCCGCCGGTGGCCGGGTCGAAGATCAGCGTGTCGGTGTTCAACGTGCTCCACCCGCTGACCAGGTAGACCTTGTCGCCGATGACGCCTTCGGCGGCCTGGCTGCGGGCACCGTACGGCATGTCGTCGAGCCGGGACCAGGCCTGGGTGACCGGGTCGTAGACGTACACCTGCGCCAGCGACGACAATCCGCTGGACCCGCCGAACGAGTACAACTTGCCGTCGACGGTGACCGCGCTGTTGTCCATCACCGTCCGGGGCAGCCCCGGCAGGCCGAGCCATGGCTCAGCCGCAGGGGTCGCCGCCGGTGCGGCACCCGGCCCGAACGCCGTCGCCGACGCGGCCCCGGCGAGCTGCTCGATCGGCGCGTCCAGCGGAATCCGGCGGGTCGGTGCCCCGGCGGCCGCCGCGATCTGACGCGACGCCGCCCGCGAACCGTCGGCACGCTGGATCTCGAACTCACCGGCTCGTTCGCTCAGCTCCACCTCGGCCGGCGCGCCGCCGGTGTTGGTGACCGTGACCTCGGCGGTCGTCGCTCCGCCGAGCTGCACGGTCGCCTCGACCGGCGAGCCGGTCACCGTCAGTCGTCCGGCCGCCAGCTTGTAGTTGTGCCGGGTGACCCAGTCCTCGGTGACCTCTGCCCATCGGGCCAGCTCCGCGTACTGGTTCACCGAAGCGGTGATCCGGTGCCGGCCGGCGGGGGAGAACAGGGCGTAGAAGCCGTCGTCGAGGTCCGGGTCCTGCGGCGTCGCGACGGTACGGGTGCCGACGGAGCCGTCGACCGGCGTCACCTCGGCGTCGGCCAGCCCGGCGCCGGTGTTGGCGTCCCGGACGAAGCCGACGGCCAGCCCACCTTCGACCTTCACACACTCGAACTCGGTCTCGGTGATCCAGTCCACCGCGTTGCTGAAGACCCGGGCGCTGTCGTCGTGCCAGGTCTGCGGCCCGGTGTTGTAGCTGGCCGCGTGCATCGACAGCAGCACGTGCCGGTTGTTCGTCCGCTGCTGCACCCCGATGCCGACTCCGACGGTACCGACCTCCGAGGTGACGGCGTTGGCGATCACCATCCGCCCCTCGCCGCCGTACGCGTCGAAGAAGCCGTAGTACTTGGAGTAGTTGTCCGTCTCGTCGAAGGCGATCCGCCCGCCGAGCGGGAACCCTTCCACCACCGGGTGTTCCTGCATCACCTGGTACGACAGGTCACCCTCGGTATCGTAGACGATGCCGCTGCTGCGGGCCCCCGGGTTACCGGTGTACTGGCTGAGCATGTAGATGCCGTTACCGCCCACGTTGGACCAGGTGTCCAGGAACAGCACACCCACGCCGGCCGCGTCGGTGTCGGCCAGGAACCGCAGGAACGTCTCCTCGCCGGGGTTGCTGGGCCGGTTGACGATGATCGCGTCGTAGCCGGACACGTCGGTGTCCCAGCCGACCTCGGTGGTCGGGACGCCCTGGTCGTCGAGGAAGGTGCCGATCTTTCCGGCTTCGTCGCCGAGGATCCCGATCCCGGCGGAGAAGGCGTAGCCGGGCGCGGACGCGCACCGCTGCACCGGCGCGGCCACGTCCATGGTTCGGTTGCCGCCGTGCACCTGCACCGGCTGCTCGACGGTGCCGTAGCCGTCGTACTGCGGCTCCACCACCAGGGTGTACGTCGCGTGGGTCGGCAGGACCAGCCGGTACCGGCCGTTGAACGGGTTGGTGAAGGTGCTGACCTCGGTGCCGGCCACGCTGACCTTGGCGTACAGCGGCCAGCCGTGCCCGGAACCGTCCCGGACCAGCCCGCTCAGTGCCATCGTCGGCAGCGCGGTCAGCGAGACGTCCTCGATCGTCGTCCCGCCCAGGGTGACGGTCACCTCGGTGCTCCGTTCGGCGTAGCCGAACGCGGTGACCGTCACCGGGTAGGTCCCGACGGTCAACCGGACCGAGTAGGAGCCGTCCGCCGCGGTGACCCGCTCCCGGACCGTCTCGCCGCCGATGGTCACCGTCGCGCCCTCGACCGGCGCGCCGGTCGCCGCGTCGGTGACCACACCGGACAGGGTCCCGGTGTCGCCGGCCGGAGCCGCTTCCAGCAGCGCCAGCGCGTCGAGGCGGCCTTCGCCGTACACGTTGTTGTCCGCTCCGGTGCCGCCGCACTGCGGGTCGGCGGTGTCGATCGCGGTACGGTCGAACAGCTCCCGGGTCGCGTCGGTGTCACCGATCAGTGCTGGGGCTGCGGACCACAGCAGTGCCGCCGTGCCGGCGACGTGCGGGGCGGCCATCGAGGTCCCGTTCTCGCTGTAGTAGCTGTCGCCTGGTCCGGACGAGCGGACCGCGACCCCGGGTGCGGAGATGTTCGGCTTGAACTCGCCGTCCTGGCCCGGACCGCGGCCGGAGAAGTAGGCGATCTCGTTGTCGACGTCGTACGCGCCGACCGAGTAGTTCACGGAGCGGCTACCGGGCGACCCACTGGACTGGCAGCCCTGCGCGCCGCTGTTGCCGTTGGACCAGATGCCGAGGATGCCGGCGGCGTCCCAGGCCAGCGACACGTCCTCCATGAAGGGGTCCAGCGAGGGCTGCGTACTGCCCCACGAGTTGTTGATGATGTGTGGACGTTTCCCGGCGTCAGGGTTCTGCCCGTCGAGGTCGGTCGGTGCCAGCAGCCACTGGCCGGAGGCGACCAGCGCCGCGTCGGTCGGGCAGCAGCCGTTCGCCGCGATCCAGTTCGCATCGGGCGCGACGCCGATCCGGTTGCCGGTGCCGCCGTCGCCGACCATCGTGCCCATCGTGTGGGTGCCGTGCGAGCCCCGGTCGCACGGGGCCGCGCCGCACCTGCTGTCCGCGTCGAACCAGTTGTAGTTGTGGTCGTACGTGCCGTCGCCCAGGTTGCCCCGGTACTGGGCGACCAGCGCCGGGTGGTCGAACTGGACACCGGTGTCCAGATTGGCGACGGTGATGCCGGCGCCCCTGGTGCCGAACTGCTCCCACACGTCGTCGGCGTTGATGTTGGCGATGCCCCACTCGACGTCCTCGGCCTGGGTGCCACGCACGCCCGCACCGTCGGCGTCGTCGCGGACCGGCTCGTCCGGGGTCGGCTCGATCAGCTGGTACTCGACCGGCTGGTAGAGGCCTTCGACGTCGGGCCGGGCCGCCAGCTCCTGGGCCAGCATCGACGAGCCGTCCAGTACGTAGATCGCGTTGCTGGCCCAGAATGCCTGGTAGGTAACGCCCTCGGTGTCGAGCAGGTGTCGGACACTGGTCTGGCTGGTGGCGGCGGTGGTTCGCAGCGCCTCGGCGACCGCCTCGCCGCGCGCCGTCCAGTCGTCGATCTGCCGTGCCTGCGCCAGGTCGGCCCGTTCGGCGAACCGGATCCACAGGTCGGTGGCGCCGTCGGACTGCAGCGACCGCTCCAGCTCGGGCTGGATCTTGTCGGCGACGCCGCGCGCCGGGTCACCGCCCGGATCCGGGCCGGGCCGGGGTGCCGCCGCCGCCGGATTCGGTGCGGCCAACGCCACACCGGCCAGCAGCACCAGCGACAACGCTCGTGCGATGGGTCTCATTGGGGGTTCCTTCCGTGGGATCGGCCACGCGGGTGGGCACGCCGTGCCCTCACAGGGGTTGGTACGGGTCACGGCGTTCCGCGCTGCAGGTCGCGCAGGTACCGGTGCCACCGTCGGGTGCCGCGTCCGCGCCCGCCTCGGGTCCGCCGGGTACGGGTCGCTCGGATTCGGGGTCGGATTCGGGCGCGGGTTCATCCGTTGACCGCCCTGGTGGCTCGTGCATGCAAGTCATGCTGCTGAGCCGGCGGATCGTTAGCTATCCAGCAGATACGTCAAAGAATCGACCGGTCGCGGTCGATGTGCCCGATCCGGTTTCAACCGGGTTGCCGGGCCGTTTCAGTCGTCCGCCGTGAGGACGCCGGCCTCCACGGCGGCGACCGCCAGCGCGGTACGGCTGGACACCCGCAGCTTGCGCATCGCCGATCGCAGCTGCTGATCCACTGTGGCCGACGACTTGGCGAGGATCCGGCCGATCTCCCGGTTGGTGTGCCCGGCCACCACCAACCGGACCACGTCCAGCTCGCGCGGGGACAGCCGGTCGCCGTACCCTTTGCGGCCGCCCCGCCACCGGCGCGGCACCTCCCCGCCGTGTTCGCGCAGCCGTCGCGCCACCCGGTCGGCGGCACCGCGCGCGCCGAGGTCGGCCAGACCGTCGTACACCTCGACCAGCAGAGCCCGTCCCGGCTCGGCCCGCTCGGCGGCCAGCAACGCCAAAGCCTGCCGCTCCCGGGCGAGTAGGGCGTCGTACGGGCGCGGCAGCGCCGCCCACGCGCGGGCGGCCCGGTCGAAGCCGGCCGCCGCCCGGTCATGGTCACCGGCTGCGTCGGCCAGCGCGGCCCGGCACACCGCCAGCGCGGCCGCCGGGCCCGGCGCGGCCCTCCCGCGTAGCCCGCCGGCGAATCGACGCACGAGTTCGGCCGCCTCGTCCGGCCGGCCGGCGGCGAGCAGCGCCGCCACCCGCGCCGGGGCGATGTCGGTGGCCCACACCCATACCCGCTTGGCGGCGACCGCCCCGATCGGACCATCGGTGACCCGTACCGCCCGATCGGCCTGCCCGTCGTCGAGCCACAGCCGGGCCAGCATGGCGGCCGGCTCCACCGTGTCGTCGACCGCGCCGCGCCGGGCCGCCTCGTCCAGCACCACCTGGAACTGCTGCTCGGCGTGGCGTAGCTGACCGGTGGCTGCGGCCAGCCGTCCGGCCAGCCGCAGACTCGCCAGATAGACGCCCGGCCGGTCGCGGTCCACCTCGGCCAGTTGGGCGGCCCGGTCGGCCAGGCCGTCCCACCGGCCGGTGAACCAGTCCAGGTTGGCCTGTTCCACCAGGACGTTGTAACGCAGCCGGACCAGATCCTCGGCGTCGGCGAGAGTCAGCGCCACCGACAGGTGCCGCCCGGCGTCGGCGTACCGGCCCCAGATCAGCGCCCCGGTGCCGACGTTGGCGTGGATCCGGGCGATGTCACGTCGTTCGGCCGGCGCCGCGCCATCGGTCGGCAGCCCGGCCACCACCTCCCAGGCCTGCGGCTCGCCGAGCATCAGCAGCGCCGCCGCCCGGTTGCCGGCCAGCGACATCCGGTCGGCGGCGGACGGGATCCGCGGGATCAGCTCGGCGGCCCGGTGCAGCCACCGCAGATGGGTGGCGGCCGGCCACGGGCCGGCGTACGCCCAGCCGAGGTAGGTCATCGCACGGGCCGCCTCCACCGGGTCGGCCAGGTGCTCCACCGCCCGGCCGAGTTCGGTGAGCGCGGCCTGTGCCTCACCGCCGATGATCAGCAGCCGGCCCAGCGGGTTGCGGATGTCGGCCTGCTGCCGTGCGGTCAGCTCGGTCGACTCCAGTACGGCCCGGAGGGTGGCGACCACCCGGTGGTAGATGTCGTCGACCGGTTCGCGGCGGCCGAGCGCGGCGACGGCGGCGGTACGGGCGATCCGGGCCCGGTCCGGTGCCGCCAGTTCCGCCACGGTCAGCAGCTCGTCGAGGGTGACTGCGGCGGTGGTGTGGTCGCCGGAGGCGATCATCCGATCGGCGGCGGCCTCTGCGTACCGGGCCCAGCGCGCCACGTCACCGGCCTCGCGGAAGTGTCGGGCCAGCTGGGCGACCGGCGGCGGATTCAGACCCTCGACCGCCTGTCCGGCCAGCAGATGCAGCGTACGCCGTTCGGGGTGCGCGATGGCCTCGTAGACGGCGGTGGCGGCGAGGACGTGCCGGAACCGCCACCGGCCGCCGCCGGGGTGGTCACGTTCGTCGCTGTCCAGCAGGCCGGCGGTGGCCGCCTCGGCCAGTCCGGCCCGGCAGGCCCGGGTCAGCAGGCCGGCGGTGGCCGCCAGGGTGGCCTCGTCGGCGGGTTCGCCGAGGACGGCGGCGGCGCGCAGCACCCGCTGTGCGGCCTGGGTCAGCCGCCCGACCCGTTCCCGGGTCGAGTCCCGTACCGACGCCGGCACCTGCAGCTCACTCAGGCTCAACCGCACCCAGCGTCCGTCCCGGAACACCACGTCGGCCCGGTCACACAGCAGGCGTACCGACTCCTCGACCATCAGCGGCACGCCGCTGGTGCGCTGGTGCAGGAAGGTGGCGAACTCAGTCGACATGGGATTGCCGTCCAGCATCGACGAGACCATCGCCGCCGTGTCGGCGACGTCCAGCGGCGCCAGGGTGATCCGCAGCCGGGCGCCGCCTCCGGACGCCGGCCGGGACAGCCGCAGCAGCAGCGAGTGGTCGTCGACCTCCTCGGGGCGGTAGGTGACCAGCAGGCTCGGCCCGCCAGGTGCCGCGCGGGCGGCGAGGAACACCAGGAACTCCTGGGTGACCTCGTCGGCCCAGTGCGCGTCCTCGACGACGAGCAGGTCGATGTCGAGCGCGCGGATCAGCTCGTCCAATGCCCGGAACAGCCGGTGCCGGGCGGCGGTTGCGTCGTCCACCGGGTCCAGTGGCGGCGGCAGCTCGGCCGACCATTCCGGCAGGAGTGGGCGCAGCGCCCCGGCCAACGCGCTCAGCCGTATCCCGGTCAGCCGTGGCCGGACATCGCGCAGCGCGTCCACGATGGGCGCGAGGGTGAGCGATTCGCGTAGCGGTGGGCAGACCGCCAGCAGAGTGCCGGGGCGTGGACCGGTCTCAGTGGTCGACGTCTCCCGGACCAGGCGGCTCTTGCCGATCCCCGCCTCACCCTCCAGCAGGACCACCGCCGGGGGACGGGTGAGCGCCGTGGCCACCGCCGCCACCTCACCGGACCGTCCCACCAGCCGTGGCGCCGCTATCGGCACCGCTGTGCCCGCCGCCGCAGCGTGCCCGCTCACCCGCATCGTCGGAGCGTATCCCGCAGTTCGGGGCAGTCGGCAGGCCGTCGCCGTCGCATCCACCGGTCCTCGCGTCCCCGCCTTGTCGTGATCCGGACCGTACTGAGTCTGGTGGCCACGGGTGTCGCCCGACTAGTGTCGAAATGGATTCGAAGTTCTCCCGGCATTCGGGCGACCGCTATTCGAGTCTGTCCGGTCTGTTTGCTCAGCGCGCCCTCTCCGACATGCGACGGGTGAGTGATCGCCGTGGGCTGACCGCAATCTCCACATCCGTCGAGACAGGAGTACGGCACATGATCAGCGATGCCATGCTGCAGCAGGCAAGCGCCATTTTGGCGCAGGTCGCCGACGGCGTGAACGTCGTCGTCGTTCCGCAGTCGATGTCCGTCGGCACGGCCGAGAACCCGGCCATCTGTCTGAAGTCGGCGATCCAGGTGAACTGGGTGAAGAAGCAGATGGCCGCACCGGAGGTCCGCAAGTACGTCGAGGACGATGTGGCCTGGGACGGGATCATCGGCACCGTCGCGCTCGACACGCTGGTGATCCAGGAAGCGGTCTTCGACGGTACCATGGCCTACCGTTCAGCGGTGATCTGGCACGAGCACGGGCATGTCCTGCACGGTAAGACCGAAAACGGAAACGTCTACCTGTACGAGGTCACGAGTCTGACCAATGGCGTAGATGTGCTGGACGACGAGGAAATTCGGAACGTTCTGGAAGCGAGGTCCGGAGCGTATCGGGCGGCGGTGGAACCGGGCGTCGCGGCGCTGCGTCAGTTCCTGCAGCAGAATTGGCAGATCACGCTGTAGGAGGGTCGGCGATCCGGGTGCCGGACCGGCGCGGCAAGGCACTCGACGCCCGGATCGACCGCGGCCCACGCGGCTGCCGTGGGACCGGAGTCCACCGCGTGGGCCGAGTGCCAGCAGGTGCGGGTCACTACGGGTCACTACAGGTCACTGCGACGTGCGGGTCAGTCCGATTCGGGTCGCAGCACGATCCGGGCGAGCAGTTCCTCGCCGTCACGGAGTCCGCGGACGCCGACCTCGGCATCGACGTCGAGACCGGACAGCTTGACCTCGTCGCCGTCGTCGATCACCCGGCACTCGTCGGCGCAGGTCCAGTCGAGGACGAAGCCGTCCACCGACTCGACGCTGATCGTGCTGCCGTCGATGGAGTCGACCGTGCCGCGCTGCACGACGAGCGTGCGCGGCCCGCCGTCGGTCTGTACGGTCATCTCGCCGTGCAGACCGGCACCGCCCGCCCCGAGGCCGCGTAGCCAGCCGACGCGTGGGCCGGGTCGCCCCCACGGGCCACGGCGGCCGTCCCACCAGCCGGGCCGGTCGTCGCTGGAGAGACCGAAGTCGCTGTAGTCGACGGTGTCGACCGCAGCGACCGGGAGTGGATCCGCAGCGGTGCGGGAGCCGTCGGACGAGCCGCCGGACCCGCAGCCGGTGAGGGCCAGGATCGCGACCGCCCCCGCCGCAGCACCGGTGAATGCCTTCGTACCAACTGAACTTCTCATGTGGTCAGCATCGGCCACCGACACGAAGCCACCGTCAGGTCGATGTTCGGATCAGGTAAGGCGCCGTCGGTCCGACGGAGGCAGCCGAGCTACCGGGCCGTCCTGCGCGGCAACCGTACCGTGAACACGGCACCGCCGCCGGGGGAGTGACCGGCACTGATCCGCCCGCCGAGACGGTGGGTCAGCCCGGCGGCCAAAGCCAGCCCGATCCCGGTGCCGACCGACCGTTCGCCCCGGTACCGGCGGTGCAGCGCACCGCGTTCGAAGATCACCGCGAGGTCGCCGTCGGTGAACCCCGGTCCGTCGTCGTGCACCTGCACCGCGACGAAGTCCGGTTGCCCGGCGGCGGATCCAGCCTGCCCGGTCGCCGGTTCCGGCGGTACGCCGAGCCGTACGGTGCCGCCGGCCGGCACCACCCGCAGCGCGTTGTCCAGCAGGATGTCGACGACCTGCCGGAGCCGCCCCGGGTCGGTGTGGACGGCCACCGGCGTCGCCGGTGGGGTCAGGTCGACCGTCACCCCGTTGCCGGTGAACCGGGGCCGCCAGGCGTCGACGGCGTCGGTGAGCAGCGCGCCGAGGTCGACGTCGACCAGTTCCAGGGCGAAGTCGGAGGCCTCCAGCCGGGCCAGCGCCAGCAGGTCGCCGACCAAGCGGTCCAGCCGCTGCGCCTCACCGAGCATGATCTGCCCGGTACGCACGGCTCCGTCGGGGTCCACCACCCCGTCAGCGATCGCCTCGGCGTACCCGCGCAGGATGGTCAGCGGGGTGCGCAGCTCGTGCGAGATGGACAGCAGGAAATCCCGTTGCCGGGCCTCGCTGACGGCGAGCGCGGCGGTGAGGTCGTTGAGCGCGCGGGCCAACTGCTCGGCCTCGACGGGCGGATCCAGCGGTACCCGGATGGTGCGGTCCCCAGCGCGCAGCCGCTGCGCCGCGTGTGCGGCGGCCCGGATCGGCCGGGACAGCCGGGCGGCGAGCAGCACCCCGGCGATCAGGCCGGCGGTGAGCCCGGCGGCCAACGCCAGCCACAGGTTGCTCCAGACCAGCCGGCCGACTCCTGGTCGTACCGGCTGGAGCAGCACCACCGCCGTGCCGTCGCCGGTGGGCCGTCCTTCGATCAGGGTCGGCTGGCCGTCGACGCGGGCCGGCCGGCGGCTGGTCACCGGCGCACCGGCGGCGAGCCGGCGGACCACCTGGCCGGGCAGCTGCCGAGGCACCGTCTCGCCTGGCCGGACGAGCAGCACTTCGATGCCCTGGTCGGTGAGTTCGCCGGTCAGCCGGCCGGCGAGAGCCGTCCGCGTGCCGGTCGGGGCGTCGGTGACGGCCGCCGCGACCAGGTCGGCCTTGGCAGCCAGCGAGGCGCGGACGCCGCGTTCCGTGCCCCGGACCCCGAGCGGGATGGCGACCGCCGCGGTGACCAGCACCGACAGCAGGGCGACCGCGCAGGCGACCCCGACGGTACGGGCGGTGATTGTGCCGGTGAGCTGGCGCCAGCCGGACCGCTGCCAGGTCTGTTCCGGCTCAACCATCGGCGGTGTAGCCGACGCCGCGTACCGTGCGGATCACGGTGGCGGCGGTGCCGAGCTTGGCCCGGACCTGGGCGACGTGCACGTCGACGGTGCGGGTGCCGGCTTGGGCGGCGTAACCCCAGACGGCGGAGAGCAGCTCCTCCCGGGTGTAGACCCGTCCGGGCCGTCGCATCAGGTGGTCCAGCAGGTCGAACTCGGTGGAGGTGAGGACGACCGGGTGGGAGTCGGCGGTGACGGTGCGCCGGGCCGGATCGAGGGTGACGCCACCGACGGTACGGACCGGTCGACCGCCGGGCGGGCCGAGGCTGCGGCGGCGGATGGCCCGCACCCGGGCGACCAGTTCGCGAGGGCTGAACGGTTTGGTGACGTAGTCGTCGGCGCCCAGCTCGAGGCCGACGACCCGGTCGATCTCGTCGTCGCGGGCGGTGAGGAAGATGACCGGGGTCCAGTCGTCGTCGGCGCGCAGCCGCTGGCAGATCTCGGTGCCGGTGATGCCGGGCAGCGCGATGTCCAGCACGGCCAGCACCGGGCGCAGCCGTCGGGCGGCGGCCAGCCCGCTGTCACCGTCGGCGCACACGTGTACGCCGAACCCGTCGCGGGTGAGGTAGAGCCGGATCAGGTCGGCGATCGGCTGTTCGTCCTCGACGACGAGCACCAGTCCCCGGTCTGGTTGCGGTGCTGCGGTCACCCGCCCATCTTGACGTGACCGGTAAACGACCGCATCAGTTTCCGGTACGGATCAGGTAAAAGTCGCTGCTGGCGGGTGATTCCCGGATTGTGAGCCGGACCGGATGCCGCATCAAATCAGATCACGGTCAATAACTGTACGGGCACGTGGTGTGTTCATTAGGCTGGCTAGATATCGCTCCTTGTGAATGGAGGTGGACCGGTGTCTGTCCGCACTGGATCCGACAACGGCCGCGGCTTGGTCCGCCGTGGCATCGCCCTGCTCGCCACCGGGCTACTGACCGCCACCGCCGCCGTGGTAGGAGCCGCCGCGCCGGCTCAGGCGGCCGTCGCTGACCGCTGGGGTTTCGCCTACCTGCACACGCCGACCCCGGCACCCGGCACCATCCTCGACACCACCCGGCAGTGGGGCAGCTGGAAGGCCACCGCACCCGCGCTCTGGGCGACCGTCGACCAGGTCGGTGTCGGGCGCTACCAGGTGCGGTTCCCGCTGGCTGCCTCACCCAACGGTGTCGTTCACGTCACCACGGTCGACAACGCACCACGATGGTGCCAGGTGGTCTCGAACGCCCCCGCCGGACCTGACCACATGGTGATCGTGCAGTGCTACCGGCCCGGTGGCGTACCGGACAACGCCCGGTTCGTCGTCGACTACACCTCCGCCTCCGGGATGCTGCCGCCGGGGTCGGACGCGTTCGGCTACGTCAGGGCGAACCCGGTCGGGGCGATGCTGTCGTCCTACAACTCGATGGGTGCCGGCAACACGGTCACCCAGCTCGGCACCGGCTTCTACGAGGTGAAGCTCAACGGACTCGGCACCGCCCTGCTGGACGGCAACCTGCAGGCCACCGCCGAGCACCCGTTCGGTCCTCGGCGGTGCAAGATCGCCCAGTGGTCCCCCAGCGGCGGCGCGATCCTGGCGTACGTGTTCTGCTTCGACCCAGCCGGGTCGTTCATCGACAGCTACTTCAACCTGACCTACCACCGGGAGCGGCCGATCTTCGGCTCGGTGCCGCCGACCCGGTTCGCCTACCTGCTGAGTTCGCCCTTCGGCGGGTCGACCAACTTCAACTCCGCCGGTGGGGCCAACAGCATCGCGGTCTCCGGCGTCGGGCAGTACCTGGTGACACTGCCGTCGGTGGGTGTCCCGGCGAGCACCGTGCAGGTCACCGCGCTCGGCACCAGCCCGGACTACTGCAACCTGCAGACACCGTGGGTGCTGTCCGCCAACACGGCGCTGGTTCGCAACGTGATCTGCTTCAACGCCGGAGGTTCGCAGGCACCGAACAACTTCTTCCTCACCTATTCGTCGAGCACCTGACCGGTGAGGGGTCGGGACGGCAACCGTCCCGACCCCTCGCGTACAGACCGACCGGTCAGGCTAGACCCGCCCGGCGCAGCGCGTCGGCGAGCGCACCCTCGGGCTGGCCCCCGCCGCGCTGCCCGCCCCGACCGTCCCTGCCGCCGCGGCCATCCCGGTCACCGCGGCCGCCCTTGCCGTCGCGACTCTGCTGCCGGGGCTGCCCGCCCCGGCCGGGGCCGCCCCGGCCACCGTCCGCACCGTTTCGTTGCCCCGGCGCTCGCCCGGCACCCGGCTCGTCGTCCAGCCGCAGCGTCAACGAGATACGTTTGCGGGCGACGTCCACGTCGAGCACCTTCACCCGGACGATGTCACCGGGCTTGGCCACGTCGCGGGGATCCTTGACGAAGGTCTTCGACATCGCCGACACGTGCACCAGACCGTCCTGATGCACCCCGACGTCCACGAACGCGCCGAACGCGGCCACATTGGTCACCGCGCCCTCCAGGACCATGCCGGGCCGCAGGTCGGCGAGGGTCTCCACGCCGTCGGCGAAGGTGGCGGTACGGAACGCCGGACGCGGGTCGCGGCCCGGCTTCTCCAACTCGGCGAGGATGTCGGTGACCGTCGGCAGACCGAACACGGCGTCAACGAACTTCTCCGGCCTGATCCGGCGCAACGACTTCGTGTCGCCGATCAACGTCCGCAGGTCGCTGCCGGTCTCGGTGAGGATCCGACGGACCACCGGGTAGGCTTCCGGGTGCACACTGGACGAATCGAGCGGGTCGTCGCCGTCGCGGATGCGCAGGAAGCCGGCACACTGTTCGAACGCCTTCGGCCCCAGCCGGGCCACGGTCCGCAGCGCCTCCCGGGACCGGAACGGCCCGTGCGCGTCGCGGTGCAGCACGATGTTCTCGGCCAGCCCGGCACCGATGCCGGAGACCCGGGTCAGCAGCGGTGCCGACGCGGTGTTCACGTCCACCCCGACCCCGTTGACGCAGTCCTCGACCACCGCGTCGAGTGACCGGGACAGCTTCGTCTCGGAGATGTCATGCTGGTACTGCCCGACGCCGATCGACCGAGGGTCGATCTTGACCAGCTCGGCGAGCGGGTCCTGCAGCCGGCGGGCGATGGAGACCGCGCCCCGCAACGACACGTCGAGGTCCGGCAGCTCCTGGGAGGCGTACGCCGAAGCCGAGTAGACCGACGCGCCGGCCTCGGAGACCATCACCTTGGTCAGCTGCAATTCGGGGTGCCGAGCCATCAGGTCGGCGACCAGCTTGTCGGTCTCCCGCGACGCGGTGCCGTTGCCGATCGCCACCAGGTCCACCCGGTGCGCGGCGGCCAACTTTGCCAGCGTGTCGATGGAGGCGTCCCACTGCCGGCGCGGCTCGTGCGGGTATACCGTCTCGGTGGCCACCACCTTGCCGGTGGCGTCGACGACGGCCACCTTCACCCCGGTGCGTACGCCCGGGTCCAGACCCATCGTGGCCCGGCTGCCGGCCGGCGCGGCCAGCAGCAGGTCCCGCAGGTTGGCCGCGAACACCCGGACCGCCTCGTCCTCGGCCGCCTGCCACAGCCGCATCCGCAGGTCAGCGCCGAGGTGGATCAGGATCCGGGTACGCCACGCCCAGCGGACCGTGTCGGCCAGCCACTTGTCCGCGGGCCGACCCTGGTCGCTGACGCCGAAGCGGCCGGCGATGATCGGCTCGTAGCTGCTCGGCCCGGCGACCGCGTCGGCCGGCACCTCCTCCGGCTCCATGGTCAGGTCGAGGACCTGCTCCTTCTCACCCCGGAACATGGCCAGCACCCGGTGCGACGGCAGCTTGGTGAACGGTTCGGCGAAGTCGAAGTAGTCGGCGAACTTGGCCCCCTCGGTCTGGCGTCCCTCGCGTACCCGGGCGGTGAGCCGGCCCCGCGACCACATCCGCTCCCGCAGCCCACCAATCAGGTCGGCGTCCTCGGCGAAGCGTTCCACGAGGATCGCCCGCGCGCCGTCGAGCGCCGCCGCCGCGTCGGCCACACCCTTGTCGGCGTCGACGTAGCCGGCGGCCGCGGTCCGCGGGTCCTGACCCGGATCGCCGAGCAGCAGATCCGCGAGCGGCTCCAGGCCTGCCTCGCGGGCAATCTGCGCCTTGGTCCGCCGTTTCGGCTTGTACGGCAGGTAGATGTCCTCCAGCCGGGCCTTCGAGTCGGCCGCCATGATCTGCGCGGTCAGCGCCTCGTCGAGCTTGCCCTGGCTGCGGATCGACTCCAGGATCGCGTCGCGGCGCTCGTCCAGCTCGCGCAGGTAGCGCAGCCGCTCCTCGAGGGTACGCAGCTGGGCGTCGTCGAGCATCCCGGTGGCTTCCTTGCGGTACCGGGCGATGAACGGCACCGTCGCGCCGCCATCGAGCAGTTCGACGGCGGACGCCACCTGCCCGGCCCGTACTCCCAGTTCTTCGGCGATCCGCTGATCAATCCCTGTGGTCACGTCGCGTGCCCCGCTCCAACTCCCCGGCTGCCGGGCGGGGGTGCTCCCGTCCGGCCCGATGCCTGTGGCCCGGCACCCGTCGTGCGGCCGGTGCCGGGGACCACGGTGGGTGGTCCGGGAAGCATTCTGCCGGCTATCGACCGTCGGTGTCGCGCCACCACGCGACCCGGTCCGCGGCGCAGGTCACCAGGCGATCGACGTGTCCCGCTGCGGCCACAGCCGTACCGCCAGCCGGGACCGTGGCACCGGGTGGTTGATCGCGTCGACCACCGCCGTCAGCTGCGGATCGAGCCGGCTCGCGATAGCCGTCAGTTGTCGACGCACCGTCGCCCCGTACATAGTCACGAACCAGCCTTCGGTGCCGGTGGCACGGACGATCTGGGCCAGCGCGGCGGTCCGGGCGTCCACCGCGACGACCCGGCCGAGGGCGTGGCCGAGCCGGACCCGGGGGCCGACCGCGCGGACCGGATCCATCGCCGGGAACCGGGTCGTCATGCGGCGGGTCACCGGATGGCGGACCTGTTCGGTGCGCAGCACGCCGAGGGTCTCCAGATCCTCGGCGACCACCCCGGGCAGCCCTGGTCGCATCAGGGCGATCCAGTCCGGCACCGGTTGGCGCTGTTCCAGCCGCAGTTCGGCCAGCAGCGGGTCGGCGACCGGGTCACCGAGCGGCTGCCCGTCGACCGGCACCAGCAGGCCGTCGCGGACCTCGGCACGACCGGCGAGGATCAGCGTGGCGATCGCGGTGCCGGCGAGCCCGGCACCGAGCAGATCCCGGCCGACCATCGGCCGGCCGGTGCTGTCGTCGAGCGCAACCAGGAAGAACTCCTCGGTCAGCGTCAACTCCGTCGGAGTTCGAGCACGGCGCATCGAGTCGTCCCCTGCGGCGGTTTCTGGTGCGCGAGCCGAGCAGGGCCGCGGGCGCGGCCCGGCAAGGATGGTTGACCTTGCTGAAGCGGAACCTTACGACGCCGGACCAATCAGCTCAAGCCATTCCTTTGTTGGAGACCGGTGAATGGTCCTTCGACAGCGCCGAAATGCCACCCCGGACCAGGTACGGCACCGGCACCGGGTTAGCGTCTGCTGGTGGACCCGGCACCAGCAGTCCGGTCGGCCACCGAGCCGGCCGGGGACCTCCGCGCCCGCCGCCTGTTCGGCCGACGGGCCGCCGCCGCCAGCGATCTGGCGGCGAGTCCGTTCCGGGCCGACCGCGACCGGATCGTCTCCTCACCGTTCTTTGCCCGGCTGGGCGGCGTGACCCAGGTGATCAGCCCGGGCGGCTCCGGCCTGCTGGTGCACAACCGGCTCACCCACAGCCTCAAGGTGGCCCAGGTGGGCCGGGCCGTCGCCGAGCGACTGGCCGCCGACGAGCGGTACCGGACCCTGCTCGACGAGCTCGGCGGCTGCGACCCGGACGTGGTCGAGGCGGCAGCGCTCGCCCACGACCTGGGCCACCCGCCGTTCGGGCACCTTGGTGAACGGGTGTTGGACCGGGTGACCCGGCACCGGCTCGGTCTGCCGGACGGTTTCGAGGGAAACGCGCAGTCCTACCGGATCGTGACCAGCACCGAGATCCGGGGCGAGGCGGCCGTCGGTCTGGACCTGACCGCAGCGGTGCGGGCCGCCATGCTCAAGTACCCGTGGACCCGGCGCACCTATCCGCAGCCGCATCCGAGCCTGCTGCGCCCGGCGCCCCGTGGCGCCGCGGTCGCGCCCGACGATCCGGCGGTCGGGTCGGTCAAGTTCGGCGCCTACACCACCGAGGCGGCCGACCTGCGGCAGGCCCGGGCGCCGTTCGCCGGGGTGCTCGATCCGTGGCAACAGACCGTCGAAGCCTCGATAATGGACACCGCCGACGACATCGCGTACGCCATCCACGACGTGGAGGACTTCCACCGGGTCGGCGTACTGCAGCAGGGCCCGGTCGCCGGTGAACTCGTCACCTGGCAGCGCTCCGCCGCCGAGCTGCGGGAGCTCACCGACGCGGAGATCGCCGCCAGCGCGCACCGCCCCGGCCGGTCCATCGAGCGGCTCCGCCGCCAGCTGCACCGCAAGGACAGTTGGATCGCCTCCGACGAGGCGTTCGCCGCCGCCGTCGAACACGTCCGTCAGGAGCTGGTGGACGGCCTGCTGATGGTGCCGTTCGACGGGTCGATCGAAGCGGAGGGAAGCATCAGCACGTTCTCCGCGCGGTGGACCCGGCGACTGGTCGGCGCGATCGGCGTCACTGCCAACCCGCCGGTACGCTCCGGCCACGTGCTGCTGGCGACC
This sequence comes from Solwaraspora sp. WMMA2065, assembly GCF_030345075.1. NCBI lineage: Bacteria > Bacillati > Actinomycetota > Actinomycetes > Micromonosporales > Micromonosporaceae > Solwaraspora > Solwaraspora sp. WMMA2065. The sequence continues at coordinate 861,204 of NZ_CP128361.1, forward strand.
GCCCAGTGGCACGAGGTGCAGGTGCTCAAGTTCGTGCACCACCGGTTCGTCCTCGCCCGGCCGGACCTGGCGCTGCATCAGCGCGGTCAGGCCGATCTGCTGGCCACCCTGGTCGACGCGCTGCACGCCTGGGTGACCGACCCGGACGAGCAGGGGCGGCTGCCCCGCCGACTGCACGACCTGGTCGAGCTGGCCGAGGCGGAGCTGGCGGCGACCACCGGCACCGGTGCCGTCCCCGGGGTGAGCGGCGCCCCGGGCGGCAGCCTGGTCGCCGCCGCTCAGGGTCGGGCGATCGTCGACTACGTTGCCTCACTCACCGACGGCCAGGCGGTCGCGTTGCTGGGCGCGTTGACCGGCCGGTCCGGGCAGCTGTGGACCGACGCGTTCGTGCTGTGAGCAAGCGTTCGTGCGGTGACCGGCCCGTTCGGGTGGTGAGTGCCGGTCCTGGCGGCGGTCAGTCCCGCCAGCCGTAGTCCAGCCCCACCAGGCTGGTGCCGACGGTGACCCGGGCCAGTACGCCGACCAGCGCCGCCCGCCGCTGGTCGCGACTGACCACGTCGGCGGCGTCGGCGTTCAGCTGTACGTACCGCTGCCACACTTGCTGTTCGATCTCCTCGGCGTTGATCAGGGAACGGTCACATTCCGTGTCGGGGCAGGCATAGTGGCGGGTGCCGTCGTCGGTGCTGGCCGGAATCAACAGGCGGTCACCGCACCACAGCAGACCGCGCAGGATGTAGAGGTCGGAACCGGTCGTGTCACGGCGTGCAGGGTTGACCATGATGCCCATGTCTCATCGCCTCCTGCCAGTGTGTACGGACCGGAGAGCTGTCCGGTTCGCCGGATCGCCGCAGCAATGGGCGGGCTGTCGCGCATCGGGCGGGCCACCGACGGCGTCAGGAGCGGCGGCCGCCTCCCGGCCGGAGGTTCTGCAGCCGCACCTGACCCCGGGCGACCAGTTGTCCGTCACCGTCGGTGATATGAACCTGCCACAGCTGTTGGCTGTAGCCGCGGTGGACCGCAGTACCGACGGCGATCAGTTCCCCGCCGGAGACCGCCTTCAGGAAGTCGGTCTGATTGGCCACCCCCACCACCCGGCCCTCGTCACCGAGCCAGGTCGCCGCGCCGATGCTCGCCGCGCTCTCCACCAGCGCGCAGTACGCCCCGCCGTGCACGATCCCGAACGGTTGGTGCAGCGCCGGGGTCACCGGCAGCCGCAGCTCCACCCGCTCCGCGGAGATCTCTTCGGCCCGTACGCCGAGCTGTGCGTCGAACCCACCAACTCGCCTGTCCATGGTGCCTCCCGTCGGAGGGCGGTGCCGCCCCGTCGGCGAGCGTAGTCAACCGGTGAGAGCGTCCCGCCGGGGATCCGGCCCGGTCTGCCGCCGGTCCCGCGTCGGCGGTTCGGGTGGTCCGGGCGGAGTTGCCGGCGGAGTCGGCCTGAGTCGACGCATCGCCGGCAGCTCGACCCACCGGTGTAGCGGCACCGCCAACAGGTAGGACCCGACCAGGAACGCCAGCGTCAACCCGACCGCCTGCCCGGTGGCCCACTCCCGGTCCCGGCCGACGAGGTGCATCACGGTCACGATCACCACGAGATGAAGCAGGAAGAACGCGTATGACACCTCGCCCAGGTGGACCGCGACCCGGTGGCGCCACCAGGACCGCCGGCCGTGCAGGTCGGCCAGTGCCGCCGCCGGGACCAGCAGACCGATCGTCACGATCGTCGCTGCGGTGTCGCGGGCCTGCGCCGGCAGCCACTCGACGGCGAGATAGTTCACCACCCACAGAGCGGTGGCCACCCGCAGTCCCGGACCCCGCCAGGCGCCCCGCCGCACCAGCAGCGCCAGCACGATGCCGAGCAGGAACTCCAACATCCGTACCGGCGGGAAGATGTAGACGAACCAGCGGCGGTGTTCCGCCGCGATCAGCAGGTCGGCCACCACCGGCATCAGCCAGACGGCGGCCGGCAGGGCGACGGCGGCGACCCGCAGCGCCGTCGTGCCGAGCCGGCGCAGTCCCGCGTACAACAGGGGGAACGCCAGGTAGAACGCCATTTCGCAGGACAGCGACCAGGTGACCGGGTTGATCCCCAGGTAGTACACGTCCGACGGATGCCAGGCCTGGACCAGCGGTGCTGAGAAGGCCAGCAGCCGCGGCCAGATGTCCGGCAGTCGTGCTGTCAGCATCAGGCCGACGACGGCCGGCACCAGGGCGACCAGATGCGCCGGGTAGACCCGCGCCAGGCGTCCCCACCAGAACCGACCCGGCCGGTAGCCGGGGCGGACCGACCAGGTGAGGACGAAACCGGACAGCACAAAGAAGAACGAAACGCCCAGGTCACCGCCGTTGAACAGGATGCCGGCGACCCGGTCGGCCGGCGGGTCAGCCAACGGGATGAACGAGTAGGCGTGCACGCCGAAGACCAGTAGCGCAGCGGCGAACCGCAGCCCGGTCAGCGACGGCAGCCGGCCCGGCGAGGGAGGGGTGGCAGGCACCGGGTCAACATATCCACCGACTTCGCACGTCAAACCGGCGATATCCGACCGAGCCATACGCCAAACGGACGATTGGTCGGCGGTGCGGCAGCGACCATCAGCCGCGACCGATCGGCCCCACCGTGGCGGGCCCGGCCTGACCAGGCTGACCGCCCCGTCACCTTGGTAAGGTGTCGGCCTGTTCGACGAATCAGCCGGTGAATGACATGTGCGCAGGGGCCATCGTGACGCGACCCGCGGCGCCGGGGACGGGACAAGCCTTGTCGTCATCGTTGCCGGCACTGGTGTTCGTGGCCTTCGGCGTTGTCGCCGCCGTGCTCTACGCGGCGTTCGACACGCCGATGATCGCCGGACCGGCCTTCACCGTCGCCGGGGTCGGTGGCGCGCTCGCCGTGACCCTGGGCCCCCGTTGGCACCGGGCCCAGCCCCGCTGGGCCTGGTGGCTGCTCGCTGTCGCCTGCGTGTGCTTCCTCACCGGGGCGCTGGCCCGGCCGTGGGCGGTCGAGCAGGACGGGCCGTACGCATTGGCCGCCGACGCCGCCACCGTGCCGGGTTACCTGTTCATGCTGCTCGGCCTGGCCGGGCTGCTGCGCACCCGGGGCCGGCTGCCGTCACACGCGGTGATCGACGGTCTGATCGTCTTCATCGGTGCGGCGCTGTGCTCCGTACTGCTGCTGGCGGTGCCGGCGGGCAGCATCACCGACCGGCCGGCCCTGGTCTCCGCCCTCGCCGCGCTGTATCCGATCTTCGACGTGATCCTGATCCTGCTGCTGGTCAGCCTGGCCTTCACCACCGCCGTTCGGCGGCCGAGCTACCTGCTGCTGGTCGCCTCCATGAGTCTGCTGGTGGTCGGCGACGTGCTGTACGCCATCATCGGAGTCTCCGGTCAGCTCACCGGATCCCGGCTGCTGGATCTGCCCTTCATGCTCGGCTTCCTGCTGATCGGCGCCGCCGCCCTGCACCCCTCCGTGGTCGACCTCGGTCAGGCGGCCCGGCTGCCGGTGCAGGCCTGGTCGTGGCAGCGGCTGCTGCTGATCGGCCCGGCGCTGGCCGCGCCGTTCGTGCTCACCGTCTTCGTCTCCGGGCGATCGACGGCCGACCGGCTGGTGCTCGGCGTGGGCGGTGCTGCCATGGTGGTGCTGCTGATGATGCGGGCGGTCTCCGCCGTCCAGGGGTACGCTGCCGCGCAACGCCGCTACGAGCACCGCGCCACCCACGACCCACTGACCGGCCTGCCGAACCGGTTGATGCTCGCCGCCGAGGTGCGCCGGTTGCTCACCGCCGGTCGGCGGCCAGCGGACGCCGGGGTCTGGGTGTTCTTCCTCGACCTCGACGGGTTCAAACTGGTCAACGACTCGTGGGGGCACCACGCGGGTGATCAGCTGATCGCCCAGGTGGCGGCCCGACTGCGGGCGGCGCTGCCGGCTGCGGCGACGGTCGCCCGGGTCGGTGGGGACGAGTTCGTCGTGGTCCAGCTGGGAAGCCGCGCGCAGGCCGTGGCGCTGGCCGACCGGATCATCGACTGTGTGCACGAACCGCTGCGGATCAGGCAGGTCGAGGCGGTGATCACCGCCTCGGTCGGGATCGCCGGGACCCAGCTCGACGACGGTGGCGCGGGCAACGATCCGCCGGTGACCGCCGACGCGTTGCTGCGCGACGCCGACACGGCCATGTACCAGGCGAAGGCCGACGGTCGCGGCCGCTGGGTGATGTTCGACGCGTCGATGCACGAGCGGGTCCGCGAGCGGGTGGAAATCGAGCAGGCCCTGCGGATCGCCCTCGGCGAGGACGATCTGCGGATCGCCTTTCAACCGATCGTCGACCTGGAAAGCGGCAGCCTGATCGGTGCCGAGGCGCTGCTGCGCTGGGAACATCCGGGCCGGGGCAACATCTCACCGGCGGTGTTCATCCCGATCGCCGAGGACACCGGGCTGATCGGCCCGATCGGACGCTGGGTGCTCGACCGGTCGGTGCGGCAGCTGGCGCAGTGGCGGGCGGACGGCACGGTGACGGCGGATTTCTGGATGTCGGTCAACGTGTCGCCCCGCCAGTTGCGTGACCCGGGTCTGATCCGGGCGCTGGACGACGCGCTCGACCGGCACCGGGTGCCGGCCTCCGTCGTCGTCCTGGAGATCACCGAGTCGGTGATGATCGACCCGACCAGCGTCACCGGCCAGGTGCTGGCTGACCTGCGGCAGCGGGGGATCCGGATCGTCGTCGACGACTTCGGCACCGGGTTCTCCGCATTGGGCTATCTGCGCAAGCATCCGGTGACCGGGGTCAAGGTGGACCGGGCGTTCGTCGCCGGCCTCGGCCAGAGCGCCAAGGACGAGGAGATCGTCCGGGCGGTGGTGGCGATGAGCAGCGCCCTGCACCTGACCGTGGTCGCCGAGGGGGTGGAGACCCCGCTGCAGCAGGGCGTGCTGGCCGTCCTCGGCGTGCTGTTCGGACAGGGCAGGCTCTGGGGAGAGCCGGTCGGCCCGGCTGAGTTCGCCCGACGGTGGGCGAGCCGACCCGCCGACCCGGTGGACGGGCCGGCGGTGCCGGCTGCCAGGCAGGTTCAGGGGCGCGGCGGCAACTCGTAGAGCCAGTACGTCTGCTCGTCCAGCCGGGTCGCCCGCGCTCCCTCGGTCAACGTCCCCAGGGTCTGATGGATGGCCCGGCCGAGCCCGATCTGGTCGTTGCGGCGGCAGATGTCCAACGCCGCGACACCGTCGCTGTCCTGCACGCGTTGCCACATGTCGGCGATCACCGATTCGAAGATGCCGCTGCCGCGGTACTGCGGATGGACGGCGAAGAAGCCGATGTACCAGATCCGGCGTTGCGCGTACAGGTCCGGCCAGCGGTGGGCGAAGTAGTCCGGGGAGATCAGCGGCATCGAATCCAGCTCGTTGGTGAAGGTGGCGAGCGCGGTAAGCAGATCGGGGGACCGGTCGTCGCGCCCCAGATACTTCAGCACCCGGGCGTCGCTCAGCACCTGGTCGAACTCGACCCGGTCCATCACGTGCCGTTGGACCGCGGTGACCCGGAGTTCGTCGAACGCGGTGGTGTACAACTGCCAGGTCGGTTCGGACAATTCGGGTGGTATGCTCGTTTCGACCTGAATGCGCATCACTGTCCTCCGGGGCTCGCGGCGGGTAGGCGGGGGTGGACGCGAGCCCTGACACCGAGTATGAGTGACCGCTGAGCCCAAGGTCAGGCTGCGGCCGGCATCCGAAACTTTCCGGCAGCGGCATCGATCCGCCGAACGTCCGGCTGCGTACTGCTGTACGGGCACAACGGTGCGCCGTGCCCGCGAACGCCGAGGAGGGGCAGCCATGCAGCGACCGGCACAGGGGGGCGAACCAGCCGCGATCGAACTCGGCGAGGTGCAGGCTCCGGCACCTGCGCGGGAAACCAGTCCGGTGCGGCGATCCGGTCCTGCCTGGCATGGTCCCACGGCCGGGTATCCACCTGAACCGGCTCACCACCCGCAGCGCCTCGACGACGAGCCGGTGACCGTGTCGCCACGTCTGTTGCCGCCGCCGCCGTGGCTGGCCCGGGAACTGGACCGACCGGAACCGGTCACCCCGGCGGTGCCGTTCTTCGACCCGGAACCCGACATGACCGGGCCGGCCGACGGCCGACCACGCCGACTCGCGATGGTCGTCACCGGGCTGGTGGCGCTGTTCCTGGTCGCCGCGCTGGTCGGGGCCGGCGTCGTCGACGCGCTGCGGACCACATCGGACACCACGGTCGCCGACTCCCCGCCGCCGGCCGACGGTCCCGGTGTGGTCGACCCGGCCGCCGTCGATTCGGAACCCGCCACCGAACGCCTGGTGACCGGCCCGCTCGGCGAACTACAGCAGGCTGAATTCGACCTGGTCAGTGGTACCACGACGGTCAACATCGTCGCCGCCGATCTCGGCGGCGACCTGTACCGGGTCCGGACCCCGATCGACGCCGACGTGCAACCACGGGTGATCGCCGACGGCAACCGGATCAAGCTGCACCTGGTGCCCAACGACCAGTCCGGACCCGGTGTCGTCGACATCGAGCTGCACTCGTCGGTGCGCTGGCAGTTGCGGCTCACCGGCGGCGTCGCGGAACACTCGATCGACCTGACCGGTGCCGAGCTGAGCGGAGTGGACATCGTCGGCGGGGCGGCCCGCATCGAGCTGTCCCTGCCCGCGCCGGACGGCACCCTGCCGGTGCGGATGACCGGCGGCGCCAACCAGTTCCTGATCAACGCCCCGGATGGGCCCCCGGCCCAGGTCCGGTTCGGGTCCGGGGCGGCCAGTGCCACCATCGACACCCGCAGCCACGACGGCATCGCCCCCGGTGCGGTCTTCACCGGCCAGGGCTGGGCGGGCGCGACCGACCGGTACGACATCGACGCCGTCGCCGGACTGTCCGTGCTCACCCTGCAACGGAACTGACCGGCACCGCTCAGACCGACCGGACCGACCCGGTCGGCGGCGGGACCGACCGGCTCACTCGGCCTGCTCGGCCTCGTCCATCGCCCGGTAGATCCGCTGCTCCGACACCGGGTACGGGGTACCCAGCGCCTGGGCGAACACGTTCACCCGCAGCTCCTCGATCATCCAGCGGATCCGCCGGGCGGCTTCGGTGTTGTGCCGGGCCGGCGGCAACCCGTCGAGCATCTGCTGGTACTCCCGGCGTACCGTGTCGATCCTGGCCTGTTGGTCGCGGTCCCGGCGCGGATTCTGCGGCAGCTTCTCCAACCGGCGTTCGATCGCGGTCAGATAGCGCGGCAGGTCCGCCAGCCGGGCGTACCCGGTGGCGGTCACGAACCCCGGGTAGACCAGGGCGGCGAGCTGCTCGCGGACGTCGCTGAGCGCCGCCACCAGCGCGAGATCGGTGGTACGGCCGAGCCGCTGCTGCACCGCGTACGCCGCCGCCAGCACCTGGCGTACCCGGGAAACGATCTCGACCGTGACGTCGACCAGCCCGGCGCGGACCTGCTCGCGCAGCGCGGTGAAGCCGTCGGCGTCCCAGGCCGGACCGCCCGCCTGCGTCATCAGCAGGTCCACCGCCGCCCCGGCGCAGTCGTCCAGCAGCTCGACGACGTTGCGGTACGGGTTGCGGCTCAACGCCAGCTTGTCCTGGTTGGACAACCGGCCGGAGACGAACTTCGCCGGGGACGGCAGGGTGAGCAGCAGCAGCCGCCGGGTGCCGGCCCACATCGACCGGTCCCGCACGGCAGCGCTGTCGAACACCCGGACCGCGACGCTCGCCCCCTCGTCGACCAGACCCGGGTACGCGGTGACCCGGTATCCGACCCGGTCCTGCTCGACGCTGCGCGGCAGCGCGCCGATGCTCCAGTCGCGCAACCCGCGGCGTTCCACGTCCGGCGCGGCGGCCGCCACCACCTTGCGTACCTCAGTGGTCAGCTCGCGGCGCAGCGCGGCCAGGTCCTTCCCCTCGGCCAGCGGCTTGTCGTTCTCGTCGACCACCCGGAAGGTGACCCGTAGATGCTGGGGCACCTTGGTCAGGTCCCAGGCGTCGTGCGGCACCATCACCCCGGTCAGCCGACGCAGCTCCCGACCCAGCGCGTCCAGCAGCGGTTCGGAGCCGGGGGTGATCGCGGCCAGCACCGCGCGGGCGAAGTCCGGCACCGGCACGAAGTTGCGGCGCAGTTGCTTCGGTAGCGACCGGATCAGGGCCACGACCAGCTCCTCGCGCAGCCCGGGCACGTGCCAGCCGAAGCTGTCGTCGGACACCTGGTTGAGCATCGCCAACGGCACGTCGACGGTCACCCCGTCGGTTCCGGTGCCGGGCTCGAACCGGTACGTCAGCGGCAGGGCTATCCCGTCGGAGTGCCACTCGTCGGGGAAGTCCGCCGGGTCGATGCGGCCCTTGCCCTGGTTGACCAGCATGTCCCGGTCGAAGGTGAGCAGGTCGGGCCGGTCCCGGCGGGTCTTCTTCCACCAGGAGTCGAAGTGCCGGCCGGAGACCACCTCGGCGGGCAGCCGCTGGTCGTAGAACTCGAACAGGGTCTCGTCGTCGACCACGATGTCCCGGCGGCGGACCCGTTCCTCCAGCTCGCCGACCTCGTCGAGCAGCGCCCGGTTGTCGTGGAAGAACCGGTGCGGGGTGTGCCAGTCGCCCTCGACGAGGGCGTGCCGGATGAACAGCTCCCGGCTCAGCACCGGATCGACCCGACCGAAGGTGACCTTGCGTCCGGCGATCAGCGGTACGCCGTACAGGGTGACCTTCTCGTAGGCCATCACCGCCGCCTGCTTCTTCTCCCAGTGCGGTTCGCTGTACGAGCGTTTCACCAGGTGGCCGGCGAGCGCCTCGACCCACTCGGGTTCGATCCTGGCGACCGTACGCGCCCACAGCCGGGACGTCTCGACCAGTTCGGCGGCCATCACCCAGCGGGGCGGCTTGCGGGCCAGCGCCGAGCCAGGGAAGACCGCGAACTTGGCTCCCCGGGCGCCCAGGTACTCCGGCTTGGCCGGATCCTTCACCCCGACGTGCGACAGCAGACCGGCCAGCAGCGACTGGTGTACGGCGGTCGGCGCGGCCGGCTCACCGCCCCGGTCGACCGGTACGTTCATCGACCGCAGCACCTGCCGGATCTGGCTGTTGATGTCCTGCCACTCGCGGACCCGCAGATAGTTGAGGAACTCGGCGCGGCACATCCGCCGGAACGCGCTGCCGGAGCGTTCCCGCTGCTGCTCCCGCAGGTAGCGCCACAGGTTCAGCAGCGCGACGAAGTCGGACTCCGGGTCGGCGAACCGGGCGTGCGCCTGGTCGGCCTGGGGTTTGTGCTCCGCCGGCCGCTCCCTGGGGTCCTGGATGGACAGCGCGGCGGCGATCACCGCGACCTCGTCGACGCAGCCGTTACTCTCGGCCGCGAGCACCATCCGGCCCAGCCGGGGATCCACCGGCAGCTGCGCCAGCCGCCGACCTACCTGGGTCAGCCGGGGCGGCAGGCCCGGCGACGGCGGCTCGATCGCGCCCAGCTCGTGCAGCAGGGCGACGCCGTCGGTGATCTGCCGGCGGTCCGGCGGCTCGACGAACGGGAACGCGGCGATGTCGCCCAGCCCGATCGACGTCATCTGCAGGATCACCGAGGCCAGGTTGGTCCGCAGGATCTCCGGATCGGTGAACTCCGGTCTCGACTCGAAGTCGGCCTCGTCGTACAGCCGGATGCAGATGCCGTCCGAGGTACGCCCGCAGCGGCCCTTACGCTGGTTGGCCGACGCCTGCGACACCGGCTCGATCGGCAGCCGCTGCACCTTGAGCCGGTTGCTGTAGCGGGAGATCCGTGCCGTACCCGGGTCGATGACGTACTTGATGCCCGGCACGGTCAGCGACGTCTCGGCGACGTTCGTGGCCAGCACCACCCGCCGGCCCGGATGCGACTGGAAGATCCGGTGCTGCTCGGCGGCGGACAACCGGGCGTACAGCGGCAGGATCTCGGTGTCGCGCAGCCGGGGCCGGTTGGCGACCAGCTTGCCCAGCGCGTCGGCGGCGTCGCGGATCTCCCGTTCGCCGCTGAGGAAGACCAGGATGTCGCCGGGACCTTCGCCGGCCAGTTCCTCGACCGCCGCGCCGATCCCGTCGACCTGGTCGAGGGTGATGGTGCCCGGCGTCGCGTCGGGGTCGTCCGGGTCGACGGTCTCCCGCAGCAGCGGCCGGTAGCGCACCTCCACCGGATAGGTACGCCCGGAAACCTCGACCACCGGCGCCGGTGGCCGGCCCGGCTCGCTGAAATGGTCGGCGAAGCGCTGCGGGTCGATCGTCGCCGACGTGATGACCACTTTCAGGTCGGGGCGGCGGGGCAGCAGCTGTTTGAGGTAGCCGAGGATGAAGTCGATATTGAGACTGCGTTCGTGCGCCTCGTCGATGATCAACGTGTCGTACTGGCGCAGCATCTTGTCGTGCTGCAACTCGGCCAGCAGGATCCCGTCGGTCATCAGCTTCACCAGGGTCTGGCCGCCGACCTGATCGGTGAATCGGACCTTGTAGCCGACCACGTCGCCCAGGGTGGTGCCGAGCTCGTCGGCGATCCGGTCGGCGACGGTACGGGCGGCCAGCCGACGCGGCTGAGTGTGCCCGATCAGCCCGCGTACGCCACGACCCAGCTCCAGGCAGATCTTCGGGATCTGGGTGGTCTTACCCGAGCCGGTCTCGCCGGCCACGATCACCACCTGGTGGTCGCGGATCGCCGCCGCGATGTCGCCGGCGCGTTCGCTGACCGGCAGCCCGTCCGGGTAGCGGATCTGCGGCACCGCGTCCCGCCGCCGCTGCACCGCCTGCTGCGCCGACGCGACCGCGGTGGCGATCTCGTCGAGCGCCGCCTGCCGGGCCTGCGGATCCCGGACCTTGCGTACCCCGTCGAGGCGTCGGTGCAGCCGCCGTTCGTCACGAAGAGTCAGCTCGGGGAGGAGTTTCAGCAGTTCAGAGGCGGAGCGCGCGGCAGAGGGCGGGTTCATGGCGCTGACCACGATACCCGCCGCCCCTCGCCCGGTCGCCCGGGTTTCCGGCCACCTGTCCCTGGTTCAGGCCACCGCGTTCAGCAGCCTCTCCAACGTCGTACGCGTCGGAAGCCGGGACAGCACGTGTCGCACACTGCGCTCGGCGTACCGCCGATCCTCGGTCGTCCGCGCAGCCAACGCTGCCTCGACCTGCTCGGACACGTAGTTGACCAGACCGGTCGCCGCGCCCCGGAAATCGGCCAGGCACCGTGTCGGCACGCCACCGGCCCGCCGACGGTAGCCGTCGACCAGCGCCCGCGCACCGACGGCGTCGACCCGACCGTGCGGTGCGACTGCCCAGTCCAGCAGGGCGTTCGCCAACTCCCAGGCCGGCGGCTGTCCACCGGCGTGCTCCCAGCCGACGACGACGAGGCGACCGTCGGGAGCGAGCCGGGTCTGCGCCGGCCCGAGCGTGTTGTGGGTCAGCACCGGATCCGGCACCGGCACGTCGCGGCCGACCGCCGCCAGGTCCTCCAGGGCCGGCACCGCCGCCGCCAGTTGCCCGGCCCAGGGCGCCTGCCGAGCGGTTGCGGTGGCCGCCAGCCCGGCCCAACTGGCCGGACCGATCCGTCTGGCGTGCCACGGGCTGACCCGACCGACCGGCAACGCCAGGCCGTGCAGCGTGGCGAGCACGTCGCCGACCGCACCGGCGACCGCCGCGCTCACCGGGGCCGCGAGCGGCGGTCCGGCCGGCAGATGCTGGTACGCCCGCCACCGGTGCCCACCGACGGACTCGACGACCTCGCTGTCGCGGCTGCGTACCGGGGTCGGCAGCAGCACACCGGCCGCTGCGGCGGCCAGCTGCAGGGCGACGTCAGTGTCGGCGTCGACGGTCGGCAGCCAGGTGTCCACCGTACGGACGGTGAAACGCCCTCGGTCGGTGTCGATCGACCAGCGGCGGCCGATGTCGTCCGGGCGGGCCAGTGAACGCATCGGGCCGGCGACGCTGCCCAGGTCGAAGCGGTCCGCGATCGCCTGGGCAAGCGACGGGTCGGCGGTGTCGGCCCGCCCGTGCATCCGGTCGACCTCGGCCTTGAGCTCCGGCCAGGTGCGGAAGCCGTACTGACCGGCCAGCGCCGCCTGCGCGTCGGCCAGGGTCGTGGTCGGAACGACGTCACGCAGCCCGGCCAGCAGCTCCTTGGCCTGTTGCCGCAGGTGGTCCAGGTGCGGATTGTCGGGGAGCGTCTTCACGGGAAACCTCGCTCTGCGCCCGGACTCGCACGGGCGGATTCAGAGCTCCGGCGTCCGTCGCTCGAACCTCGGACCTGGGGTGGCTTCGAGCCTTCCGGCGAGTCTCGGCGCGATCCCCGACGCGCTGCCGGTGAGCTTAACCGGCCACGGCGCTGCCGTCGACTGCCCCGCGCGCTGTCCGTCGCTTTCTGCCCGCCGCTCCCCGCTTCCCGCCCCCCGCCGCTTCCCCGCCCGGCCGCTCCGCGATGTGAGGCTGAGATACGTTATCTGGCGCGGAATAGGTATCTCAGCCTCACATCGATGCGTCAGGACCCGTGTGGACGTCGGGAATGGCCCGGAGTGCTCCGTCGCCCGCCCATTCGGTGGTGCCTCCCGGGCAGGGAATGCGGCCGGTCGGCCGCGCTGGACCGGCCGTCGTGGCGGACCCTCCCGGACGGGGGCTGGGGAGAGGACCGCCATGGGACCGGTCGCGGCGAGCGGGGGAGCGGAGCACCCCGGGTGTCTACGGGGGCTGGTCACTCGTCGTTGACGTCGTCACCCTGGTCGTTGCCTGCGTTGTCGTGCGGATAGCCGGCCGGCATCAGACCGGACAGTTGCAACACCGCTCGGACCCGTCGCGCCGAGCTCGGGTCCCACCGGTCCAGGATGGCGAGGGCGCGCAGCGACGGCCGGCACGGCGCGACCACCCCGCCGCACCGGTGGCACTCGCCGGTGGTCCGATTCGGAATATGCGTACGAGCCGTCTCGTTCGCCTGCCGGATCGCCGCCTCCAGCGCGGCGGAGCGTGGCTGAGCGCCCTTGAGCTGGAATGGCCAGTCGCGGTCCGGGTCGACCTGCCCAGGGGTTCGCTTCGGCAGCGGAGGCCGGTTCGGTGTCAAGTCGACATCGCGTGGCGTACTGATCGAGGTGTACCGGGCGAGCCGGGGCGTCCCGCCGATTCCGTCGTTCCTGGGCACTGTTCCCCCTACGTGGAGAGTGCGATTCGGGTGCCCCGGAGGGAACGCTTGCCGGTCATTCCCTCCGGGTCTGACTTCCACCCTGGACTATCCGTCGCCCGGCCGGGAAGATGTGTGGCGGTAATAGGATCACTACTTCATCAGCGTGGGGGAACAGATGGCGAACGCGAATGAGTTTCGGCATATCCTGCGGTTGCGGCGGACCGAGAAAGGACTGTCGCAGGACGCGCTCGGCTCACAGGTGCACGTGACCGGATCGCAGATCGGCCACTACGAGACGGGGCGCTCACTGCCGCCCGACGACCTGGCGGTCAGCCTGGACCGGGTGCTCGGCACCGGCGACGAGCTGCGCCGGTTGGCCGAGCAGGCGCGCGGCGAGGCGGTCGCCCCATGGATGCGCCCGTGGAAGCTGAACGAGTCCCGGGCGGTGCAGCTGCGCTGGTTCGAGCACTCGCTCATCCCGGGGCTGCTGCAGACCGAGGCGTACGCCCGGGAGGTCATCTCCGCCGGCACGCACACCGAGGTGCAGATCGAGGAGATGACCCGGGAGCGCATGGAGCGGCAGACGGCGGCGCTGGAGCGGGTGAATCCGTACCCGGTGCCGTTGACCGCCATCATCGGCGAGGCCGCGCTGCGGGTCGGGCCGTCGGCGCTGATGAAGGACCAGCTGGAGCATCTGGTCGACATCGGCCACCGGCAGACCGTGCACGTGCGCGTCCTGCCGTTCTCCGCCGGGCTGCACCCGGGGCTGGCCGGTGCGTTCGCGTTGGCGACCCTGCCGGACGGCGGAACGGCGGCGTACATTGACGACCAGATGGCAGGGCGGGTCTGCGAGACCGCCGACAAGCTCCGCCACCTGGTGCTCGCGTGGGAGATGGTCTGCGCGCGGGCACTGCCCTGTGACCAGTCCCGTGATCTGATCCTGAGAGTGATCGATGAGCATGAGCGAGCCGGTGTGGCGCACGTCCACCCGTAGCAGCAGCAACGGCGGCGCCTGTGTCGAGGTCGCCGACAACCTTCCCGGCCGGGTCCTGGTCCGGGACAGCAAGGACCGTGCCGGCGGGACGTTGACCTTCGCCCCGTCGGCCTGGTCCCGCTTCGTCACCTCGGCCAAGCATGCCATGTAACTGATCTTGGCGGTGGTCGTGGCAGCGCGAGCCTGCGTCGAGTGGCCACGGTCGAGGGCACCCACATGGTTGTCTCAGGGCCGGTTTGACGACAATGACGGTTCCCTCGACTTCGTGGATCAACGTTCCGAAGGTCGGGGCTGATCCGGTCGGCCCGAAAGGTCGTGACCTTGGGCCTGGTTGCCCGGGATCCCACCGGGAAAGGGTGGACGTGGGCGGGTCCGGGCGACCGGTCCGGGCCGCGCCGCCACAGGAGGTGGAACCCATGTCCGAGCAGCGGTACACGGGCAAGGTCGCGCTGGTCACCGGCGCCGGATCCGGCATCGGCCGGGCCGTGGCGCTGCGGCTGGCCGCAGAGGGAGCGACGGTGGTCGGCTGCGACGTCGACACCGACGGGCTGGACGGCACCGGCAAGCTGCTTGCCGCCGCCGGACACGCCGCTGACCTGGTCACCGCCGATGTGACCGTGCAGGCCGACATCGACGAACTGGTCACCCGGCTGCCCGGCGACCGGATCGACCTGCTGGCCAACGTCGCCGGCGTGATGGACTTCTTCCTGCCGGTGACCGAGCTCGACGACGCCACCTGGGACCGGGTGCTCGCGGTCAACCTGACCGGCCCGATGCGGCTGACCCGGGCCGTGCTTCCGCTGATGAAGGTGGCCGGCAAGGGAGCGATCGTCAACATCGCCTCGATCGGTGGGCTGACCGGTTCGGTCGCCGGGTCCGCGTACGTGGCGTCGAAGCACGGCCTGATCGGCCTGACCCGTTCGACGGCGTTCCTGTACGGCGCGGACGGCATCCGGACCAACGCTGTCTGCCCCGGCGGGGTGGAGACGAACATCGGCCGCAGCGCCCAACCGAAGGTCGAATGGGCGTACGAGCGACTGTCGAAGTCCTTCGCCGGTCACGTGACCCGGACCGCCGCACCGGACGAGATCGCGACCCTGGTCGCCTGGCTCGGCAGCGACGAGGCGGTCAACGTCAACGGCGCCGTCATCACCTCGGACGGCGGTTGGACCAGCTGACCCGCCACCGGAGGCAGCGCCCTACCGGACGGTTTCGCCGCAGCCGCCGGACGCGCTGCCGGGCCAGGGGGGCGCGGATGTCTGCCAGGTCAGCCGGACCCGCGCAACCGCTGGTACGCCCGGTCCAGCTCGGTCCGGGCGGGTGCGCCGCCGGACACCGGCTGCCAGAAGTCGGGGTCCGGCGGCGCTGTCACGTCGGCCCGCTTGCCGGCCGCGGTGTCGAAGCCGAGTCGCCAGGCGTGCAGATACGTGCGTACCCCGTTGGCGGCGGCTGCCCGGTCGAACAGCGGGTCACCGACGATCGGGTGGCCGATCCAGGCCAGGTGCACCCGGATCTGATGCCGGCGGCCGGTCAGCGGCGCGACGGCGAGCAGCCGGTGCGTGGCGTCGGCTGCCGCCGTACCGGATCCGGTGGTGCCCCCGTCGGACCCGGCGGTGACGGCGGTGATCCGGCTCTGTGACGGATAGCTCTTGACGTGGTCGAACTCGGCCCCGGCGGCGAGTGACCAGCGCGCGGTGGCGGCGTCGAAGCCGATGTCGGCTCGGTTGCCGGCGACCCGTACCCGGTTCTTGCGGCCGACACTCAGCGGCAGGTCGACGACGCCGACGTCGGGCAGCGGCGTGGTGCCGGCGGCGGCCGACACCACGGCCAGATAGACCTTCTCGACGGTACGGCGGTTGAACTGCCGGGTCAGGTCGCCGTGGTGGCGTAGCTCTTTGGCGAACAGGATCGCCCCGGAGGTGTTCTTGTCGATGCGGTGCACCGGGAAGACCGGCTCACCGGCCTCTTCGGCGAGGCGGGCCAGGTCGGTGCCGTGCCGTTCGCCCATCACCGACACACCGGGAGGCTTGTTCAGCACCAGGGCGGTGTCGTCCTCGAACAGGACGGCACCGGCGCGAAGTTCGGTCCACAGGTTCACCGGTGGCCGAGGATACGCCGCACGTGGCGGCGTACCCCCGGCGCACCCTGTGCTCGCATCAAGAGGCGATGCGCCGGACGGCTCAGCCGGCGGTGGACCAGATGGCGGTGAACGCGGCGGCCTCACCGGCCAGCCAGCGCTCCACCTGGTCGGGGCGGGAGGTGACGTCCGGGCGGCGGAAGGTGGTGCCGCGCCGCAGGTCGACCAGGACCGGCTCGGCGTGCGGCAGCACCTGGTCCATGTGCCGGGCCATCAGGTGCAGGGTCGCGGTGTACGCGTCGGGGCTGGGTGGCTGGTCGTCGAAGTGGATCCGGACCGCTTCGGCGTGCCCGTCGGCGTACCGCAGGCCGAAGTGTGGGTTGATCTTGACGGGGAGGTTGCCGACCATGCCGAGCGCGTCGTGGGTCTGCGCCAGCTCCACCTGGGTCAGATCCCCCAGCGACTCCAGGTAGCGCTGCGCGCCTGGGGTGAGGGTCGCGTACAGCGGCTGCCAGCGCTGGGCGACCTGCCCGACCACGGCCGCCAGGTGGCTGCCGCCGGTGCGGAACCGGATGTCGGCCTTGAGCGCCTTGACCAGCTGCCCGTGCGGGTTGAACCCGGAGCGGCTGACCCGCTGCCGGCGCAGCCCGCCGACGAAGGTTGCCTTCGCCGGCCCGGACTGCCCGACATAGCGGGTGAAACCGAGCAGAGTCGCGTACGGGACCGGGGCGGGGTTGGTCGGTGCTGCGGTGGGGGTCGAAGCGGTGGCAGGAGGGGGTGCGATCACGGCGTTCCTTCCCAGGTCAGGAGCCGGATTAGTACACCCATTCTAATCGAGATGTGACGCTGCGCCCAGTGTTTGATCACGCTGCGCCGACTGTCCTGCCCGCGCGAACTTTGTCGGCGTCCACGTTTGGTTGGCGTGTCGGCCGTGTCGATGGAGTGGTCGCGTCCAGGATGCTGGGCGTGTCGATGCTGCCGGCGGCGCTGGCCCTTCGGAGGGATCACGACGGTCTTATGACAGACGAACGCCACCACGTAGTCGCCCGACTCTGGGAAGAGCACCTGCAGGCCCCATTTCCGGCCCGGCTCAGGCGTGCCGAGGTTGCTGGTGCGGAGATGATCATGCTTGACGCTGACACTGCCGGATGCGTCAAGTCGTGGCTCGACAATCACGGGCGACTCGACGGCAGGCGGCGCGAGGTGATCGCATCCTGCCTGGACGAGCTCAACCGCGTCGTGCCGATCCTGGCCGACCAGGACGAAGTTGCCTACTGCGAACGGCTCCGTGAGCTCGCCGCGCTGATCTGTGGCCGGCCCGCGACGAAGTGAAGTAACGCACGCACCCAAGACCGCCGAGTCTGCCAACTTGGCCCGGACGTGCGGCGGCGGAGCTGTCGATGTCAACTGGTGAAGCCTGGTTCGGTGACTACCGCTCCGCCACGTGAATCCGGGCAAAACGGCGACGACTGGCGGTTGATGACGCCGACGCGGCCTGGTTGACGAGGTGGGCTAATGGTGTTAGCCTATTGGCTATCTAACTTAGCTGTCAGCCTGGAGGTTGCGATGACCGCGTACCTGTCCCTCGACGGCGGGCGCATCGCCTACGAGGTCACCGGGACCGGCGACGGCCCGCTCGTGGTCCTCGCGCCCGGCATGGGCGAGAGCCGTGCGGCGTACCGTTTCGTCGCCCCGCAGCTGGTCGCGGCCGGCTACCGGGTCGCCGCCACCGACCTGCGGGGCACCGGCGAGTCCAGCATCGGCTGGCCGGCGTACTCCCGTACCGACATCGCCGGTGACCTGGTCGCGCTGATTCGGCACCTGGGCGGTCCGGCCGTGCTGGTCGGGCACTCGATCTCCGGCGGGGCAGCCACCATCGCCGCTGCCACCGCCGCCGAGCTGGTCACCGCCGTGGTCGAGCTCGCGCCGTTCACCCGTAGACAGTCGATCAGCCTCGGTGACCTGCGGGTCAAGCGGTACCGGCAGGGCATGAGCCGGCTGATGGGCGCCGGCATGTTCGGCAGCGTCAAACAGTGGCTCGGCTACCTCGACGTCGCCTTCCCTGGGCAGCGGCCCGCCGACTGGTCCGAGCAGCTGGCCCGGACCGAGGCCCGCCTGCGCGAGCCCGGCCGGATGAAGGTGCTGCAGAAGATGGGCCAGTCCAGCCCGGCCGATGCCGGTGCGCAGCTCGGCAACGTCCGCTGCCGGGTACTGATCATCGAAGGGACGCTCGACCCGGACTGGGCCGACCCGCGTGCCGAGGGCGAGGCGATCGTCGCGGCGCTGCCCGCCGGCCTGGGTACGGTGGCGATGATCGACGGAGCCGGGCACTACCCGCACACCCAGTTCCCCGACCAGGTGGTCGCGCTCATGCTCCCGTTCCTGGCCGAGACGGCCGGTGCCGAGGGCCGGTCCTGACGAGTCTTCACCAGACAGTGCCGGATGACAGTATCGACAGATGGACAGCTCGGCGACCCGGGGCAACATCCGTACCGTCGCCGGTCTCGCCGGTGCCGCGCTGGCACTGGCTGTGGTCGTCAGCCTGGTGCCGCGCGACGAGCCGGGGCCGGCTGAGTCGTGGCGGCCACCCGCCGGTCACGTCGTCGTGGACACCGTCGACCTCGGTGACGACCGCGCGTTGCGGCTCTGGGTGAAACCGGGCAGCTGGTACGTGGAGAGCCTGATCGACGGCGAGCACGAGGCATTCATCGGCGCCGGGGGCGGGGGTGATCAGTTCACCGTCGCCGAGGTGTTCGAGGCGTACGTGGGGACGGTTCCCCTGCCGGACGCGCATGCGGTCCTGGTGCGGTCGTGGGGAGGCGTGGCCGTCCGCGTCGGGGTCCACAACGGGGTGTTCATCGTCGCGGATTCAGTGGCAGCGCCGGACGATCGGGAGTTGCTGGTGACCTCACTGGGCCCGGCCGACGTCATCCTTGCCGCCGAGGTGTACGTCCCGATCGCCGGGCGTGCCCAGTGAGGTCACCGTCATGATCACTTGACGTGCTGCAGGTCAGCTACCGGCGTGTCGGCCGGATTCTGCGCAAGTGATCACTCAGCTCTGGTCGCGGCGCGGCGCGGCACGCCACGGCTAACGTGCGTCCGACCGGTCGGCCGTCGCCAGGTCGAGGAAGGCCGACCAGGCGGCCGGCGCGAAGGTCAGGGTGCCGCCGTCGCGGTCCTTGGTGTCCCGGACCAGCACCCGCCCAGGCAGGTTCTCGGCGACCTCCACGCAGCTTGTGCTGTCGCTGTGCGTGCTCTTGTGCCACCGGGGCGCGGTGCTTACATCCATCTCTCAGCCGTCCTCATGATCAGTTCTAGGCTCTGCGGGCCAGATAGAGCGTAGTCGCGGATGCTCTCCCAGGTACGTTCAAGGCTGGACGCGTCGTCCGGATTTTCCACCACTCGCCCCTGCAGGTACCCCTCCAGGTAGCCGACGGATCTGCCGTCGACGGTGGCGATGACGAACGGTCCGTCCAGCCCGGGGTACGCCCCGGCGTCGGCCGGCACCACCTGGACCCGGATGTTCGGCTGCTCGCAGGCGGCCACCACCGCTGTCAACTGTTCGTGCATCACGCACGGGTCGCCGACCCGCCGGTGCAGGACGCTCTCGTCGATGACCGCGACGAGCTGGCAGGAGTCGGGCTGCCGGTAGAGGATCTCCTTACGGCCGAGCCGGGTGGCCAACGCGACGTCCATCGCCTCGCCGCGCTCGCCGTATGCGAGCAGCACCGCACGGGCGTACGCCTCGGTCTGCAGCAGTCCGGGCAGCGCGAGGGGTTGGAAGACCCGGATGAGCGTTGCCTTGCCCTCCTGCTCGATGAACGGCCGGTACCAGACCGGGGCGCGTTCACCGACGACGAATTCGCGATAGAACTTCACGAACGCGGTGCCGAATGCCCGGTCCACCGCGCCCAGATAGTCGGGCAGTGCGGGCCGTTCGCCGCGTTCTATCGAGCCGACGTGTGACGTCGAAAAGTGGATGCGCTCGCCCCACGCTTCCTGGGTGAGGCCGAGCATTTCGCGGACGCGCCGCAGCTCACCTACCAGATACTCGCTCCCGCTCACAATACCTTCACATCCCTCAATTTGCCGCGACTGACCCATCTGATCTTGTGTCAGTCATCGAATAGCTACGCTCGGTCGCCGATCATCTTCCGCTCGTCGGTCCAAACAGTCCAGGGTGGAAGCAGATCAGGTCCGATCAGGGCGACAATTCCACCCAGGAGGAACGGAAATGCGAAACGACGGCATCGGCGGAACGCCGCGCCTGGCCCGGTACACCTCGATCGGTACGCCGCCGCGCGGCCGACTGACCGGGCCGAACCCGAACCGCTCGCCGTCGGTGCGCCGCAGCACGACCGAGTCGGTCGTGCTCCGGGCCCGCGACATCGTCACCACCCACCTGCCGAGCCGCGTCGGCGAGTGCCGGGTGTGCGGCGGCGTCGCGATGTGCGAACCGTTCGCCAAGGCGATCGCGGTCCTGGACCGTTGGGATCCGGTTCGGGCCCGGCGGGTCAGGTCGGTGCTGGAGTACGCGGGACTGTGGCCGGACAGCCACCTGCCGGAGGCGGCGCGGGATAGCGACGCCGACCGTCAGAGCTGACCGACGGCGGACGGTCAGAGCTGACCGACGGCGGTGACGTGCAGCACCGCGCTGCCCGCCTCGTCCGAGGCGGCGAGGTCCACCTCGGCGCTGATCCCCCAGTCGTGGTCCTCGGCCGGGTCGGCGAAGATCTGCCGGACCAGCCACCGCTCCCGCTCCTGCGTGATCAGCAGCAGCGCCGGTCCACGGGCGTCCGGTCCGGTGCCGATCTCGTCGTACTCGTCGAAGTACGGCTCCAGCGCGTCGGCCCAGGCGTCGGCGTCCCAGCCGGAGTCGGCGTCCAGCTCGCCGAGCTCGTCGTAGCGGCGCAACGCGGCCAGCTCCACCCGGCGGAACAGCGCGTTGCGGACCAGCACCCGGAACGCCCGCGGGTTGCCGGTGACCGCCGGTGGCCGGTCGTCGGCAACCACGGCGGCCTCGGGGTCATCGGTCGGATTGCGCAACCGCTCCCACTCGTCGATCAGGCTGGAGTCGACCTGGCGGACCAGCTCACCCAGCCACTCGATGAGGTCGATCAGCTCCTCGGTCTTGGCGTCGTCGGGCACCGTCTGGCGCAGCGCCCGGTACGCGTCGGCCAGGTACCGCAGCACCAGACCCTCCGACCGGGACAGCCCGTAGAAGTTGACGTACTCGACGAAGGTCATCGCCCGCTCGTACAGGTCGCGGACCACCGACTTGGGCGCCAGCTCGTAGTCGGCCACCCACGGATGCCCCTGCCGGTACGTCTCGTACGCCATCTCCAGCAGCTCGGCCAGCGGCTTCGGGTGGGTGACCTCGTCGAGCAGTTCCAGGCGGGCCTCGTACTCGATGCCGTCGGCCTTCATCTGCGCGACCGCCTCGCCGCGGGCCTTGTGCTGCTGCGCGGAAAGGATCTGCCGGGGGTCGTCCAACGTCGCCTCGATGATCGACAGCACGTCGAGCGGGTACGTCGGCGACTCCACGTCGAGCAGTTCGATCGCGGCCAGCGCGAACGGCGACAGCGGCTGGTTGAGCGCGAAGTCGAGTTGCAGGTCCACGGTGAGTCGGACCCGGCGGCCCTCGGCGTCCGGCCCGGGTAGCTGCTCGACCACCCCGCCGGCGCGCAGCGCCCGGTAGATGGCGATCGCCCGGCGGATGTGCCGGCGCTGCGCCGCCCGGTCCTCGTGGTTGTCGGTCAGCAGGTGGCGCATCGCGGTGAACGCGTCGCCGGGCCGGCTGATCACGTTGAGCAGCATCGCGTGGCTGACCCGGAAGCTGGAGGTCAACGGCTCCGGCTCGGCCTCGACCAGCCGTTCGAAGGTCGGCTTGCCCCAGCCGATCGACCCCTCCGGCGGCTTCTTGCGGACCACCTTGCGCCGTTTCTTCGGGTCGTCACCGGCCTTGGCGAGGGCCTTCTCGTTCTCGATGACGTGCTCCGGGGCCTGCACGACGACGGTGCCCAGGGTGTCGAATCCGGCCCGGCCGGCCCGCCCGGCGATCTGGTGGAACTCGCGGGCCTTGAGCAGCCTGGTGCGTACCCCGTCGTACTTGGACAGGCCGGTGAACAGCACCGTGCGGATCGGCACGTTGATCCCGACGCCGAGGGTGTCGGTGCCGCAGATGACCTTGAGCAGCCCGGCCTGGGCGAGGGTCTCCACCAGCCGGCGGTACTTGGGCAGCATGCCGGCGTGATGCACCCCGATGCCGTGGCGGACCAGCCGGGACAGGGTGCGTCCGAAGCCGGAGGAGAACCGGAAGTTGCCGATCGCCGCAGCGATCGCGTCCTTCTCCGCCCGGGTGCACACGTTGATGCTCATCAGCGCCTGGGCCCGTTCCAGTGCCGCCGCCTGGGTGAAGTGGACCACGTACACCGGGGCCTGGTGGGTGCTGAGCAGCTCTTCCAGGGTCTCGTGCAGCGGTGTCGTCGCGTAGGTGAACATCAGCGGCACCGGCCGCTGCGCCGAGGAGACCACGGCGGTGGCCCGCCCGGTCCGCCGGCTCAGGTCGTCGACGAACCGGGTCACGTCGCCGAGCGTCGCCGACATCAGCACGAACTGGGCCTGCGGCAGCTCGATCAGCGGCACCTGCCACGCCCAGCCCCGGTCCGGCTCGGCGTAGAAGTGGAACTCGTCCATCACCACCTGGCCGACGTCGGCCGCGGACCCGTCGCGCAACGCCAGGTTGGCCAGGATCTCGGCGGTACAGCAGATGATCGGCGCGTCGGCGTTGACGCTGGCGTCGCCGGTGAGCATCCCCACCTCGGACGCGCCGAAGATCTCGCAGAGCGCGAAGAACTTCTCCGACACCAGCGCCTTGATCGGCGCGGTGTAGAAGGTGACCCGGTCATCGGCCAGGGCCGCGAAGTGCGCGCCGGTGGCGACCAGGCTCTTGCCGGAGCCGGTCGGGGTGTTCAGGATGACGTTCGCCCCGGAGACGATCTCGATGAGCGCCTCGTCCTGGTGCGGGTACAGCTCCAGGCCACGGCCGGCCGCCCAGCCGGCGAACGCCTCGTAGACGGCGTCCGGGTCCGCGCCGCGCGGCAGCAGGTCGGTCAGGGTCGGGGCGGTCTGTGTCATGTCTGTCCATCCTGCCTGTCGCCGCCGCCGGCCGCCAACGTGGGTGACCGTCGTCAGCCGTCGGGCGTACCCCCGACGCGTTCGAAGACCAGGTCCAGCGCCGGTCGGCCGGCGCGGACCCCGCGCCGTTCGAACTTCGTCTCCGGCCGGTACGCCGGCCGGGGCGCATACCCGTCGTGCAGGTTGCGCAGCTGCGGGTCGGCGGTCAGGGTGGCCAGCATCGCCTGGGCGTACGGCGCCCAGTCGGTGGCGCAGTGCAGCCGCCCGCCGGGCCGCAGCCGGGAGCGCAGCAGCGCCACGTGCTCGGGTCGGACCAGTCGCCGCTTGTGGTGGCGCGCCTTCGGCCACGGGTCGGGGAAGAACGCGTACACCGCGTCCAGGCTGCGTTCGGGCAGGCAGCGGCGGGCCAGGTCGAGGGCGTCGCCGGTGGCGACCCGGACGTTGGTCAGCGCGTGCTGTTCGATCAGCGCCAGCAGGTTCGCGATGCCCGGGGTGTGCACCTCGACGGCCAGGTAGTCGCGGTCGCGGTCGGCCGCCGCCATCGTCGCGGTGGCGTCGCCCATGCCGAAGCCGATGTCGAGCACCACCGGTGCCGTCCGGCCGAACAACGCCGCCGGGTCCAGCGGCGCCGGCAGGTCGTCAACGACGGTCCGGTATGCGGCGGACAGCCGGTCGAGCGCGTCGTGGTGTCGGCCGCTGAGCCGTCCCCGGCGCGGGTGGTAGGTGCGGATGCTCACGTGGCGACAGCCTATATCCGACACCGAGCGTGTCCGGGGTGTCATCCAGGGCTGCGTGGTGAGAGGATCCCGGCAGCGTCGCGGAGAGGATGGTGACCGATGCCCGTACGCCGTTCACTGGCCACCGCAGGGCTCGGCGTGACCCTCGCGGTCGTCGCCGGGCTGCTCGGCGCGGCCCCGGCCCGGGCCGCCGACGTGTTCGTCGATCTCAATCCGAGCACGGTGGAGTCCGGTTACCTGGTGGGCATCCGGGCCAGTTGTACCGACAACACCGCGCCGGCCACCGTCGAGTCCGACGCGTTCGGCACGGTCGAGGTGCGGCCGCAGTTCGAGGAGCTCACCGCGGCGGTGACCGTGCCGGCCGAGACGGAGGCGGGCAGCTACCGGGTGCGGTTGACCTGCCCGGACGACCGGTCGGCAGCCACCACGCTGTACGTGCTGGACCCGACCCGGCCCAGTCGTGGCCCGGCCACCGGCTTCGGTGGCACGGCCGGTGACGACGGTGCCGGCGGCCTGCTGACCGGGGTCGGCGTGATCGCTCTGGCCGCCGGTGCGGTGCTCGGCGTACTGACCCTGCGTCGGCGCCGGTCGGCCTGACCAGGCGCGGCAGGGGAGGGGACGGGCCGTGGCGAAGGGCGGTGGCCGGGGCTGGACCGGGCCGGCTGCGATCGTGCTGGTGCTGGTCGGGCTCTTCGCGATCGGGTCCGGCGGCGACGGCGACTGGCGGGACATCCTGGCCGGTGGCAACAATCCGCCGCCCCGGGAGTTCCCGGTGCTGGAGCCGAGCCGGCCGATCCGGATCGCCGTCCCGTCGCTCGACATCCGCGCCCCGGTGCACTCGGTCGGGCTCGCCGACGACGGGTCGATCGCCGTACCGGCGCTGCACCGGCACAACCAGGCCGGCTGGTACGACGGGGGACCGACGCCCGGTCAGTTCGGGCCGGCGATCATCGTCGGGCATGCCGACACCCGGGACGGGCCGTCGGTCTTCCATGATCTGGCCGACATCGAGCCGGGGGCGACCGTCGAAGTGACCCGGCGGGACCGGGTGGTGGCCGTCTTCGAGGTCAACTCGGTCGAGCACTTCGGCAAGGACGAGTTGCCGGTCGAGCAGGTGTACGGCGACTACGCCCGACCCGGCCTACGGATGATCACCTGCGGTGGCGAGTGGCTGGGCGACGGCATCGGGTACGCGGACAACATCGTGGTGTCCGCCTCTCTGGTGTCGACGAGGAAGGCCTGAGGTGCCACTACGAACAGTGATGAACTGAGCGGTGGTCGGGGTACGTGTTCGCAGACATGACCTCAACAGCCAAGCCCAGACCGTCCCGAGTCGCTCGTAAACCCGTCCTGGTCGCTGGCGCTGCCGCTACCGCTGGGATCATGCTGGCGGTGACCGCAATGGCCGGAGCGGAAACGACGTCACCGGCAGCCGGTGAACCGGCTAGCACTTTCGCGGCCGAGCTCGTCGGATGGGCGACACAGAACGGTGGTACCACCGGTGGCGCCGGCGGCGAGACCGTTCAGGTGGACAGCGTGGCGGCGTTCACCGAGGCGGTGACCGACGGGCAGGCACGGGTGGTTGAGGTGACTGGAGCGCTCGCGCTGCCCGACATGACGCCCGTGGGGTCGAACAAGACGATAGTGGGGGTCGGCGGCGATGCGACCATCACCGGCGGCGGCCTTACCCTGAGTGAGTCGACCAACGTCATCATTCAGAATCTGACCTTCGACGACTGGAACGACGACGCGATCAACATAGAGGACGAGTCGACCAATGTCTGGGTCGATCACAACAGCTTCGGTGTCGGCTTCGACGGCGCGGTCGACATCAAGCGCGGCTCGGACTTCATCACGGTGTCCTGGAACCGCGTGACCGGCCACAACAAGGTGATGCTGCTGGGCCACTCGGACAACAACGGCGCGCAGGACATCGGCAAACTGCGGGTGACGTACCACCACAATTTTTTCGAGGGCACTGTGCAGCGCAACCCTCGTGTGCGATTCGGCAATCCGGTACACGTGTTCAACAACCTCTACCAGGACGTGTCCGGCTACGGCGTGGCGTCCACCGAGGACGCGGGGGTGCTGGTCGAAGGCAACGTGTTCGTCGGCGTCGACGACCCGTTCCACCTGGCCGAGGCAGCATCCGGCCCCGGCACCTTGATCGCCCGGGACAACCTGCTACTCGATTCGGGCACCGGAGAGGCCGGTGGCGACGTCGCTGACATCCCGTACGCGTACCAGCTTGATCCAGCCTCGGAGATCGAGGCGCTGGTGACCGCCGGGGCGGGAGCTGGCCGGCTGTAGGCCGCCCCGGCCGACCTCCGGGGCGGCCGGTGGAGCGTGCCCCCGTCGCCACCGGCTGCCCCGGAGTGTCCCGCCATCCGGAAGGCGGAAAGATGGTCAGCACACCCAGCAGCACCGAGGAGGATTCATGAGCCAGACGGCGCAGATCGGGGTCACCGGTCTGGGGGTGATGGGCCGTAACCTGGCCCGCAACCTCGCGCGGCACGGCCATGTGGTGGCGGTCCACAACCGGTCGGCCGGCCGGACCAAGGAGATGATGGCCGAGTTCGGCCACGAGGGCACCTTCCTGCCGGCGGAGAGCCCGGCCGAGTTCGTCGCCTCGTTGGAACGCCCCCGCCGCGTGGTGATCATGGTCAACGCGGGTGCCGCCACCGACGCGGTGATCAACGAGTTCGCGCCCCTGCTGGAGCCGGACGACATGATCATCGACGGCGGCAACGCCCACTTTCTGGACACCCGTCGGCGGGAGGCGGAGCTGCGCGAGCGCGGGCTGCACTTCGTCGGCACCGGCGTCTCCGGCGGCGAGGAGGGCGCCCTGCACGGGCCGAGCATCATGCCCGGTGGTTCGGCCGAGTCGTACGCCGCGCTCGGCCCGCTGCTGGAGGACATCTCGGCCAAGGTCGACGGTACGCCGTGCTGCGTGCGGATCGGCCCGGACGGTGCCGGCCACTTCGTCAAGATGGTCCACAACGGCATCGAGTACGCCGACATGCAGCTGATCGGTGAGGCGTACGACCTGCTGCGCCGCGCCGGCGGGCTCACCCCGGCGCAGATCGCCGACGTGTTCCGCAGCTGGAACTCCGGTCGGCTCTCCTCGTACCTGATCGAGATCACCGCCGAGGTGCTCGGCCACACCGACGCCGTCACCGGCAAGCCGTTCGTCGACGTCGTGCTCGACCAGGCCGGCCAAAAGGGCACCGGCCGGTGGACCGTGCAGGGCGCCCTCGACCTCGGGGTGCCGGTGAGCGGCATCTCCGAGGCGGTCTTCGCCCGGTCGCTGTCCGGCCACGCCGACATCCGGGCCGCCGCCGCCGACCTGCCGGGCCCGGTGGAGAGCTGGGCCGGGTCGGCCGACGAGCTGATCGCCGATGTCGAGCAGGCGCTGTACGCGTCGAAGATCGTCGCGTACGCGCAGGGTTTCCACCAGATCCAGGCCGGCAGCGCCGAGTACGACTGGGACATCGACCTTGGCGCGGTGGCCCGGATCTGGCGCGGCGGCTGCATCATCCGGGCCGCGTTCCTGGACAAGATCCGGGCGGCCTACGACGCGGCGCCGCAGCTGCCGACGCTGCTGACCGACGGGTACTTCGCCGAGGCCCTAACCGGTGCCCAGCTGGGCTGGCGTCGGGTGGTTGCCACGGCGGCGCAGGTCGGGGTGCCGGCTCCCGGGTTCGCCTCCGCGTTGGCCTACTACGACGGGCTGCGCGCGCCCCGGTTGCCGGCCGCCCTGATCCAGGGGCAGCGGGACTTCTTCGGCGCGCACACCTATCGCCGGGTCGACGCCGAGGGCAGCTTCCACGTGCTGTGGGCCGACGACCGCAGCCAGGTCGAATCCCGCTGATCCGACCCGGCCGTCCGGTTCGCCGTGGCGGGCGTGCCCCGTCAGCCACGGCGACCGGCACCGGCGGCCGGTGTCAGCGACCCCGGTGTCAGTGCCCCGGCACCGCGGGCTCAGTCCAGGTCGACGACGACCGGGGCATGGTCGGACGGGGTCGGGCCCTTGCGGGCGTCGCGGTCCACGTAGGCCGCCCGGACCCGTCGGTTGACGGTGCCGCTGGCGTAGACCAGGTCGATCCGCATGCCCATGTTCTTCGGGAACATCCCGGCCCGGTAGTCCCAGTAGGTGTACGGGTGCGGGCCCTTCATCGGCTGCGGCACCACGTCGACCAGGCCGAGGGCGAGCAGGTCGGCCAGCGCGGCCCGTTCGGCCGGGGTGACGTGGGTGGAGCCGGCGAAGACCGTCGGGTCCCATACGTCGGCGTCGGTGGGCGCGACGTTGAAGTCGCCGCAGATCAGCAGATCGGTGGCGGCCTCTGCGGCGAGCGCGCGGCGCAGCCCGGCCAGCCAGTCCAGCTTGTAGGTGTAGTGCGCCGAGTCGGGGCTGCGCCCGTTCGGCACGTACACCGACCAGACCCGGACCCCGGCGCAGGTCGCCGCGACGGATCTGGCCTCCGGCAGCGGGAAGCCGGGCTCGGCGTCGAACCCGGTCCGGACGTCGTCGAGCCCGACCCGGGACAGCACCGCGACGCCGTTCCAGCGTCCGTCGCCGTGCGCTGCCACCGCGTAGCCGAGGTCACCGACCTCGGCGGTCGGGAACGCGGCCGCCGCGCACTTGGTCTCCTGCAGACACACCACGTCCGGGGTGGTGTCGGCCAGCCAGCTGAGCAGCCGGTTCAGCCGGGCCTTGACCGAGTTGACGTTCCAGGTGGCGATCCGCACCCGGCCAGCGTGCCACAGTACCGGCCGGGTGACCCGGGGGAGGGCCGCCCCCGGGCCGGTCAGCCGGGCAGGTCCCCGGGCCGGGTCTGCTCGGCGAGGAAGCGCTCCAGCTCCGCGCCGAGCTCGTCGGCGGTCGGCAGCGGCCCGCTGGACTCGGCGAGCAGGTTGGTGCCGGACCGACCCCGGGTGAAGCTGTCGTACTGCTCCTCCAGCGCACTGACCAGGGATCCGGCCTCTTCGGTCTGGGCGACCTGCCGGTCGATGTCCTCCCGGACCGCCTCGGCAGCGCTGTGCAGCTGCTCGGTGGGCAGCAGCAGACCCGTGGTCCGCGAGACGGAGTTGAGCAGTAGCTCGGCGGCGGCCGGATACTCGGCCTGGGCCACGTAGTGCGGGACGTGCACGGCGAAGCCCACCGCGTCGTGGCCCTGCTGACCGAGGCGGTACTCCAGCAGGTGCCCAGCGCTGCCTGGCACCTGGACCCGCTGCAGCCAGGGTTCGTAGCCGCTGATCAGCTCGCGACGGCTGGCGTGCGCGGTGACCCCGGTCGGCCGGGTGTGCGGCACCGCCATCGGGATGGCGTTCAGCCCGATCGTGGTGCCGACGTTGAACTGGCGGTGCACCGCGATCGCCGCAGCGGTGAACCGTTCCCACTGCAGGTCAGGCTCGGGGCCACCGAGCAGCAGGAACGGCGTGCCGGCGTCGTCACGCATCAGGTGGACTTCGAGCCGGGGCTCCTCGTAGTGCTCCCAGTGGTCCTCGACGAAGAGCATCACCGGCCGGCGGGACCGGTAGTCGAGCAGCTGGTCGATGTCGAAGGTGGCCACGACCTCGTGCTCGAGGGAGGCGAGCAGGTGTTCACGGGCGAGTCGGGTCGCGTTGCCGGCGTCGACGAAACCCGTCATCGCCTGGATCAGCACCGGCTGACCGAGCTCGGGCACCTCGTCGACGACGTCGTAGAGCTCGTGTGGGTCGAGCACCGGGCGCAACCTCCTCAGAACGGTACGGCGGGTACGGCATCTCCAATTGCGGCAACGCTAGTCCCATGCCGGCGCATTCCGGTTTCCGGGCGTCGATCCGACGCGGCGGACTACTCACGGTCCGGTAGCGGACACGACAAGTCGGCAGTCGCTGGTCGGCTCCTGCCTGTCCGGGGGATGCCGCATTCGGCGGGACGGGTGATGCCCGCCGGTCGGACGGGGGAGTGGCGGGGTGGTGGCGGGAGGTGGTCAGTTAACAGGTGATAAAGGCTGTAGTAAACAATGATGGGCGAAATATCGTTTACTGGCGGTTTGCCGTGATCGACGTGTCATGCCGATGTCGCTGAGGGATCGCCCGATTACCTGGTGAAGAATTGTGGTGTCCATCACAAAATCACCCTGGGTGATCGAGCTGCGGTCTGCCTAGCCTCGTCGAATGCCTGATGACGACACCACAAGGAGCGAGGACACCACCCTGAGTCGCGATGACCGTTCGGCTGATGTCCCCTCGGACACCACGCCGACCGGCGCGGCCCGGGCCGTCGCCCGGTGGGAGCGCCTTCGCAACCGGCTGCCCGCCCTGTCATACCCACACTCCGCCCGACCAACCCTCCCATCGCTCGGAGCTACCCTGCGTCACCGCGCCAATGCCCGGACGGCGCTGGCCGCCGCCGTCGTCTGCGCCCTCGGCGTAGTCGCGGCGGTCGAGTCGACCGCCGATTCGCCGGCGGCGACCGGGCCGGCTCCGGCCGCTGCCGAGGCCGACCTGCAGCGCCGGGCCGACGCGGCCGACGCCGCGTCCCGGGCCCAGCGCCCCGAGCCCGGCGAAGGGGAACCGGCGGCCGCCGCCGCAGCCCAGGCCGCTGAGACCACCGAAGCACCGGCCGACCCGGACGTCGCCGCTGCGGAGCCCACCGAGACCGCCGAGCCCGCCCCGGAACCGACCTCGACCACCGTCGCCCCGGTCGCCGGGCTGTCCCAGGTGCAGATGGACAATGCCACGGCCATCGTCGACGCCGGCCTGGCGTTGCAACTGCCGCGCCGGGCCATGGTGATCGCGGTGGCCACCGCGATGCAGGAGTCGACCCTGCTCAACCGGGCCAGCGAGGTGCTGCCGGAGTCCAAGAACTACCCGCACCAGGGCACCGGCTGGGACCACGACTCGGTCGGACTGTTCCAGCAGCGCACCAGCACTGGCTGGGGGGCGGTGGCAGACCTGATGAACCCGACCTACTCGGCGACCCAGTTCTATCTGGCCCTGCAGCGGGTGGCCGGTTGGGAACAGCTGCCGTTGACCGTCGCCGCCCAGGCGGTGCAGGTCTCGGCGTACCCGGGGCACTACGCCCAGCACGAGGCCGCTGCCGACGCCGTGGTCACCGCGGTGCTCGCGGCCCGCTGAGTACCGCCTGTCCCGTTCCGCCCGTCCCACGGACCGACCGGAACACCGGTCACGCCCTTCGGCGGCGTACGCCGCCAGCGGCCCTTGGTCACCCGGCCAGGCCGCTGGCGGCGTACGCCACTTCGGCCAGCAGGTTCTGTCCGTCGGTGTCGGGGTGGAAGTAGTCCAGCCGGTTCAGCTGGTCCACGGTGAACCGGGTGTCGTGCACCGCTCCGTCGTCGAACCGGCACCGGTCGCCGTACGCCCGGCAGACCCCGGCCAGCTCCCGGTTGTACGCCGCGACCCGGTCGCGTACCGCCGCCCGGCGCTGTGTCGCGGCCTCGTCAGTCGCTGTCGCGTTGGCCAGCAGCGACGGACATACGCCACGGTCCCAGGCCCGCACCACCCGCTCCTCCCCGTGCCCGATCTCCCACAGCCGGTACAGGTCGGGGATGCTCAACAACAGGACCTCCGCCTGCGGCACACCATCGCCCAGCACCCGCAGGGCCCGGTCGACGTCGTCACGGAACGCCGCGACCGGGGTCATGTCCTGCGGCGTCGCCCGGCAGGCGTCGTTCGCGCCGATCAGCACCGTCACGTACTGGGCCGAGACGTCCACCGCCGACGCGGCCTGGTCGGCCAGTGCCGCGGCCCGCGCCCCTGGCACCGAGAAATCGTGCTCCTGCCCGTTCATCGCTGGATTGACCTCGGCGATCCGCTGGTAGAGACTCTCCACCCGAAAACCGTCGCCAGTGGACCACGAATTGCGCCGGCAACTGGTCAGCACGACGCAGGAGCCGTACCCGGCGGTGATCGAGTCGCCGAGCGCCGCCATCGACGACGGTAGGTCGGTGCCCGGCGGTGGCGGCGATGTCGGGTCCGGCCCGCCGCCGTCCTCGCCGGCTTCGCAGGCCAGCGCCACGAGGGCGCAGACGGCGGCGGCGCCGGCCACCCAACGTCGGTGCATCCGGACCTCCAACGAGACGGAAAGCGACGGAAGGATAACTATATGCGTCGGCGTGGATCTGGCGATACCTACCGGGCCGGGCCGGTCGACAGCTCCGCCAGGAAACCGGGCAGGGCCCGCCGGGGCACCCACCCCTGGGCGTACGCCCGATCCAGATCCAGCACCGTGCCGTACGCCAACTGCTCCACCGCGTACCGGGAGATCCGGCCGGTGCCCGGCAACCCCAGCCGGGCCGCACCATCGACCAGCACCGCCGCGCCCAGCGCCACCGGCACCGGCACCCGCAGCGGCCGCGCCGGCCGGCCGGCCGCCGCAAGCACCCCGGCGACCACGGCGTCGCGTGCGTACGGCGTCGCGTCGGCCACGTTGAACGGACCCGGCGGCCAGCTCAGCGCCGCCAGGCACGCGTCCGCCAGGTTCTCCACCGCCGTCAGGCTCATCGCAACGTCCGGACCGGGCACCGGCACCCGACCCCGCCGGACCGCAGCCAGCAGCCGGGGCAGCAGATGCGGGTCACCGGCCCCGTAGACCGCCCTGGGCCGCAGCACCACCGCACCGGCCGCCAACGCCAGCCGCTCCCCGGCGGCCTTGGTCCGCCCGTACCCGGTGCGCTGGCCGTCCGTCGGGTGATCCTCGCGGATCACGGTGCCGTGTCCACCCGGCCGGTAGACGCTGGCGCTGCTCACCCAGACCACCGGCCGGTCGGCCGCTGCCCGCAGCAGCCGGGCCGTGCCCGCCACGTTCACCGCGTGGTACGCGGCCTCCGCCGCCGCGCCCGGCGGCGGATCCCCGACCGCCGCCGCCAGATGCACCACGACGTCGACGCCCCGCAGGTCTGGAACCTCCCGGGCGGCGTCCCACGGCACGTGCCGACCCACCGGGCCGGGTCGACGGCCCACCGCCACCACCTCGGCACCGGCCGCTGCGGCGGCCCGTGCCACCGCC
Source organism: Solwaraspora sp. WMMA2065 (assembly GCF_030345075.1). Lineage (NCBI taxonomy): Bacteria > Bacillati > Actinomycetota > Actinomycetes > Micromonosporales > Micromonosporaceae > Solwaraspora > Solwaraspora sp. WMMA2065. The sequence goes on from NZ_CP128361.1 coordinate 894,278, forward strand.
GATCCGCAGAAGCCACTGGCACCGGTCACCGCGACCCGCAGCCCGGCCAGCCGGATGCTCACCACCGGGTCGCCCGGACCGTCAGCCGGGCCCAGCCCGGCAGCGCCGAACGCCGGTCCACCCGCGCCCCCGTCACCACCGGCCGGTACGGGGCCAGCGCGGCGAGCACATCGTCGAGCTGGGCGTGGGCCAGCCGGGCACCGGGGCAGTGGTGCGCCCCGGTGCCGAACACCAGATGCCCGACCGCCACCGGCACCGGCACATCCGGATTCGGGTGCGGCGCATCGGCGCGGGCCGCGTGCCGGGCGACCAGCAACAGCCGGTCGCCGGCCCGCAGCCGGGTACCCGAGCGCAACCGGCTGCCGGCCCGTCCGGCGGTGCCGGCCAGCTCGGCGGCACCCGCCACCACCCGGGGCAGCACCGGGCTCGGCGCGGTCACCCGCAGCAGCTCCGACACCAGCACGGCCCGCGAGTCGGCGCGGTCCGCCGCCGGCCACAGCCGGTCGTCGGCACACCAGGCGACGGCCCGGGGGATCGCCGCCACCGTGGTGTTGACCGAGGCGACGGCCAACATGCCGGCCCGGGCCGCCTCGTCCGCCGGACCGCCGAGCAGCCGGGCCAGCTCGGCGGCGGCCGACGCCGTGGCGGCGCGGTCCCGGGCGGCCCGGCCCGGCCAGCGCAGCCCGGGCAGATGCTCTCGGGCTGCGTGCGCCGCAGCGGACCTGGCCGCGGCGGTCAACGCGTGCGCCGACACCGACACGTCCAGCATCGCGGCGGTACTCGCCCCGGCCAGCTCGGCCACCAGATCGACGACATCCACCTCGGCCCCGTCGCCCAGTGGTACCAGCCGCCGCCGCAGCACGTCCAGCCAGACCGGGCGTAGCCGGACGACCCCGTCGGCGCCGTACACCGACGCGGCGGCCCGGCGGGTCCGCCGGTGCCCGGCGCCGTCCTGGTCGAACAGGAACCCATCGCCGCCGGTGGCCCGGCGTGCCGTCCCGGCGGTGGTCCGCTCGGCCGAGCGGTCCAACGGGACCCGACGCAGCGCTTGGGCGAACGGCGCGGCGTCGTGCACCAGAACGGTCCGGCCGATCCGGCGCACCGGCGCGCGTCGGGTCGCCGCCAACAGGGCGAACAGCACCGGATGGCTACCCAGGTAGACCAGCCGGTCCCGGCGGCGGCCCCGCCGGGTCGGTCGCTGTTCATCCATCGCCGGCCACCCGCGCCGCAGCTCGCGCCGTTACCTGCGCCGCCACCTGAGCCGCCGCCTGCCGGTCCGGCTTGCGGGACCGCCCGGCCAGCGGAACCCGGGCGAACACCACCCGGTCCGGCCGGGCCGATCCCATCCGGTCCAGCACCGGCCGCAACGCGACCCGCAGCCGGGCCCGGTCGGCGCCCGGCTCCGGCTGCACCACGGCCACCAGCCGTTCGTCCCCGTCGTCGGCCGGCACGCCGACCAGCACCGCCAACGCCACCCCCGGCACGTGCAACGCCGGCTCGTACAGGCCCGGGTAGATGTTCTCCGCCGCCCGCAGCACCATGTCCTTGCACCGGCCGGCGAGCACCAGCCGGTCGCCGTCGAGCCGGCCGACGTCGCCGGTGGCCACCTCGGCCATCGGCGGTTCGCCGAGGTACCGGTCGGCCTGCCCCGGACCGGACAGTCGCACCTGCCCGGTGTCGTCGACCCGGGCGGTCACCCCCGCCAGCGGCCGGCCCACCAGGTCCCCGTCGGCGGCGTACCCGCGCTTGTCGGCCTCCTCAACGGCTGCGGCCGGGAACAGTTCGGTCAGCGCGTACACCCCGTACGCCCGGTCCGCGCCGGCCCGCTTGACCCGGCCCAGCAGGGCGGCGCTGACCGGGGCCGAGCCGCTGAACACCCGCCCGGTCAGTCGGGGCGAGTGCTCCAGCACCGCGCGCAGTTGCGGTGGTGTCAGGTACGTCGCCTGCGGCCGCAGCCGGATCAGCTGCCGGGCCAGCAGCGACGGCGACCGGGCCGGCAACGCCACCGGCGCGCCGGCCGCCAACGCCGGCACCAGCACGAAGAACGTGCCGCCCAGCACCGGCACATCGGGCTGCGGGCCGACCAGCCCGGTCACCGCCCGCATCCCGGCGGACAACCCGGCCCGGGTGTGCACCACCGCCCGTGGCCGGCTGGTCGTCCCCGAGGTGAAGACGATCACCGCGTCACCGTCGCCGTCGAACGCCGCTGGTAGCGGGCCGGTGCCCGCCGGCAGCGCCGGCGCGCAGCCCGGCAACCGGCGCCCGACCGTACGGACCGGGGCGATCCGGGTCAGATCCGGCAGCGCCAGGTGCGCGCGGCGGGCCAGCGGACCGGCCCAGCCGGCCACCGCCTGCGCCACCGAGTCGGCCAGCACCAACGCTGGCTCGGCCACGGCGAGCCGGGCGGTCAGCACATCCGGACCGGCCGTCGGGTCCAGCACCGCCACCCGCACCCCCAGGTGGTACGCGGCCAGCAGTACCGCCAGCGAGCGGAGGCCCGGGCGTACCGCCAAGCCCAGGGTGTCCCCGGCGGCGAGCCCGTGCCGGGCCAGCGTGGCGGCGTACCGGTCGGTGAGACCGGTCAGGTCACCGGTGGTGGCCCGGACCCGGCAGCGGCCGGTCAGTGCCGTGGCGGTCAGCACCGCCGGCCGGTGCGGGTCGGCGCGCAACGTGGCCGCGAGTCGGTCCAGCATCAGCGGCCTCCGTCCCGGCGTGCGGTCACCGGGGATCCTCGGTCAACGGGCCGGCACCCCGGTCCAGGTACCAGGCGGCGGTGCGCCGCAGGCCGTACGCCCGCAGCCGCCGGGTCGAGTTCTCCACCACCATGTCCCGGCGGTGGATGATCGCCGACGTGTTGCTGCGTACCCGGTTGAGGAAGGTCCGGTCGGTCGGTGACGGCCGGCGCGGCATGCCGCCGCACGCCTGGTACAGCTCGGTGGTGACCGCCATGTTGTTGCCGGCGTGCATCCGGTACGGCGCCAGGTAGCCGTCGCCGCGTCGGTGTGCCGGCCGCAGCCGACCGAACGCCGCGGCGAGGAGCACCAGCAGCCGGAACCCGGCCCGACCCAGCGGGCCGTGCTCGTCGCGGCGGGCCCGGATCGCGCCGCAGACCAGCCCGGCACCGCCGGCCAGCCCGGCCCGGGCCGCCGCCACCCAACCGGGGTGCGGCAGACAGTCGGCGTCGGTGCGGGCCAGCCACCGGGCGCCGTGCGCGATGGCGTACCGGAAACCGGTGTCGACCGCGGCGCCGACGCCCTTCTGCGGTTCCTGCAGCAGCCGGACTGGAAACGGCGCGGCCGCGGCGAACCGTTCGACCACGGCGGCGGTGCCGTCCGTGGAGCCGTTGTCGACCACGACCAGGGTGAAGTCCCGGTCGGTCTGGTCGGCTAGCGCGGCCAGCGTGGCACCGATCCGGGCCTGCTCCTGGTACGCCGGCACCACCACCCACAGCGGCCCCGCACCGGCCGCCGCCGGTGCGGCGGGTGGCTGCTCGACCGCCCGGGTCACGGCTTCTCCCAGACCATCGTCATCACACTGACCCCGCCACCGAGGCCGACCGCCAGCACCCGGTCGCCGCTGCGCAGTCCGGCGTCGATCCGGGCCAGCTGCACGCCGAGGGTGGCGCTGGCCAGGTTGCCGAACTCGGTGACCGTCACCTCCAGCTTCTCCTTCGGCACCCCGGTGACCTCGATGAAGCGTTCCAGGTACGGCACGCTGACCTGGTGCACCAGGACGCGTTCGTAGTCGACCCAGTCCCAGCCGGTGCGCCGCCGAACCCGGTCCAGGATGTCGGTGCCGATCCGCTCGAAGACCGACCGCAGGGCGTGCCCGTCGCCGTGGAAGTAGGTGTGCTCGTCACCGCGCGGATGCCGGGAGCCACCGCCGAAGATGCCACCGACCGCCCAGTGCCCGGACCGGGTCTCGGTGTCGACGTCGACGATCCCGCCGTTTGACACCGGCTCGACCAGCACCGCCGCCCCGCCGTCGCCGAACGTGTAGCCGGCGAACGACGACCGGGCCTGCGCCATGCTGTCCAGCCGGGGACGCATGACCCGGGTCGGGGTCTCACCGGTGACGACCAGCGCCCGCCGCGCCCGTCCGGCCACGATCATCGACCGGGCCAGGTCGATGCCGTTGATGAAGCTGTTGCAGGCGTTGCTGACGTCGACCGCGTGCGCCGATCCACCCAGCTCGGCCTGGACGATGTGCGCGGTCGCCGGCTCGACCATGTCCCGGCTGGCCGAGGCGAACAGCAGCAGGTCGACGTCGTCGGCGGTGCGTCCGGCGGTGTCGAGCGCCCGCCGGGCGGCCCGCACCGCGAACGTCGAGGCGTACTCGTCGTCGGCGGCGACCCGGCGCTGTCCGATGCCGGTCATCGTGGCGAACAGGCCGGGTGGCAGTGCGACGTCACTGGCGGCGGTGATCCGGTCCTGCAGGTCGGCGGTGGTGAGGGTACGGTCGGGGAGGCTGACGCCGACCCCGGTGATGCCGACCCGGGGGACGGGCCACTCCGGTCGCGACGAAACGTTCATCGGCTCAGCTTCCTGCCGGACCGGCCGGTCCGGATGAGTAGGGGTGCTCAGCCCGACCTGGTGGTGCGGGCCGACGTCGGTAGCTCGTCGTCGAGCCTCAACGGGCGCGTTCGCGAGGTTACGGCCCGGTGTCTGCCGGGTACAGCCCGGGGATGGCCACGAAGTCGCAGCCCAACAGGGCCCGGGGTACCGTCGGTCACGCCTACAGCGCGTTGAATCTGCGGCTGGCGATGGCCGGTTTCGGGCTGGTCTTCTGCACCGTGCTCGGGGCGCTCGCCTGGCGGGCCGACCTCACCGCCGGCGCGGTCGTGCTGTGGGTGTTGGCCGTGATCGCCGTGGTCGACCTGGTCGTCGTCCAGCGTCGTCGCCGGGCCCGCCGGCGGGAGCAACCGGGCGTACGGCATTCACTGTTCGAGTGACGCGGGGCTCGCGCCGTCCGCGCGACCCGGGGTCTCGCCGTTGGTGTGAGCCGGAATTCGATGGCCCGGCCCGGCGTTACCGGCTAGCGTGACCACCATGTTCGGCACCGTCGGCGCTGTGCGGCCCGCAGGTCTTCACCTGCCGGGCGCCGCCGTCGTGTGCGCGTGGCTGGCTGATACCCGAGGCTGACCCTCCTCCCGCTGCGGCAGAACCACGGAGGAGGGTGGCCCGGTCCTTCCGGCGCTGCCCGTCGACGGGCGCGCCGGGCGGCGTGGTTCTGACGCGGTCGGGCGGTCTGGCACCCGCCCGCGTTCGTCGTCCGCCAGCTCGTTTCCCATCCCTGGAAGATCATCATGGCGAAGAGTCAGTTCGTGCGGGCGAAGCCGCACCTCAACATCGGCACCATGGGTCACGTCGACCACGGCAAGACCACCCTGACCGCCGCGATCACCAAGGTTCTCGCCGACCGGGACCCGGCGGCCAACCGGTTCGTGTCCTTCGACGGCATCGACCGGGCGCCGGAGGAGGTCTCGCGGGGCATCACCATCAACATCTCGCACGTCGAGTACGAGACCGCGACCCGGCACTACGCCCACGTGGACATGCCGGGCCACGCCGACTTCGTCAAGAACATGATCACGGGGGCGGCGCAGGTGGACGGGGCGATCCTGGTCGTCTCCGCGCTCGACGGGGCGATGCCGCAGACCCGCGAGCACGTGCTGCTGGCCCGTCGGGTCGGGGTGCCGTACCTGGTGGTGGCGATGAACAAGGCCGACGCGGTCGACGACCCGGAACTGCTCGACCTGGTCGAGCTCGAGGTCCGCGACCTCGTCACCGAGTACGGGTTCCCCGGCGAGCAGGTGCCGGTGGTCCGGGTGTCGGCGCTGCGGGCGCTGGAGGGCGACCCGCGCTGGGTGGACTCCATCGTGGAGCTGCTCGACGCGGTCGACCGGTACGTCCCGGTGCCACCCCGCGAGCTGGGCGAGCCGTTCCTGATGCCGATCGAGAACGTGCTGACCATCTCCGGTCGGGGCACCGTGGTGACCGGCGCGGTCGAGCGGGGCACCCTGCGGCTCGGCGACCCGGTGGAGGTGGTCGGACTCGGTCCGACCCTGTCGACCGTGGCGACCGGGCTGGAGACGTTCGGCAAGTCGCTGGACACCGCCGAGGCCGGCGACAACGCCGCCGTACTGCTGCGCGGGGTCAAGCGGGACCAGGTGCAGCGGGGCCAGGTGGTGGCGGTGCCCGGCAGCGTCACGCCGCACCAGCGGTTCCGGGCCCGGTTGTACGTGCTGACCACCGCCGAGGGGGGCCGGCACACGCCGTTCTTCGCGAACTACCGGCCGCAGTTCTACTTCCGTACCACGGACGTGGTCGGGTCGGTGCGGCTCGCCGACGGCACGATGGCCATGCCGGGCGACACCGTCGAGGTGACGGTGGAGCTGGGCAGGCCGGTCGCGATGGACGTCGGGCTCGGCTTCGCGGTCCGTGAGGGCGGCCGTACGGTGGCCGCCGGCACGGTGGCCGAGCTGCTCGACTGAGCCACGGGGTACGGCCCTCCGGCCCGGCCGGAGGGCCGTACCCCGTGGACGGCGCTCGGATCGCCTTCTGCTCACAGCAGATCTCCTGTCAGCAGAAAGGGCAGCGGTCCGGACCGTCGCCAGTCGAAGCTGGTAGCCACATCACCGTGATCGAGAGGGGCGTCACTGATGCGGCACACCAGTCCCGCGATGGCTGCGGACGGCGCGACCACCGGCTTCGGCGACCAGGTCTTCCAACAGCTGCTCAAGGAGCGGGTGATCTTTCTCGGCACCCAGGTCGACGACACCTCGGCCAACACGATCTGTGCGCAGATGTTGCTGCTGGCGGCCGAGGACAGCGAGCGCGACATCTTCCTCTACATCAATTCGCCGGGCGGCGTGATCAGTGCCGGCATGGCGGTCTACGACACGATGCACTACATAGGAAACGACGTGGCGACCGTCGGCCTCGGTCTCGCCGGGTCGATGGGACAGTTCCTGCTCTGTGCCGGCGCGCCCGGCAAACGGTACGCCCTGCCGCACACCCGGATCATGATGCACCAGTTGTCCGGCGGGATGGGCGGCAGCGCCGCCGACATCGCCATCCAGGCGGAGAACATGCTGCACATCAAGCGGACGACGATCGAGCGGATCGCGTTCCACACCGGGCGCACCCGCGAGGAGATCGAGCAGGACTCCGACCGGGACCGGTGGTTCACCGCAGAGCAGGCCCGCGAGTACGGCATCATCGACCAGGTGATCGCCACCACTGCGCAGCTGTCCGCCGGTGGCGTCTCCAGCTGACCGGGCGAGCCAGGACGGAGACTTTCGATGCTGCTGCGACAGGTCATCGGGCGGGTGCTGCGCCGGCTCCGGCAGGACCAGGGTCGCACCCTGCAGGACGTCGCCCGCGCCGCCGGCCTGTCCACGGCGTACCTGTCGGAGCTGGAGCGTGGACGCAAGGAACCGTCCTCGGAGATGTTGGCGTCGATCTGCCGGGCGCTCGGCGTCGCGCTGGAGGAGCTGTTGGCGCAGGCGATGCAGGAGCTGACCCGCAGCCGTCCGATGGCCACCGTCCGCTGTCGACGATCTGTCCGGCCCTCGGGCGGGTCTCCGTCGGCCACCCGAGGGCGACGGGGACGGGTGGGTCCGTCCGCCGGTCGGCCGGGCGAGCGGTGGGCCGGCCGGCTGGTGGCCGACCCGCCGCTCGCGGCGCAGCGGCGGGTCGGCCAACAGCACAGGTTCAGGAGCAGGCCACCCCGTTGACGGTGATCAGCTCCGGTGCCGGGTTGGCTCCGCCGGCGGTGGTGGCGTTCAGCCCGAACATTGCCGTCTCGCCGGGCTCCAGCCGGCCGTTGTAGGTCTCGCTGCGGGCCGTCACCGTCGCCCCGCTCTGGCTGACCTTGGCCATCCACGCCTCCCGGAGCCGCTGGTCACCGGTGAACGCGAAGCGGACCGTCCAGCCGTCGACTGTGGCGTCCCCGGTGTTGGTGATGTCGACCTGGGCGGTGAAGCCTCCGCCGCCGGCCCATTTGCCGTAGTTGATGTACTCGGCCCGGCAGCTCAACGGCGCCGGTGCCGGCACCGCGTCGCCCTGGTCGGCCAGGAAGGAGGCGATCCAGCTCAACGCCGAGTTCCAGTTGATCGCCACTTCGTTCGTCGCGTACGACTCGATGTCGTCGACGTAGCAGAACATCGGCGCGCAGCCTTCCAGCAGGTCCCGGGCGAACGGGTCGTCCAGGCCGGCGTTGGCACCGCCGGCGATCGACCCGGCCGGCGGGATCGGCAGGTCCGGGTCGAGCTGGTTGCCGAAGATTCGGCTGTGCTGGTTGCGCGGGTACACCGAGCCCCAGCCGGTGACGTACGAGTGGTTCAGCGCGTTGCGACCGAAGATGTAGTCCATCGCCTGCACGGCACCGTCGCGGTACCCGGTGTCCCCGGTCATGTCGTACGCCGTGGCGAGCACCACCGCATTGTTGATGATGTTGCTGTTGGCACCCCAGAAGTAGGCACCCCGGTTGCCTGGCATCGGCAACCCGTACGCCTGACCGTCCCCGGTATCGAGGTAGGAGTCGGCGGCGGCCACCACCGAGGCACGGATCCGGTCCCGCTCCTGCGGGGCGAGCCCGTTCGGCACGGTGGCCAGGTCGAGCCGGCCGAGCGCGGCGGTGGAGCCCCAGCCAAAGCCGGTCGCGTCGAAGACGTCCCGGGTGTGGTGCGGCGAGGCGGTGACGTCGTCGAGGTAGCTCTGCTCGCCGGTGGTCAGGTACATCTCGGCCGCCGCCCAGTAGAACTCGTCGCTGACGTCACCGTCGCTGTAGGCGCCGCCACCGTTGCCGTCGGCCGGGTCGGCGAGCCGGGCCGGGTTGGCCTTGGCAGCCGCGTAGGCCGTCGTCGCCGCAGTCCGGCACTGGTCGGCGAACGCGGTGTCGTACGGGGCGTACAGCCGGGCGCACTGGGCGGTGACGGCCGCCAGGTTCAGCGTGGCTGCGGTCGACGGCGGGTGCAGCTCCCGCAGCTCCGGGTCGTCCTCCGGCTGCAGCGGCAGGCCGGTCCAGTTCCGGTCGTGGATCTTGTGGTGCGCCATCCCGGCGAGCGGTTCACCGGCCGGCACCTGCATCCGCATCAGGAACTCCAGCTCCCAGCGGGCCTCGTCGAGGATGTCCGGCACGCCGTTGTCCCGCTCGGGCACCCGCAAGGTGCCGTCGCCGAGCCCGGCCCCGCCGTCGGCGCTGGGCGCGGTCTTGGTCCGCTCGAACGCGCTGAGCAGCTGGTAGGTGGCGATGCCACCGTTGACCACGTACTTGCCGTGGTCGCCGGCGTCGTACCAGCCGCCGCGTACGTCGAGTCGGTAGTCGCAGACGCCGGGCTGGCACGGCACGTCGATGTCGCCCTGGTTGGGCGCGACGCCGACATGGCCGGCGGGGCGGGCGTACTCCTCGCCGACCAGGTCTGCGTCGATGGCGATGCCGCTGCGCTGGATGTAGAAGAACTGCAGCGCGTCGGAGCGCAGCTGCTGGTAGATGTCGCCGGAGATGGCGAACGGGTAGCTGGTCTCGCCGTCGGTGACCAGGGTGAACCCGGTGCCGGTGCCCCGGTACGCGGAGAAGTCGATGCTGTGCGTCTGCTCGCCGGAGGCGCTGTCCAGCCCACGTACGGTGCTGGTGCCGCTGGCCACGACCGTCCCGTCGGCGTCGTGCAGTTGCCAGTCGAGCGGCTCGGTGGCGTCGGTGACGACGGTGGCGTTCTTGGGTCCGCCGGGCAGGTAGCCGACCTGGTTCACCCGTACCCGTGGCCCGGTGTCCGGCATGTACGGCGGCTCCTCCTCGCCGCCGCGCAGCGAGACGTCGTCCAGGCAGAAGGTGTATTCGTCGGCGTTGCCGCCGACCTGGAAGGCGAGCTGGGCCCGTTCGGTGTCCTCGCTGGCGACGAAGGTCGCCTCGACCCGCGAGGGTTCGGCGGTCAACGCCAGGTCGCGGCCGAAGTAGCCGGTGTACGGGTCGGCACCGAGCTGGACCACCGCCCGTACGGCGGCGGCCGGTTCGGCGGACGCCGTGAAGCCGATGGTGTACTCCTCGCCGGTGATCAGCGGCAGGCCCTCCTGCAGGATGCCGGCGTCCCACGGGTTGGCCAGCCCGGTCGGGACGGTGGCGCAGAGCCGTCCGTCGACCACCCGGGGGCTGGTGGTGCCGTAGCTGATCCAGCTGTCGGTGCCGTTGCTGAAGTCGCCGTTGGTGATCTGCTCCGGCCCGCCGGGTGGGGGACCGACAGTGTCGTCGCTGAGCAGCGAGACGTCGTCCAGGCAGAGGGTGTAGTCGGCGGCGCCGCCGCCGAGTTGGAAGGTGAGGGTGCCGTCGGGGGAGTCGAGGTTGGCGGTGAACTCGTAGGTGAACGTCTCGGCGTCTGGCACGAGGTCGAGCTCGCGGCTGAGCACGGTGGTGTAGGGCTCCGCGTTGAGCTGAACGTTTGCCCGTACGGACGCGGGAACGTCGCTGGCGGCCGTGAAGGCCAGTCGGTACGCGGCACCGTCGATGAGTTCGATGCCGTTGTGTCCGATGCTGGCGTCCCACGGGTTGGTGGTGCCGCCGGGCACGCTGGCGCACAGTTGGCCGTCGGTGGCGGCCAGGGTGACGTTCTCGGTGCCCCACCAGGGGGCTGTTCCGTCGTCGAAGGTGCCGTTGACGATATGTTCGCGTTCCTCGGCGTACGCCGTCGTCACGGTCAGGGTGGTCAACGCCAGGACGCTGGCACTGGTGCCGGCGAGCAGCGCGACCGTCCGGCGTCGTCTGGATCGGGTCACGGGGTTCCTTCCGCGCGGGGGACTGGGAGCGCTCCCATTGATCTGAGACGATGTTGCCAGGGCGTTACCGGCGTGTCAATCACGTCATGTGTGGCGGGTCGCGCGACCGGTGCTAGGTGTCCGTTATGCGGTATTTAGTAGTTTATGCCCAGCGGGCGGCTGTGATTCTCCATGATCTTTAACATCTGCATGCTGATCTACTAGAGACATTTCGGCCCTGTTCCTGGCAGGCTGCCAGCCATGACCCTGAAGCTGCGTTCCGCGGCGGTGACCGACCGCGGCCTGATCCGGAGCGGGAACCAGGACTCCGTGCACGCCGGCGACTGGCTCGTCGCCGTCGCCGACGGCATGGGTGGGATGGCCGCCGGGGATCTGGCGAGCAAGATCGCGATCGAGGCGATCGCCCCGCTCGATGCGGCCGTCGCGGACGATGAACTGGTACCGAGGCTGCAGTCGGCGGTCGAGACCGCCAGCGCCGGAATCCGGCAGGCGATAGCCGAGGATCCGGCGCGGGAGGGGATGGGAACGACCCTGACCGCCCTGCTCTTCGCCGGGTCCGGCGTGGCGATCGCACTGGCACATATCGGCGATTCGCGGGCGTACCTGCTGCGGGGCGGCGCGCTGGAGCAGGTCACCCGGGACGACACGTTCGTGCAGATGCTGGTCGACGAGGGCGTCATCACTGCCGAGCAGGCCGCCAGCCATCCGCGCCGAGCGGTGGTCACCCAGGCGTTACAGGGGGAGAACGTCAACCCCGCCTACCAGGTCTTCGAACCGCAGACCGGCGACCGTTGGCTGCTGTGCAGCGACGGGCTGTCGAACGTGGTGCGGGCGGAGAGCATCGCCGAGGTCCTGGCCACCTACGCCGACCCGCAGGCGGGCGCGCAGCGGCTGGTCGACCTGGCGATCCGGGCCGGCGGGCCGGACAACATCACCGTGGTCATCGGCGACATCACCGAAGTCACCGGCGACATCACCGGGTAACGGTCGCCGAGACGCCGGCTGCGGCCGGCCCGGGAGGTCGGGGCCGGCCGCAGCCGGTGGGAGCCTTCAGCGTGGGTCGCAACCAGGCGGCGGGCACCGTCGGACCCACCGATCGGGCCGATCAGTACGTCGACTGCAACTGCCCGCGGAGCTTGGTCAGTGCCCTGGCGAGCAACCGCGACACGTGCATCTGGGACACGCCGATCTGATCGGCGATCTGCGACTGGGTCAGGTTGCCGTAGAAGCGCAGGGTGAGGATGCGCTGCTCGCGTTCGTCGAGGGTGGCCAGCGCTGGGCCGAGCGCGACCCGCAGCTCCGCCAGCTCGTACTCGCGGTCCTCGGCACCGAGCATGTCGGCCAACTCGGTGGCGCGCTCGCCGTCGCCGGTCGGTGTGGACAGCGACACCGCGTTGTACGCGCGGGCACCTTCCAGGCCTTCGAGCACCTCCTCCTCGGTGATCCGCAGGTGTGCGGCGATGTCGGCGACCGTCGGTGACCGGCCCAGCGTCTGCAGCAGGGTGCTGTTCGCCTCCGAGATGCTCAGCCGTAGCTCCTGCAGCCGGCGGGGCACCCGGATGTCCCAGGTCCGGTCCCGGAAGTGCCGCTTCAGTTCACCGATGATCGTCGGGATCGCGTAGCCGGCGAAGTCGACGCCGCGCGCGGGGTCGAACTTGTCGATGGCCTTGATCAGGCCGACGGCTGCGGTCTGAGCGAGGTCGTCGGTTGGCTCACCCCGGCCGCTGTAGCGCTGGGCGAGGTGCTGAGCCAGCGGAAGCCATGCCTCGATGGCTCGGTCGCGCAGTGCCTCCCGGGACGGGTGACCGGGCGGCAGCGCCGCCATCGCGGCCAGCAGATCGGCTGCGCTGTCCTCCGGTGCGGTCACCCGCCGGTCCAGTGTGGCCGGCGCTGTGATCGTCCGGTCCGGTGTCATCGTCCGGTCCACTGTATTCGGCTCGGCAAGTGTCGTCGGCTCGGTCACCGTGCGGTGTCCGGTCAGTGTCGCGGTCATGGTGGTCCTCCCTGCACCTCGTCCGCGGATATGGAAAGTGGTGCGTTCTGCTGTGTCCGCTAGGGTCTTTCGGCCTCCAACACTAACCCGGTCGGTCAATCAAAAGCTAGCCGAAAGTACGATGTATTTATCGCCCATGACAGATCAAGTCGGACATTTCGCTGTGCACTCGCACCGCTTCCGGGCCCCGGTTACCCCGTTCAGGGTCAATGAAGCGCCACCAGCGCCTCGTGCTCGTCGACCGGTAGGTCGCCTGGGGCGACCGCGAGGACGGACATCCCGGTCAGCTCCGACACGCCGTCGAGGGCGGTCGCGAAGGCGACATCCGCCGCGTCCCGGCCGGTCGCGATCCGCACCATGCTGGGCCGGGGTGCCAGCCGGGTCGCGTCCCACACGTACCACCGGTCACCGACGGCGGCCTCGGCGACCAGATGGAAATCCATCGGAGCCAGGCCGGGTGCGTAGACCGCGACCACTCGCGCCGGGATGTCGACGGCCCGGCAGAGCGCCACCGTCAGGTGTGCGTAGTCGCGGCAGACGCCGACCCCGCTCAGCAACGTCTCGGCGGCGTCGGTGCCGGGCCCGCTCGCCCCGGCCGTGTACGAGGTCCGGCTGTGGACGTAGTCACAGATCGCCCGGAGGGAGTCGACGGAGTCGGGGTAGCCGGCGAACCGGGCGGCCGCGAATCCCGTCATCCGGTCCGACGGACAGTAGCGGCTCGGCCGGGTGTAGATGACGCGATCCAGTTGACTGACCGCTGACCCGGCCGCTGCCGGGGCCTGGTCCGACGCCGGAGGCGGCAGAGTGGTCACGCGGTACGAGACCGTGAGATCTCCGACCGGTGCACTTACCAGATGCTGACGGCCGCCGGCGGCCCAGCTCCCGTCGATCTCCGTCACGGCAACGTCGTCGCCGTCCGCGGTGCTCGCCACCAACCGGGCCGGCGGGGCCGGCCGGTACGCAGTGACCTGCAGTACCAGTGTGGCCGGCGCTTCGATGTGGTAGCTGAGCCGGCAGCCAATCTCTCCTGTAGCCGGAGTCGTCCGATGGTCACCTATCGCCCATTGGTACCCGTCGGACGCAATCGTCGCACCGGCTGCCGGGAGCGACCCCGTCACGTCCGGTGGATGGTTGAACCCTTGATCAGAGCGTACGCTGCAACCGGTGGATGTCTGGTCGGAGTCGATGACGCGGCCGCCAGCGCAACGCGCACATCGCCCGGAAAACCAGCGCAAAGCGCATATCGTCCGGAAATGAGGACTCCGATGCCAGCCATCACCGTCGACGACGTACTCGTACTGCCGCGCCTGCCGGCCCACGATCCGGCCGCCGGCACGATCCGGCCGGTCCACCGGGTCACCACCGCCCCCAGCGGCTTCGAGGGCGAGGGTTTCCCCGTCCGCCGGGCGTTCGCCGGCGTGCCGGTCGGCGAGCTCGACCCGTTCCTGCACCTGGACCAGATGGGCGAGGTGGAGTACGCGCCGGGTGAGCCGAAGGGCACCGCCTGGCACCCGCACCGCGGCTTCGAGACTGTCACGTACATCATCGACGGGATCTTCGACCATCAGGACTCGCACGGTGGTGGGGGCACGATCACCGACGGGGACACCCAGTGGATGACCGCCGGTTCCGGACTGTTGCACATCGAGGCACCACCGGAACACCTGGTCGCCAGCGGCGGGCTCTTCCACGGTCTCCAGCTGTGGGTCAACCTGCCCCGGTCGAAGAAGTTTGCTTCGCCCCGGTACCAGGACATTCGGGGCGACCAGGTCGCCCTGCTCAGCACCCCGGACGGAGGAGCGCTGATCCGGGTGATCTCCGGCTCGGTCGCCGGGAACGACGGTCCCGGCTCCACCCACACCCCGATCACCATCAGCCATCTGACGGTGCAGCCGGGGGCGCAGGTGGACCTGCCCTGGCGGGCCGACTTCAACGCGTTGGTGTACGTCCTGGGTGGTCGGGGATCCGTCGGCCCCGATCTGCGGCCCGTGCACACCGGTCAACTGGCTGTCCACGGGCCCGGCGACACGCTGCGGATCGCCGCCGACGTCCGACAGGACAGCCGCGTACCGCAGCTCGACGTGTACGTCATGGGCGGTCGGCCGATCCGGGAACCTGTCGCGCGGTACGGACCGTTCGTGATGAACACCCGGGCGGAGCTGCTCGCCGCGTTCGAGGACTACCAGGCAGGTCGACTGGGGGTGGTGCCGGCGGTCGACGTCCCGCACGGCACCGGTCAGCAGCTGCCACGTTGAGTTCACCGACGTGCTGACAGCCGGACTGGGCGGTCAGGACACCAGGAACACCCCGAGTACGCCCAGCACCACCATCACCAGGACCGCGAGGAGCAGTCCCTGTTCACTCTGGACGGTCCGGTTCGAGTAGGTCTGCTGGGGATCCGGGGTTACGATCTCGGTGCTCATCGTGCCTCCTCAGCGTGCTGCCCTGGCATCTCGACAATGACGGTAGGCGCCAGGCCGCGTCCGTGAATCCCGGAGCTGTGCCATCTGTGGGTGTCGCCGCAGCAACCGGGTACCCGGCCGGCCCCGCCCAAACACCCTCCTGGGAATAGCAAAGTGACGGGTGCCGGAGGCACGGGCAGGTGGTGGGGTGCCGGAGGTGCCGGCAGGTGGTGGGGTGCCGGAGCGGCGCGGGACAACACCCGGGGTGCCGTCCCGCCCCGCCACTCGTGATTGCCGGCTGGGGCCGGCCCTCGTCAACGGGATGTGCGTCCGGCCTGCTGGGTCGACTCCCGTAGCACCTGGTGGGCCCGGTCGGCGTATTCGGCGTCGACCGTCACGCCGTACTGGCTGGCCTGTAGCAGGCTGCGGGAGGAGAAGTCCCGCCGGCCTCCGGTCATCGCGTGCGCCACCGCACCGAACACGGCACCCCAGACCGCACCGATCACCACGGCGGTGACGATGATGCCCAGCCAGTTCACCACCGCGAAGATGCCGATCAGCAGGCCGATGAACAGTCCGAACCAGGCGCCGGTGCCCGCGCCGGCCAACGCTGCCCGGCCGGTGGTGAGTCGGCCGGTGACCTCTTCCACCAGCCGCAGGTTGGTGCCGACGATGGCGGTGCGTTCCACCGGGAACCGGTTGTCCGACAGCCGGTCGACGGCGCGCTGCGCGGAGGCGTAGTCCGGATGGCTGGCGACGGTCACACTGGTCCGTGCGGGACCGCCGTTCTGTGGCGCGGCACCGGGTGCGGTGGCTGGTCCGGCTGGTCCGGCCGGCAGGTTGCTGGCCGGGAAGTTGGCGGTGTCGCCGAACATGCCCGGCGACGGATTATCCGTACGGGTCGTGGATCTGGTCATGTTTGGCCTCCTCTCCTCGGCAGGAGTGCCCGGTGAGCCGCCCGGGTAACCCGGTCCCCGCACGGACTTCGGCCCCTCCCGATGCCGGGAGGGGCCGAAGTGTACCTGGGGATCCTGACTTGGGCGTCAGCTCGCGCAGGCCGCGCCGTTGAGGGTGATGTTGCTCAGCGGCGGCAGGGTGCTGCCGGAGAAGGTCCCCTGGAAGCCGATGCTGACGGTGGCACCGGAGGCCAGTGAGCCGTTCCAGGCAGCGTTGCGGACCGTGATCTGGCTGCCGGACTGGGACCAGTCGCCGTTCCAGCCGTTGCTCAGGCTGACGTTGGATCCTGCGGTGAAGGCGAGGGTCCAACTGCTGACCGAGCCACCGGTGTTGGTGATCCGGACATCCCGGGTGAAGCCGCCAGGCCACTGGTTCGTGGTGTAGCTGACGCTGCAGGCGCCGGCCGGCGGGTTCGTGGTGGGCGGCGGAGCGGTGGTGGGCGGGGGTGCCGTGGTGGGCGGGGGTGCCGTGGTGGGCGGTGGAGCCGTGGTGGGCGGTGCGGTCGTCGGCGGTGCGGTGGTCGGCACAGGGCCGGCCGCAATCGCCAGGTCGTACGCCCGTTGCGGTACGAACTGGCCCGCGTTTGCGATGCAGCCGTCAGCTTCGCCGGGCAGTTTCACCCAGAGGTATGCCTCGATCTTGCTGTCGCCGGTGTTGGTGGTGCTCGCCGTGCCGATGGCCCGACCTTCCGGGTCGCACCACTCGGAGCCGAGCGGGCCGTTGCCGTTACGGCTGGTGTCGATGACCGCGGTGAGGTGGTTGGCACCGGTGGCGCTGATGACCGCCTTGACGTAGTTGACTGCCTCGCTGGTGCTGCGGTAATTGGACACGTTGCTGGAGATGCCGTCCGCGCTGTTCGCCACGTCCGCACCGACCAGCAGGCCCGCCATCGTCGACGGGGCGTGCCAGGCCGAGTGTCCGGCGTCGAAGAACACCTTGGCCTGGGACGATCCCGCCTTGAGCGCCCTGCCGGCGTAGGCCATCGAGGCGCGTACCTCGGCCTGCTCCGACTGGCTCATGCAGGTGCCCATGAGGGCGAGCACGTCGGGCTCGAGCACGATGTATGCGGGCCGGTTACCGAGCCCGGCCGCGACCTGGTCGACCCACTGCCGGTAGGCGCTGTGGTTGGGCGCGCCACCGCTGCTGTGGTTGCTGCAGTCGCGGTTGGGGATGTTGTAGACCACCATGATCGGGATCTTGCCGGCCGCGGCGGCGGCACCCACGAAGGCGTCGACCTGGCCGCGTACCTCGCTTGGGTTGTACTGGGTTAACCAGCGGCCCTGGGGCACCGAGGCGATCCGGTCGCGGATGACATTCGCCCGGTAGTCACCGGGGTTCGCCGCCACCCAGCGAGCGGCCGAGGTGTCCGGGTCGACGTAGAAGGCGGAGTCGGCGGCCTGGGCTGCCGTGGGCTGCAGCAGCCCGACACCGACCGCGGTGGCCGCTGTGAACGCCATGACGGCGGCGGCGCCAACTGCGGTGAGCGCAGATCTTCTGCGCATGCGTGCTCCCTCCGGATAGGGACGATATATTGAGAGCGTTCAGTGGAAGCGCTCCCATGGATATCGACCACCGTACGGGGATGTTGCTGATATGTGAAGAGCTTGTGACGCCAACTGCCCCAAAGGCGGTATAAAGTGAAATATCAGACGCGGCCGGCAGTCGGGTCAGTCGAGCGGCGTGCGGAACTCCGGACGCACGGCGATGATCCCGAACGCGGCACCGAACGGGTCGGTCAACTGTGCGTAGGTACCCGGACCAGCCTGGTACGGACCAAAGGAGACCGTTCCGCCGAGCGCCTGGCAGCGCTGCACCGCCGCCTCGCAGTCGTCGACCTCGAAGGTCGTCCGCCAGTGCGCCGGAACCTGCGGCGGGTACATCTCGCCCATCTCGATCAGCCCGGCCACCTCACTGGTCTCCCGCAACCACTCCTGGTATCCGGACCCTTCGCTGTAGATGCTGGGTCGCGTGGTCCACCCGAAAACCGAGCCGTAGAAGGCCCCGGCACCGGCCACGTCCCGGGTGGCGAGTTCGTTCCAGCAGGTAGCGCCGGGCTCGCCGGTCACCTGCGCGCCCGGGAAGGCCCTCCGCTGCCAGAGCCCGAACACGGCACCCTGCGGATCGGCGATCAGGGCGAAGTGGCCCCGCTCGGCAACCGGGGCGGGCGGTGAGAGTGTCGATCCGGCGGCCCGGGCCACGCTTTCGACTGTCGCGGCCAGATCGTCCGAGGCGAGGTAGGTCAGCCAGGCCGCCGGCTGGCCTGCGGCGAGGGGCGGGGCGAGCCCAGCGACGGCCATGTCTCGCAGGTGGAACTCGACACCGGTGCTGTTCGGCTCGTCAACCGGCTTCCACCCGAACAGTCCGTGGTAGAAGTCGCTCGAACCCGCGGTGTCGCTGGTGCGTAGTTCGGACCAGCAGGGGGTTCCCGTGGCGTAGCCTCTGATTCGCACCGCTTTGTACCTCTTCGCGTCGTTTATCCGATTGGCGTAGTCAGTTACCCTACGCCACGGAGACGCCCGCTGCGACTCGGCTGAATGGCCCAATTGATGTCACTTTGGGTAAACATCGGAGTTACGAGTCGATCGGCAACATGATCTCGAACCACACGGTTGAACCCCGTACCGAGGGGTCCGTGCCCCAGGTGTCGCTCAACTGCTCGATCAGACCCAGACCCCGGCCGCGGCTACTCAATGTGTCGATGTGCGCCCGACTGACCGTGCCCCGGGTGCCACTGTCAGCTACCGAGACGAGTAGCCGCTCCTGGCTGAGATCGATCTCGACCCGTGCCTCGGTGCCGGCGTGCAGCAGGGCGTTCGTGGTCAACTCGCTGGCACAGAGCACCGCCGGCCCGATCACCGACTCGGGAACCTGCCACCCGGCCAGTTGGCCGGCCAACCAGTGCCGTACTCGGCTCGGTGCGATCGGCTCGGCAGGAACCAGCAACCCCGCCGACCGGCTCGGCGCGGCCGCATGCTCCACCGCGAGTACCGCCACGTCGTCGTCGGTGGTACCGGGCACCGCCGCACTGGCCACCGCGCAGAGATTGCGCGGATCGCTGGTGCTGGTCTCGGCGACGGCTGCGGCCAGAGCGGACATCCCGTCGCCGAGATCCTGACCGCGTCGTTCCACCACGCCGTCACTGAACATCAGCAGCGTGTCGCCGGGGCGCAGCTCGACCCGGGTCGGTCGCCGTGGCCCGGCCAGACCGAGTGGCGGCCCGGGCGGCACCGGGACGAACTCGGCGCTCGCGGTGGTCGACGACCAGCGTCGTATCAGCGGAGCGGGATGACCAGCGCTGGACACGGTCAACCCGCCGGTCGCCGGATCGAGCACCCCGTACAGCACGGTCACGAACAGTTCCTCGTTGCGGCTCTCCGCGCCCAGGCTGTGCACCAGCCGGTCCAGCCCGTTCAGCACCGCCGTCGGCTCCGGTTCGGCCAGCGCGAGCCCGCGCAGCGCGGCCCGGACCTGGCCCATCAGCGCCGCTGCCCGCACATCGTGCCCGACGACATCGCCGAGCACCACGGCCAGCCCGCCATCGGGAAGCCGGAACGCGTCGTAGAAGTCGCCGCCGGCCGAATTGCCGTCCACCCCCGGGTCGTAGCGTGCGGCCAACCGCAGCAGCGGCAGGTCCGGCAACTGCTCCGGCAGCATGCTGCGCTGCAGCAGTTGAGCCGTACCATGCTGGGTCTCGAACCGCCGGGCTCGCTCGGCCGCCTGGGTGACCAGTTCGGCGACGGCCGAAAGCAGTGCCCGTTCGGCCGGCGCCCACGAATGTGGATCTCGGTACCCGAAGGTGATTCCACCGCGTAGTGATCCGGCTCGCAGCGGCAGGGCGGCGAGCGCCGTCACCAGCTCGTCGTGCCGGTCCGTGGCGTACCGGGCGAGCGGCCGGCCCTCCCCGGTGAACCGGGGGACACCGGTGCCGGCGACGGTGGCCAACGGGGTGGCCGCGTCCCGGGGGATGCGGCGCCACACCGGAGGCAACCGCTCGTCGGCTTCGTCGAGCAGCTCACCGCGGACCCGGCGGACCACCCGCCACCCGCCACCGTCGTCGATGCCGAGCGCCACCTGATCGACGTCGAGCGAGGCCAGGCCGTACCGCAGCGCGACCCGGGCGACGTCGTCGAGGGTGAGTGTGCCGGCCAATGCCGAGGTCAGCTCGCTGAGGCTCTGCAACCGGTGGGTGATGGTGCCGGTCTCGGTCGCGACTGAGAGCATCCCGACGATCCGCCCGTCGCTGTCCCGGACCGCCGAGTAGCCACGAGTGAATGCCGTACCGCCGAACGGGCCCGACTCGCCGGTGCCAAACGGTGCCACGGCCTCCGACTCGAGGAACGGTTCGCCGGTGCGGTAGACCCGTGCCACCACGTCGCCGACGCCCGGCCGGTGCCACGCGTCGGCGAACACCGCGGCGGCGGGCTGGGCGAACGCCTCCGGGTGCTTGGCACCGAGCAGCTCCGCGTAGGCGTCGTTGTAGATCATCAGGAAGTCGTCGCCGTAGACCAGAGCCATTGGCACCGGTGAAGCGAGCACCAACTCGACCGCTGCCCGTACCGCAGGATCCCAACCATCCGACCGACCGAGCGGCGTGCTCGCCCAGTCATGCCGGTCGACTTGCCCGGCTGGTACGGCGTTGTCCGGTGCGGCGTTGTCCGGGTTGGTGCCGGCCGGGGTGGCGGAACGCGCAGCCGGAACCCCCGACGGGGTGTCCCGGGTCTGCCCGGCGGTGCCTGCCATGGGTGGCAGCCTATCCGGGGCCGCCGTCGGCGGGTGGCGTGGACCGGCGCAAGGTGGGTATGCGGGCCGGCGGTAGGCGATGCAGCGCGTCCGTACGACAACGAGGCGACGCATCGGTAGATGAGCCGGAGAGGGGGGACCGGATGTCCTCGACGTACGCGTCGGCGCAGGTCGACATCGGCAACGCGCTGACTGACATGTGGCGGTCCGTGATACTTTTCGTGCCCCGGGCCATCGCGTTCATCGCGATTCTGGTGGTCGGATGGTTGATCGCACGGGCAGTGCTGAAGGGCGTCGACAAGGCGCTCGAACGGGTCGGGTTCGACCGGGCGGTGGAGCGCGGCGGCATCGGCAAGGCCTTGGAACGGACCCGGTACGACGCCAGCGACATCCTGGCCCGGTTGGCGTACTACGCGGTGCTGCTGTTCACCCTGCAGTTCGCGTTCGGAGTCTGGGGGCCGAACCCGATCAGCGACCTGATCAGCGCGGTTGTGGCGTGGCTGCCGCGGGCGTTCGTCGCGATCGTCATCGTGGTCGTCGCCGCTGCCATCGCGACCGCGGTACGTGACCTGGTGTCGGGTGCGCTCGGCGGGCTCTCCTACGGCCGGCTGCTGGCTACCGCCGCGTCGGTGTTCATCGTCGCGCTCGGCGTCATCGCCGCGTTGAACCAGGTCGGCATCGCCACCACGGTCACTACCCCGGTGCTGATCGCGGTACTCGCCACCATCGCCGGTGTGCTGATCGTCGGCGTCGGCGGTGGCCTGGTCCGACCCATGCAGCAACGGTGGGAGGGCTGGCTGACCCGGATGGCGGAGGAGTCACAGGCGATGCGGGACAGCGCGCAGGCGTACCAGGCCGGCCGGGACGACGCCGGTGGCCGGATGAACGAACCGACGCAGGTGATTCCGCAGACCCAGCAGGCGCCGGCGATGTCCGGTGGCCGGGAGGCGGCCAGCGGTCGGGGCATGGCCGGCCCGGGCGCCAACCGGCCCGGTGGTATGACCGGACCGGGCGGAACGTCCCGCGGTTGATCCGTCCGGTCGGGCCGGTGAGCCGGTACGGGCCGGGGTCAGCGCGGGGCCGCGCCGCTGATCCCGGCCAGCTGGCAGACGGCGACCAGCCGCAACGTCACCCAGTCGACCGTCGTCCACTGGGTGGTCGGCCCGACCACCGGGGGGCGCCAGCCGGCCTCGGTGGCCGCGTCGCGCACGCCATCGGCGTACCGGGCCAGCGTCACCGGGCTGAGCGGACGCAGATCCGCGAACAGCCGGTCCCGGATCGCGGCGGCGTGCTGATCCAGCTCGGCCAGCAGGCCGGGCAGGACTGCGGCGGCGGCCAGGCCGGCGGCGCCGAGCGAGGTGTGCAGATCGGCCAACGAGGTCTGCGCCGCCCTTCGGGCGGCCGGGACGGCCAGCATGCCGTGCGGGGCGGCGGGGAACGGACTCATGTGCGGTGCCCGCCCGGCTACTCGACGCGTCGGATGTCGGCCGGGGCCGGGCGGCGGCGGGCCGCGTCGTCGGCGAGGATCACCGTAGCCACCATCAGCGCCACGCAGACGCTGAACAGCCAGGAGCCGTCCGGCAGCAGGTAGGCGGAGACCGGCGCCTGGATCGCGGTCAGCAGGAAGCCGAGCCAGGCCCAGCGTCGCTGGCGCGGCGTGAGGAATCCGGAGGCGGTGGGGCGCATCCGAAAAGTCTCGCTCGGATGATCCTCACCGCCGTCAGCCGATCGGACGAGGTTGGCTGACCGATGCGTCAGGGGCCGGACTGGCGACCGACTGGCGACGTCAGTGCGGACCGGTCCGGCCGGTGGTCGACGGCCGGTACGGCCGCTCGGGGTCGGTCGTCGCCGGTCCGCCCGGGCGGCCGCCGATCCGGTCCACCGCTTCCGCGTCGTGGCCGAACTCCTCCTCGGCCGCGGCGTCGTTGCCCGTCATGTCGTCGACCTCACCGTCGCCCGCTGGTGCGGCTACAGCCCGCTCCAGCTCACGGACCGGCAGCCGGTCCTCGTCGCGCCAGACTTCGTCTGCGGAATCAGTCATGCCGGCCGGGTTACCCGGCCGGGTTGTCGCCAAACAGGGGCCGGCGGACGAGTACGGCTTGCGGCCGGACCCGGCCGGTGGCTGAGCGGGGCCGGCGGACGCGGCCGGGGCGGGTGGGCCGGTTTCGGCCCACCCGCCCCGGCCGTCAGGCCCACCGGTCGGCCGGCTCGGGAGGAGTCACCGCCGGCCGGCGGGCGCTGTTCGAGGTGCGGTGGTCGGTCGAATTGTCACGGCTGCGGTCGGGGGACCTCGCCACGCCAGGCCCCGGTCTCCACGCCGTGCCGGCTCTCGATGAAATCCTTGAAGCGCTTCATATCACCCTTCACCCGGCGGTCCACGATGCCCAGCTTGTCGCCGGCCTGCTCCGCCACTCCCTCCGGGTCGAACTCCATCTGCGCGGTGACCCGGGTGTGGGCATCGTCCAGGCGGTGGAACGTGATGACACCGGCCTGCTTCACCCCGCCGGTCGCGGTCCAGGCGACCCGCTCGTCGGGAATCTGCTCGGTGATCTTCGCGTCGAACTCACGCGACACCCCGGCGATCTCGGTCGTCCAGTGCGTCAGCGTCTCCGACACTTGAGTCACCTCGGAGACGCCCTCCATGAACTGGGGGAACTCCTCGAACTGCGTCCACTGGTTGTACGCGGCGCGTACCGGCACCGCGACATCGACGTACTCGGTCACTGCTCCCATGTGAGTCCCTCCTTTACTTCCGCCGGGCCGCAGGCGGCGCGGTCACCAGCGGGTCGTCTCGTTGGCATGGCCGAGTTCGGCCCACACCTCGGACACCGTCTGGAACGTGCGACCCGGCGGCAGCTGATCGATCTCGTCGAGCACGTCGTCGGGTGCCTCGTTCTCCAGCGCGCTGTCGCGCAGCGTGCTGCGGTCCCCGGGCAGCGCCGAGAGGTTGATGTAGCGGCCCAGCCTGCTCCGCTGCTCGACCTCCTCGCTGGTCATGCCCTGCGGCGTACCGGAGCGGTTGTCGCCGGCCGGAACCGCAGCCGGCTCCGGCTGGTCCTCGCCCGGGGGCTCCGCCTCGTGCCACTCCTCGGCCCGGCCTCCGGTGGTGCCCTGCGTGGTCCCACGGGTGTCGTGGGCCATGCTGTCGTCCACCCGGGGACTGTGCTTGCTGTTGCCGCGTTCCATAGCTGTTTGACTACCCGTGAGCGGCGTGGCTAAACCGGCGTGCGTGGCGGCAGCACCGGGTCGGCCGGTTCCGACTCACCGGCCTGGGCGGCCCGGCCGCGCTGCACCTCCGCGTTGATCTCGACGCCCAGCATCACCGCCAGGTTGGTCAGGTAGAGCCAGACCAGGAATGCGATCACCGCGCCGAGGCTGCCGTAGGTCACGTCGTATGAACCGAAGTACGCGACGTAGGTGCCGAACCCGGCGGAAGCCAGCGCCGCCAGCAGCAGGGTCACCACGCCGCCGACGGCCAGCCAGCGAAGCCTCGGCTGGCGGACGTTGGGAGCGAACCAGTACAGAAGAGACAAAAGCGTCGTGACGATGGCGATCAGCACCGGCCATTTGAGCAGACTCCAGGCGGTACGCGGGGCCTGGCCCAAACCGAGCCGGTCACCGAGCGCATCGGTGACCGGGCCGCTGACGATCAGCATCACGGCGACCAGCGCGAGCAGCATCAGCCCGGCGGTGGTCAACCCGAGTTGCTGCGGCTGCAACCGGTAGAAGGGGCGACCTTCGGCCACCCCGTAGATGGCGTTCGCTGCGCGGGTGAACGCCCGAACGTACCCCGACGCGGACCACAGTGCGGCAACCAGGCCGAAGCTGAGCAGCACACCGGCGGAACTGCGCTGGGCGACCACCTCGTCGATGATGTCGACGAAACCCTCGTCGCCCACCACCGCCCCGGCTCCGAGCTCCTCGGCCAGGCCGACCACGGTGTCCACCGTGCGTTCACTGTCGGAGACCAGACCGACCAGGGCGACGACCACGATCAACGAGGGGAACAACGCGAGCACCCCGTAGTAGGTCAACGCGGCGGCCCAGTCCACGCAGTTGTCCCGGACGAACCGGCGTCCGCTGCCGACCAGCACGGCGCGCCACGTCGTCAACCGGATCTCGCGTAACCGCGCCGGCCGTGCCGGACTGCTCACCAGCGGCCGTCCGGTCCACCCGGGGCCTGCAGATGCAGCACCTTGACGACGGTCATCTCGTCGAGCAGTTCCGGTCCGAATCCGAGGCCCTCGCCGCTGCCGCGCCGGGGGTGCGCGGCACCGCCCGGCGCTCCACCGAACACCGAGTTGATCTTCACGGTGCCCACCGGCAGTTCGCGCCAGGCCCGCTGCGCGTGGCTCATGGACCGGGTCAGCACGGTCGCCGACAGGCCGT